>DASTHC010000067.1:0-2216 GCA_035718485.1 Gaiellaceae bacterium
GCGAAGCTCGGCCTGCGCGCCGCCGAGGCGTCGAGCCAGATCGTGGCGCGCGACCGGCACGCCGAGCTGATGGCCGCGCTCGCGATCACGGCCTCGTCGCTCGACGCGATCGCGACCGAGATCCGCCATCTCGCGCGGACCGAGGTCCGAGAGGTGCAGGAGCCGTTCACGGCGGGACAGAAGGGTTCGAGCGCGATGCCCCACAAGCGGAACCCGGTCCGCTGCGAACGCGTGACCGGGCTCGCCCGCGTGATCCGCGGCAACCTGCAGGCGGCGCTCGAGAACACCGTGCTCTGGCACGAGCGCGACATCTCGCATTCGTCGGCCGAGCGCGTGATCCTGCCCGACTCGACGATGGCGCTGCACTTCATGCTCGCCGAGATGACCGAGGTGCTCGACGGGCTCGTGATCTACCCGGAACGGATGCGCGAGAACCTGCAGGTGGGCGGCGGGCTGGCGTTCTCGCAGAACGTGCTGCTCGCGCTCGTGGACGCGGGGCTGCCGCGCGACGAGGCGTACGCGATCGTGCAGGACGCCGCGGCCGCGGCGTGGGACGACGACGCGTCGTTCCGCGAGCTGGTCACCTCGGACCCCCGCGTGCGCGAACGGCTCGGCGAACGGCTCGACGAGCTGTTCGACCCTGCGGCCGCGCTGCGGAACCTGGACGTCGTGTTCGACCGACTCGAGAAGGTCGAGGTCCGTCAGGGATGAGCGGCACCGCGGCCCGGCTGCACGGACAGGGCAAGGTCCGCGACATCTACGACGTCGGCGACGATCGGGTGCTTCTCGTCGCGACCGATCGCATCAGCGCGTTCGACGTGGTGCTGCCCAACCCGATCCCCGACAAGGGCCGAGTCCTGACCGGGCTCACACTGTTCTGGCTCGAGCGCACGACCGGCGTGGTCCCCAACCACCTCGCGAGCGCCGACCGGCGCGACTTCCCCGAGCCGTTCCGCAGCGAGCCGGCGCTGGCCGGCCGGGCGATGCTCGCCACCAAGGCGCAGGTGATCCCCGTCGAGTGCGTGGTGCGCGGGTACCTCACGGGTTCGGGGCTGAAGCAGTACCGCGCCGAGGGTCACGTGTGCGGCGTCGCGCTGCCGGAGGGGTTGGTGGAGTCGTCGCGGCTGCCCGCGCCGATCTTCACGCCCACCACGAAGGCGGCCTCGGGTCACGACCTGCCGCTGACGTTCGACGAGACGGTGGATCTGGTCGGGCGCGGGCTCGCCGAGCGCCTGCGCGAGATCTCGATCGCGCTGTACGAGCGGGGGGCGGGCATCGCCGCCGAACGCGGGATCCTGCTCGCCGACACGAAGTTCGAGTTCGGGTTCGCCCACGGCGAGCTGATCCTGATCGACGAGGTATTGACCCCGGACTCCTCCAGGTTCTGGCCTGCAGACGGCTACCGAGCCGGGCGCGCACAGCCCTCGTTCGACAAGCAGTTCGTCCGCGACTGGCTGGACGCGAGCGGTTGGGATCACGAACCGCCCGCGCCCGACCTGCCCTCCGAGGTCGTCGACCGCACGTCGCTCAAGTACCGCGAGGCCTACGAGCGCGTCGCCGCGTCGCCGTTCGACCACTACCGGCACCTGAGCGGCGTGACCTCCGGCGACGACGCCGAGACCGATGCGGCCGCGCTCGAACGTCTCCGTCGGGAGCACGCGTGAACGTGCGGTTCGAGGTCCTGGTCCAGCTCAAGCCGGGCCTGCTCGACCCCCAGGGCAAGGCGGTCGAGGGATCGCTGCCGGCCATGGGGTGGACGAACGTGAGCGGCGTGCGCGTCGGCCGCCACGTCGAGCTCACGATCGACGCCGAAAGCGAGGAGGCCGCGCAAGCGCAGGTCGAGGAGATGGCCTCCCGGCTCCTGTCGAACCCGGTGATCGAGGAGTTCCAGGTCCTGCGGGCCGAGCAGGTGGGGCGTTGAGCGCCACATGAGCGCAAGATGAGCGACGCCAGGCGGCCGCGGATCGGCGTCGTCACGTTCCCCGGGTCGCTGGACGACCGGGACGCGCTCCGCGCGGTGCGCTTCATGGGCGGGGAGGGCGTCGAGCTGTGGCACGCCGATCGCGATCTCCGTAGCGTCGACGCCGTGATCCTGCCCGGCGGGTTCTCCTACGGCGACTACCTGCGGTGCGGCGCGATCGCGCGGTTCGCGCCGATCATGGACGAGGTGCGGGGGTTCGCCGAGGCCGGCGGCGCCGTGATCGGGATCTGCAACG
>DASTHC010000068.1:0-2838 GCA_035718485.1 Gaiellaceae bacterium
TACGAGCTCGAGAACGTCCAGATCGAGTCGTCGCTCGTCTACTCGAACAACCAGCCGTCGTCGTCGATCCGCGCGCCGACCGCGCCGCAGGTCTGCTGGGCGCTCGAGCAGCACATGGACGAGCTCGCCGAGGCGCTCGGCCTCGACCCGGTGGAGCTCCGGGGTCGCACGCTGATCGAGGAGGGCTCCGTGACCGCGACGGGGCAGGTGCTCGAGCGGGTGGCGATGAAGGAGACACTCGAGCGCGCGGTCTCGCTGATCGGCGACGGGGCGGATCTCCCCGAGGACGAGGCGATCGGCGTCGCGTGCGGCTGGTGGCCGTGCTTTGCGACGAACTCGGGCGCGTACGTCAAGCTCAACCCGGACGGCACGGGAACGATCGTCACAGGCGCGCAGGAGAACGGCACGGGCGCGGTGATGGCGATGCCGCAGTTCGTAGCCGAGGAGCTCGGCATGCGGGCGAAGGACTTCTCGCTCCTCTACCAGGACACCGACGCTGCGCCGTGGGACATGGGCTCCTGCGGGTCGCAGACGACGTTCAACAGCGTCCGCGCCGTGCTCGCGGCGACCGCCGAGGTGCGCGAGCAGCTGCTCGACGCGGCTGCCGAGCGGCTCGAGGCCGCCCAGGGCGACCTCGAGCTCATCGGCGGAGCCGTGCAGGTGAAGGGGTCGCCGGACAAGTCGGTGACGATCGCCGAGCTCGCGGCCGACGGGACCTTCCACGGCAAGGGCGCGGGCGAGATCCCCGAGTCGCCGCAGGCGCCCGCCGAGGGCTGCGTCGGCCGCCTCGGCAACGAGTCCTTCCACGCGCCGCAGCTGATCGCCCACGCAGCGCACGTGAGAGTCGACCGCGAGACCGGGGTCGTCAGGGTGCTGCGCGTCGCAGCCGCCCACGACTGCGGCACCATCCTCAACCGGGTCGGAGCCGACGGCCAGGTGTACGGCGGTGTCGTGATGGGGATCGGACAGGCGCTGAGCGAAGGGACGCAGCTCGACGAGCTCGGCCGGCAGCGCAATCCGCACCTCCTCGACTACAAGCTCGTCACCGCCTCCGACGCGCCTCGGATCGACATCGCCTGGATCGAGACGGACACGCCGAATGCGGGACCGAAGGGCTCGAAGGGCGTCGGCGAGCCGCCGTGCGTGCCGACGGCCGGGGCGATCGCGAACGCCGTCGCGAAGGTGATCGGTGCGCGCGTGAGAGAGCTGCCGATGACGCCCGAGCGCGTGTGGGAGGCGTTGCAGTGACGACCTTCGCGACCGCGACGACGATCGACGACGCGGTCGCCGCGGTCGCAGGCGGTGCACGCCCCGTTGCCGGCGGGACGGACCTCGTGGTCGGAGCTCGCCAGGGCAAGGAGCCGCTACCCGAGTCGCTCGTCGCGATCCACCGAGTCGAAGCGCTGCGTGGAATCGAGCCGACCGGCCAAGGACTGCGGCTCGGCGCGCTCGTCACGCATGCGGAGATCGCGGCGGATCCGGCGATCCACGCGCATTTCACGGCGCTCGCCGACGCGTCGGCGATCGTCGGCTCTCACGCGACCCGTGCCCGCGGCACTCTCGGCGGCAACCTCATGAACGCGTCGCCGGCGATGGAGACGGGCGGCCCGCTCGTCTGCTTCGGCGCGACGGTCGAGCTGCGCTCGGCGACGGCCGCGCGCACTGTCCCGGTCGCTGAGCTGTTCACGGGGCCGGGTGCGACGGTCGCGAGCGCGGACGAGCTGCTCGTGGCGGTCGACGTCCCGCAGGTCGCCGACGGGACCGGCAGCGCCTACGTTCGCCTCGAGTACCGCCGGCAGATGGAGATCGCCGTCGTAGGCGCCACCGCGGTCGTCGCGCTCGAGGAGGACACGGTGAGCACGGCCCGCATCGCGATCACCGCGCTCGCGCCGACGATCCGCCGGGTGCCGGAGGCGGAGGCCGCGCTCGAAGGCACGTCCGCCGATACAGGGGACGTGCAACGGGCCGCGGCTGCGGTGGCGGCCGCAACGTCCCCGATCTCCGACGTTCGCGCGTCCGAGCGGTACCGGCGGGCGATGGCCGAGGTGATCGCGCGACGAGCGATCGATGCTGCCGTGACGCGCGCTCGCGGCGGCAGCGTCCCGATTCCGGCGACCGGAAGCGCCGCGTGAAAGTCGCAGCGACGCTCACCGTCAACGGCTTCTCCTACCCAGTGGAGGTCGAGCCGGGTGCGACCCTGCTTGCCGCCGTGCGGGACACGCTCGGGCTGACCGGCGCGAAGGAGGGCTGCGACGACTCCGAGTGCGGGGCCTGCATGATGCTGCTCGACGGCGAGCCGGTGAACAGCTGCTCCTACCTCGCGCTCCAGGCCGAGGGGAGTGAGATCACGACCGTCGAGGGGCTTGCGAACGGCGGCGAGCTGAGCCCGCTGCAGGTCGCGTTCCTCGAGCACGGCGGCGTCCAGTGCGGCTTCTGCACGCCCGGGATGCTCGTCTCCGCGACCGCGCTCCTCGGGACCAACCCGCAGCCGACCGAGGACGCGGTCCGGATCGGGCTGTCCGGGAACCTCTGCCGCTGCACGGGCTACGACGGCATCGTCAAGGCCGTGCTCAGCGTGGCGGCCAACGCAGACGCGGTCTAGCTGTAGTTCCCAGACAGCTAGGTCGTCGCGCCGCCGTTAGGCTCGGGCCGTGCATTTCGGCGTGATCCTGCTGACGACCGAAGTGTGCGCCGCTAACCGCCATTTCTCTTCCGCCGGCGACGATCGCGACCGCGAAAGGCGTGCTCGAGCACCGCCGGCTCTCCGACAGAATAAGTACGGCACCGAGTGAATCGAGGCTTGGCAATGAGGCTCCCGAACAGTGCGCACACTTCCCG
>DASTHC010000069.1:0-11440 GCA_035718485.1 Gaiellaceae bacterium
TCGATCGGCGGCGAGAGAGGCCGGCGCCGGGGCAACGGGTGGGGAGAGGAGTGACACGAGGGTGTTACCCCGTTGCCGCAGGCGCCGTCAGAAGAAGTCTTGCTCGGTCGGCGGCGCTCCAAAACGTCCCTTGGGAGCGGGGAATCGACCCCTGGCGCACCCCGCTCGGGAGGCCGTAAAGAGGCTGTGAGGCGGTCTCTGTAGGCGCCGAGGAGTCGGGTACCATCTTCGTACCTTGTTCGAACGCTTCACCGAACGTGCCCGCCAGGTGGTCGTGCTGGCCCAGGACGAGGCGCGCGCTCTCAAGCACAACTACATCGGCACCGAGCACATCCTGCTCGGCCTGCTCCGCGAGGAGGAGGGGCTCGCCGCGCGCGTCCTCGAGTCGCTCGACATCACCGTCGAGGAGGTCCGGGCGCAGGTCGCGCGGATCGTCGGCCAGGGCGACGAGGTCACGACGGGGCAGATCCCGTTCACGCCGCGCGCGAAGAAGGTGCTCGAGCTCGCGCTGCGCGAGGCGCTCAGCCTCGGCCACAACTACATCGGCACCGAGCACATCCTGCTCGGGCTCGTCCGCGAGAACGAGGGCGTGGCCGCGCGCATCCTGCTCGACTTCGACGCCGACGCCGAGAAGATCCGCAACGAGATCATCCGCATGCTCTCCGGCCCGGGCCGGCGGCAGGGCGGCGGCGGCGCGGCCGGCGAGAAGTCGAAGAGCTCGAAGCTGCTCGACCAGTTCGGCCGCAACCTGACGAAGCTCGCCGCCGAGGGGAAGCTCGACCCCGTCGTCGGCCGCCAGACCGAGATCGAGCGCGTGATGCAGATCCTCTCGCGCCGCACGAAGAACAACCCGGTCCTGATCGGCGAGCCGGGCGTCGGCAAGACCGCCGTCGTCGAGGGCCTCGCCGCGCGCATCTCCGGCGGCCAGGTGCCCGAGCTCCTGAAGGGCAAGCAGATCTACACGCTCGACCTCGCCGCGCTCGTCGCCGGCTCGAAGTACCGCGGTGAGTTCGAGGAGCGCCTGAAGAAGGTGATGAAGGAGATCACCCAGCGCGGCGACATCATTCTCTTCATCGACGAGCTGCACAACCTCGTCGGCGCCGGCGCAGCGGAGGGCGCGATCGACGCAGCGTCGATCCTGAAGCCCGCACTCGCGCGCGGCGAGCTCCAGACCATCGGCGCCACGACGCTCGACGAGTACCGCAAGTACCTCGAGCGCGACGCCGCACTCGAGCGCCGCTTCCAGCAGATCCGCGTCGACGAGCCGGCGACCGAGGACACCGTGCAGATCCTGCGCGGCCTCCGCGACCGCTACGAGGCGCATCACCGCGTCAAGATCACCGACGAGGCCCTCGAGGCCGCCGCGGTGCTCGCGGACCGGTACATCCAGGACCGCCACCTCCCGGACAAGGCGATCGACCTGATCGACGAGGCCGCCTCGCGCATGCGCATCAAGACGATGAGTGCGCCGCCGCGGTACCGCGAGCTCGAGGAGGAGATCGAGAAGGTCCGCAAGGACAAGGAAGACTCGATCGAGAACCAGGAGTTCGAGAAGGCCGCCTCGCTCCGCGACAAGGAGCGGAAGCTCACGCAGAAGAAGCGGGAGCTCGAGGACCAGTGGCGCAACTCGGCCGAGGCCGAGGAGCAGCCCGAGATCGGCGAGGACGAGATCGCGGACATCGTCTCGATGTGGACGGGCATCCCCGTCTTCAAGCTCACCGAGGCCGAGTCGGAGAAGCTCATCCACATGGAGGGCGAGCTGCACAAGCGGCTCATCGGCCAGGAAGAGGCGATCGTCGCCGTCTCGAAGTCGATCCGGCGCGCACGCGCGGGGATCAAGGACCCGAAGCGCCCGACCGGCTCGTTCATCTTCCTCGGCCCCTCGGGCGTCGGGAAGACCGAGCTCGCCCGCACGCTCGCCGAGTTTCTCTTCAGCGACGAGGACGCGATGATCAAGCTCGACATGTCGGAGTACATGGAGAAGCACTCCGTGTCCCGGCTCGTCGGCTCGCCTCCGGGCTACATCGGCTACGACGAAGGCGGCCAGCTGACCGAGGCCGTGCGCCGCAAGCCCTACTCGGTCGTCGTGCTCGACGAGATCGAGAAGGCGCATCCGGACGTGTTCAACATCCTCCTCCAGATCCTGGAGGACGGCCGTCTCACCGACGCGCAGGGTCGCCACGTCGACTTCCGCAACACGATCGTGATCATGACCTCGAACATCGGGGCCGGCACGATCTCGAAGAACCAGACGCTCGGCTTCTCGGTCGGCGACGACACCGGCCTCTCGTACGACGAGATGAAGAGCCGGATCATGGGCGAGCTGAAGAAGGTCTTCCGCCCGGAGCTCCTGAACCGGATCGACGACGTCATCGTCTTCCACAAGCTGTCGAAGGACGAGATCCTCACCATCGTCGAGCTGATGCTCCGCCGCCTGCGCGAGCAGATGGCAGCGCACGAGGTGACGATCGAGCTCACCGACGAGGCGAAGGAGCTGCTCGTCGACAAGGGCTACGACCCGACGATGGGCGCGAGGCCGCTGCGCCGCGCGATCCAGCGCCACATCGAGGATCCGCTCGCCGACTTCGTGCTCGGCCGCGAGCTCGAGCCGGGCTCGACGATCCTCGTCACGCGCAAGCCGGAGACGGAAGAGGTCGACATCACGGTCATCCCTGGCGCGATGTCGGTCGAGTCCGTGACGGTGCCGCCCGAGGCGCCGGCCGAGCCCGAGCAGTCCGACGAGAACTAGCTAGCGAGCACCCACGCGTCGTCGCGCAGGATCGGCACGAACTCGCCGGACGCCGTAATCCCGTCGACGCTCACCTCCGGGCCGCCGATCATGAAGTCCGTGTGGACGGACGAGTAGTTGACGCCGTGCGCGTCGCGCTCCTCGGCTGACAGGTGGCCCGACCCTGAGACGGTCCGCGTGATCGCCTTGCCGTAGGCGATGTGGCACGTCGCGTTCTCGTCGAACAGCGTGTCGTAGAAGACGAGCCCGGTCTGGCCGACGCGTGACGAGCCGTCGACGAGCGCGACCTCGCCGAGGCGCGCCGCTCCCTCGTCACGCTGCGTCTGCGCGCGGACGACGTCGGCACCGTGCGCGGCCTGCACGTCCACGACTCTGCCGCCTTCGAACCGCAGCTCGAGTCCCTCGACGAGCGTGCCGAGCAGCGCGAGCGGGCGCGTCGAGCGGACGACGCCCTCGGTCCGGCGCGCGTCGGGCGCGACGTAGACCTCCTCGGTCGGCATGTTCGGCGCGTGCTCGCGGCCCCACGAGGTGTGGAAGCGGGCCGCCTCGAAGTTCCCTTCGGGGAGGAGTCCGATCGTCAGGTCGGTGCCGCCGCCGTGGAAGTGGAGCGAGTCGAGCTCGCGTAGGTTCAGCGCCTTCGCGCGCTCGCTGAGCCGGTCGAGGTGCTCGCGCCACGCGGCGACCGGGTCCGGCTCGTCGAGCCGAACGGCGAACGCCACGGCCTCCCAGAGCCGCTCGACGTCCGGCTCGCCAAAGATCCGCTCCGCCCAGCCTTCGTTCGGGAAGGCGACCGCGGTCCAGTTGATCAGCTCCTCGTCGAGTATGAGCTTGCCGCCGAGCTCCTGGAGCTCTTTCGGGACCGCGCGACCGACCCGCTCGCCGTCGACGTCCGCGAGGAGGTCGGGCTCGGGGTCGCCCGTGATCGAGATGCTCGCCGCCTTCGCGTCGCCGAAGGCCTGCATCCGGGCCAGCCGCCACGGAGGGGTCCAGTCGAGCGACTCATCGGGCGCGCCTTCGACGAACGCCTTGCGTACGTGCGTGTCGAAGTACTCCACGTCGACGTAGCGGGCGCCGGCGGCGTAGGCCGCACGCGTGATCGCCCGCACGAGCGGCGCATGCGCGAGCAGCCCGCTGACACCGACGATCTGCCCCGGTGCGACGTTCGCACCGACGCGTACTGCGAGCTCCGCGTAGCGATCGAGCCGCTCGTCCACGCGGCCAGCCTAACCCCGGAAACGTCGACGGCGACCCGGGCACCCGAGTCGCCGTCCGCCGCGAGAGAGTGGGCTGCGGCCCCCCACGACCTCTCGCGAACACACTCTGGGCCATCTGGCGTGGTCCCGCCTACCCCACAAGGGTGAAAAAGTGAAGCGAATAGGTGAATCAGCGAAAGGGGGAGGAATCAAGCGAGGCCGGTCGGCCAGACTCCGGGAGCAACGAAGGACGGGCGCCGATGCGGCGGGCGCCCTCCAGAGGCGAGAAGGCGGGCGATGCGGCGGCCCGCCTTTTTCCTTTTCAGGGGACAGGTAGAACGCGGGGATGCCCGCGTCGAGGCTCGGCCGCCGTCCCGTCCCGCTCGTGCTCTTCGGCGCGCTCGCGATCTCGTTCTCGGGGATCCTCTACCGGTACGCAGACGTCTCGCCGACGACGGGCGCGTTCTACCGCTGCGTCTGGGCGCTCCCGGTGCTCTGGCTCCTCGCCCGGCTCGAGGATCGGCGGTATGGCCCGCGTCAGTGGCGCTCGCGAAGGCTCGCGTGGATCGCCGGGGCGTTCTTCGCCGCCGACCTGATCCTCTGGCACAACGCGATCGAGCAGGTCGGCGCGGGGCTCGCGACGGTGCTCGGCAACACGCAGGTCGTGCTGGTCGCGCTGCTCGCCTGGCTCGTGCTCGGAGAGCGCCCGCCTCGGGCCGCGCTCGCGGCGATTCCCGTGGTCGGCCTGGGCGTGATCCTCATCTCCGGTGTCCTCGAGGACGGGGCGTACGGCGCGAACCCGCCGCTCGGCGCGCTCTTCGGCGTCCTGACCGGAATCGCGTACTCGGGCTTCCTGCTGACGCTCCGCGAGGGCAGCAGCGACCTCCGGCGCGCCGCCGGGCCGCTCTACGACGCGACGCTCGCGTCCGCGGTCGGCTGCGGGCTCTGGGGGTTGGTTGCCGGCGACCTCGACCTCACGCCGGGCCCGTCGGCGACGGCCTGGCTGATCGTGCTCGCGCTGAGCTCGCAGGTCTTCGGCTGGCTGCTGATCGCGATCTCGCTCCCGCGCCTGCCGGCGGCGCTGTCGTCGGTGATGCTGACGTTCCAGCCGCTCTGCTCGGTCGTCTTCGCCGCGATCTTGCTCGACGAGTCGCCCTCCCGGGAGCAGCTGCTCGGCGCCGCGTGCATCCTCGCCGGGCTCGTGATCGCCACCGTGACGCGGCGTCCGGCGCCCGTGCCCGAGGCTGCGTAGGAGGGGCCGACCTACCTCGATCGGATGATCGGGGCCGCGGGCGGGCGTGCCGATTCGTCACGTGAGCGCGCATGGGCGCGCCTGCGGACCATGGACTTGCGGCAATTCACCCACCACCGTCGGGAACGGTCATGAGCGCGACGCTCGACGACGTTCGCTGGCTCCCGCTCGGCGCGATCCTGACCGGCTCGGGCCTGGTGAGCGTCGCGCAGCTCGAGGAGGCGCTCGAGGCACAGCGCCACCACGGCGGCCGCCTCGGAACGGTCCTCGCCGAGCTCGGACTGCTCACGACGCGCCAGGTCGCAGGCGCGATCGCGGAGCAGTGCCGGCTCGAGCTGATCGACCTGGACGGCTTCGACGTCGACCCCGAGGCGGTCAAGCTTCTGCCGGAGGCCCTCGCGCGCCGCTTCGACGCGCTGCCCGTCGGCTTCTTCGAGGACGGCGCGCTCAAGCTGGCGCTCGCGGACCCGACGAACCTCCGGGCGGTCGACGACATCCAGCTCGCGCTCGGCATCCAGTTCCGACCCGTCGTCGTCGAGCAGACCCAGCTCGAGCAGGCGCTCAACCGCGCGTACCGCGCGCGGATCGAGCTCACGCTGGTCGAGCCCGAGAGCGAGGGCGAGTCCCGGGTGGACGACATCCGCGACATGGCGTCGAGCACGCCGACGATCTCGCTCGTCAACCGGCTGCTCACGACCGCGATCGAGGAAGGAGCCTCGGACCTGCACTTCGAGCCGAAGCGCGACCGGCTCCTCGTCAGGATGCGCGTCGACGGCGTGATGCGCGACGTCGCGGAGGTGCCGAAGCACATGCAGCCCGCGGTCTCGAGCCGGCTGAAGGTGATGGGCTCGCTCGACATCGCGGAGCGGCGAATCCCGCAGGACGGCCGCGTCTCGGTGCACTTCGGCGGCGAGCCGCTCGATCTCCGGATCGCGGTGCTGCCACTCCGGCACGGCGAGCAGGTCGTCCTCAGGATCCTGAGCCGACGCGGACAACGTCCCCGCCTCGCCGACCTCGGGCTCGACGACCACTCGCGTTCGCTGCTCGTCGAGGCGCTCGAGCAGCCGTTCGGGGCGATCGTCGTGTGCGGGCCGACGGGCAGCGGGAAGACGACCACGCTCTACGGGGCGCTCGACCGGATAGGCGCGTCAGGTCGGGTGATCATGACCGTCGAGGATCCGATCGAGTACGAGCTGCCCGACGCGAACCAGAGCGAGGTCGACGAGAAGGGCGGGCTGACCTTCGCGCGCGGGCTGCGAACGATCCTCCGCAGCGATCCCGACGTGCTCCTCGTCGGCGAGATCCGCGACGCCGAGACGGCCTCGATCGCGACCCAGGCGGCGATGACCGGTCACCTCGTACTGACGTCGCTCCACGCGCACACGGCGGCGGGCGCGATCGCGCGGCTCCGCGAGATGGATGTCCCGTCGGGGATGCTCGCGAGCTCGCTCAACCTGATCGTCGCGCAGCGGCTCGCGCGCAGGCTCTGCGAGAGTTGCCGCGAGAGCTATCCGGCGCCGCTCCGCGCGGACGTCGAGGCCGGATCGACGCTCTGGCGTGCGGTCGGCTGCAAGGCGTGCGGCGGGAGCGGGTACCGCGGACGCGTCGCCTTCTTCGAGCTGATGCCGATCCGCGGCGACGTCAGGAGCCTCGTCGAGGACTCAGCGGAGCGGATCTTCGCGGCGGCCGTCGGGCAGGGGATGCGCACGCTTCGCGAGGACGGGTTCCGGCTCTGCCTCGAGGGTCTGTCGACGGTGGACGAGATCCGCCGCGTCACCGGCGACCGTTTGACGTAGTTACAGAATCGGCACAGTCGCCGTCCTGCGCCGCGGTTAGCGTGGCGTCATGGCGAAGGCGGCCGTCCAGTACGCGTGCTCGGAGTGTGGCTACGCCGCGGGGCGCTGGTTCGGGAAGTGCCCGGGCTGCGGCGCGTTCGGGACGCTTGCCGAGGAGAAGGTCGCCGCGCCCGCGAAGCGCGGTGGTACGGCGCGGCCGCTGCTCCGCCTCGTCGACGTCAAGGCCGAGGAGGCCGCGCGGATCGGGACGGGAGTGCCCGAGCTCGACCGCGTGCTCGGCGGCGGCCTCGTTCCGGCCTCGCTCGTCCTCGTCGGCGGCGAGCCGGGCGTGGGGAAGTCGACGCTGCTCCTGACGGCGCTCGCCGCGATCTCGAAGGACCGGCGCGCGCTGCTCGTGACCGGCGAGGAGTCGACCGCCCAGGTGAAGCTCCGCGCGCAGCGGCTCGGCGGCGCCGAGCGCGTCGAGGTCCTGGCCGAGACGGAGCTCGAGACGGTTTGCGCCACGCTCGAGCGCGAGCGCCCCGACGTCTGCGTGATCGACTCGGTCCAGACGCTCTACTCGTCCGAGCTCGGGTCCGCGCCCGGTTCGGTGGCGCAGGTGCGCGAGTCGGCCGCCCGGCTGCTCCGCGTGGCGAAGGAGTCGGGTGTCGCGACGATCCTCGTCGGGCACGTGACGAAGGACGGCGCGGTCGCCGGCCCGCGCGTGCTCGAGCACCTCGTCGACTGCGTGCTGCAGTTCGAGGGCGACCGCTACCACGCGCATCGCGTCCTCAGGGCCGCGAAGAACCGCTTCGGCTCGACGAACGAGCTCGGCGTGTTCGAGATGACGGGCGCCGGTCTCGTCGGCGTGCCCGACCCGTCCGAGCTCTTCGGCCGCACCGTCGCCGGCGAGCCCGGGTCGGCCGTCGCGTGCGCGCTCGAGGGGACGCGGCCGATCCTCCTCGAGGTCCAGGCGCTCGTCGCGCAGACCGACCTCGCGATGCCCCGTCGCGTCGCGACCGGCGTCGATCCGAAGCGGCTCGCGATGATCGTCGCCGTGCTCTCGCGGCACGCGGGCATCGGCCTCGGTCAGGCAGACGTCTTCGTGAACGTCGCGGGCGGCGTGCGGGTCGACGAGCCGGGCGCCGACCTCCCGGTCGCCCTCGCGATCGCGTCGGCCGCGAAGCGGAGGCCGGTGCGCGAAGGCCTCGCCGCGTTCGGCGAGATCGGGCTGACCGGAAGGCTCCGGCCGGCCGCGCAGGCCGAGCGCAGGCTCGAGGAGTGCACGAAGCTCGGCTTGAAGACGGCACTCGTGCCGTCTGGCACGAGCGGAAGAGGGACGCTAGCCTTGCTGCAGGCGGAGACGCTGCGGGAGGCGACGAGAGCGGGGCTGGAGACGAGTGGAGAAGGAGCGCAACCCGACTGAACGCGAGGGCTGGGCGCCGGAGGTCGGCGTTCCCCGCACGCGCGCCGAGCTCGACCTGAGGCGCGATCCCGTGCTGCTCGCCGCGATCGCGCAGGTCGCGCCCGGCACGGATCTCCGCCAGGGGATCGACGACATCATCCGCTCGAAGGAGGGCGCGCTGATCGTGGTCGGCGACCCGGAGGAGCTCGCGTTCCTCTACTCCGGTGGCATGAAGCTCGGCCTGCCGTTTCGGCCCCAGCTCCTCTACGAGCTCGCGAAGATGGACGGCGCGATCATCGTCAACGCCGACCTAAGCCGGCTCGCGTACGCGAACGTCCAGCTGATGCCGGATCCGACGATCGCGTCGGGCGAGACCGGAACGCGGCACCGAACGGCCGAGCGCGTCGCCAAGCAGACCGACGCCCTCGTCGTCTCGATCTCGCAGCAGCGCGAGACGGTGACGGTCTTCCTCGGGACGCGCCGCTATCAGCTCGAGCAGGTCCCCGACGTCCTCTCGAAGACGAACCAGGCGCTGGCGACGCTGGAGACGTACCGCGCGCGACTCGACCACGTCCTCACCCGGCTCACCGCGCTCGAGTTCCAGAACGCCGTCGTGCTCGACGACGTGCTCGTCGTCCTCCAGCGCGCCGAGCTGACCACGCGCATGGCCGAGGAGATCGAGCGCGCCTGCGTCGAGCTCGGCAGCGAGGGTCGGATGATCCGGATGCAGCTCGAGGAGCTCGTCGGGGAGGTTCCGAGGGAGAAGGCGGCGGTCGTCTACGACTACCACGCCCAGGGCGGGGTCGACCCGACCCGCGAGGGGCTGCAGGCGCTCGCTGAGCTCGCCTACAAGGAGCTGCTCGAGTTCGAGCTGCTCGCGGTGCTCGGCTACCCGGCCACGACGAACCCGCTCGACCACTCCGTGAGCCCCCGCGGGTACCGGGTTCTCTCCCACATCCCCCGCCTCCCGGACAGCGTGATCCGCCACGTCGTGGAGCATCTGGCGAATCTCGAGGCCATCGTCAGGGCCTCTCAGCGCGACCTCGAGTCCGTCGACGGGGTGGGTGCGGTCAGGGCCCGGGACATCCGCGAGGGCCTCCGGCGCCTCCAGGAGCACAACCTGGTCGACCGGTACTTGCAACTCTGAGGGAGAAGTTCGCTCCGAGCAGGGCTTTTGCCGAAAAGCCCTGGAAATGCTACGATTCTGTAACTTACGCCGGCGCAGAGGATCGCGCCGGCTTTCTTGGCGGATAGGGACTCCAGAAGGGGAGGACGCGGCTTGTTCAAGGTCGGTGCGAAGGTGGTCTACCCCCACCACGGGGCGGGAACGGTGGTCAAGAAGGAGTCGCGCGAGGTGTTGGGGCAGAAGCGCGAGTACCTGACGATCCGGATCCTGCACAACGACATGACGGTGCAGGTGCCTGCTGACAACGCCGAGGCCGTCGGCCTCCGGCCGGTGATCGACGAGAAGATGGTCGAGGTCGTCGTGAAGGCGTTGAAGGGCGGCGGCACACAGATGCCCAAGAACTGGAACCGACGCTTCAAGCACAACCGCGACAAGATGAAGACCGGTGACGTGCTCGAGCTCGCAGAGGTCGTACGCAACCTCTCGCTCCGGGACCACGAGAAGGGTCTCTCGACCGGTGAGAAGCAGATGTTCGTGAAGGCGAAGAAGATCCTCGCCTCCGAGCTGATGTACGCGAAGGGCATGGACGCCGAGGAAGCGGCCGAGTGGCTCGAGGGCGTGCTGTCCAACGTGGGCACGAACGGTAAGAAGCGCACACCGCGCGCGAAGGCAACCGCGGCCGCGCGCTAGTCCTCCCGAATGTCCGTCTGGGCCGTTCTCGCCGCAGCAGGAAGCGGCGAGCGGCTCGGGCTGGACCGGCCGAAGGCGTTCGCGAACCTGCGCGACCGGCCGCTGCTCGCCGAGCCGCTCGAGCGGCTCGAGGCGTCCGAATGGATCGACTCGATCGTCGTCGCGGTGCCTCCCGAGTGGGAGGAGCCTGCGATCCTCCTCGCCGAGGAGCTCGGCGCCGGAAAGGTCGTCGCGTGCGTGACCGGCGGTGCGACGCGCGCCGAATCGGTGCGCGCGGCCGTCGCCGAGGTCGGCGACGACGCCGCGGTGATCCTCGTCCACGACGCGGCGCGGCCGCTCATCGACGATGACGTGATCGAGCGTGTGCTGAAGCCGCTCTCCGAGGGCTTCGAGGGCGCCGTGCCAACGGTGCCGGTGTCAGACACCGTGAAGCGGGCGCGCGACGGAGCGATCGTCGAGACGCTCGATCGGGCGGAGCTCGTCGCGGTGCAGACCCCGCAGGCGTTCCTCGCGGACGTCCTGCGCACGGCGCTCGCCGGCGACATCGGTGCGGCGACCGACTGCTCGTCGCTCGTCGAAGCTGCAGGCGGGCGGGTCGCGGCGGTGCCGGGCGACCATCGGCTCCTCAAGGTCACGGAGCCGAGCGACCTCGAGCTCGTCGAGCGGCTTCTCTAGGAGGGCTTGGCGGAACGGGCCTCGTCGTCGGGGTGCGCTGGGTGGTGCGAGGCAAGGACGCAGGGAGCGTTCGTATCCGGTGGATACGGGCGCGACTGAGGACGCCGCATCGCGCCGCCCAGCGCGGCCCGGCGGCACAGCGCCTGTTTCGCCGAGCCCTCCTTATGCAGCGAGCGCGCGGCGCGGTGCCGGTTCGATGGCGGCAGCCGGCGACTCCCAGAGCTGTCGCACGCCGCCGAACAGGATCACGGCGGTCGACCCGGCGACGACGACGCCTGCCGCGATCCAGAGCGTGTCAGCGAACCCGATGGTCGCCGCGAGCGGGCCGACGAGGATCGTCCCCACCGGGACGAGTGCGAACGAGCCGAGCCAGTCGTAGGAGCTCACACGGGACAGCCGCTCCGCCGGGATCCGGTTCTGCAGCGTCGTCGCCCAGAGCACCTCGAAGAACTCGACGCCGACGCCGGCGACAAACGCTGCCGAGGCGATCACGAGTTGCCCCGCCGACAGCGAGCGCGCAGAGCGGGAGCGCGATCAGCAGCAGCGCCGCGTTCCCGACGAGCAGCGGCCTCCGC
>DASTHC010000070.1:0-25684 GCA_035718485.1 Gaiellaceae bacterium
CTGCGCCTTCTCGCCGAGGGTCTCGGCTGCGTCGACGTCGACGTCGATCTGGATCTTGTGCTCGAGCCCGAGTTGCTCGGCGAGCCCCTTGACCGCAGGGCCGAACCCCTGGTCGCGCAGGACGACCGGCTCGAGGTTGAACGAGAGGTCGCGGAGCGCGCGAATCGTCTGGCGATGCTGCTTCAGCGCTCTCTCCATGATCGGCAATGCGTCGGGTGCGACCGACTCGCTGACCGCGTCGAGCATCAGCGCGAGCCCCGACATCGACTGCACGGGCCCGTCGTGGAGGAAGAGCGCCAACCGCCGCCGCTCGTCCTGCTCGGCGCTCACGATCTGCTCCGACAGCCGGGCACGTTCGGCTTCGCGGACCTTCGCGTCCTCCAGCAGCCGTGCGTTCTCGCTCTCTCGGGCCGCGAAGTCGGCAAGGACGGTCGCCCGTGCGACGTCGGCGCGCGCGAATGCCCGCGCCCGCACGAGATGGAGCGCGCCGATCTGCTCGTCGCGCACGCGGAGCGGCACGAGGATCCCCTGCCGCCCGTTGTTCGCGCTCGTCGGCTGCTCGTGCGGACCGAGCAGCTCGGCCTTCGCCGTGAACAGGTGCTCGGCCTCGACCCGTGCGCGCTCGAGTACCGCGTCGTGTCCGCCGGGTGCCGCGATGGCGTGCATCGACTCGATCAGCGCCTCGAGGAAGGTCGCCTGCCCCGCGAGCTCGACCTCGATCTCGCGGTGCCGGTCGCGCTGCGCGAGGATGAGATATGCGGCCGCAAGCGCAAGCGCGGCGATCGCCGCAATGAGCCGCGCGGCGCCGAGCAGGGTGACGCCCGAGCTCGCGTAGAGCGCGGCAGCGAGGGCCGCGAAGAACGCGGCCGCGAGGAGCAGCGCGGCTCTAATCGATGATCGCTTCGCGAAGCGCAATCGCCACCGCGTGCGTCCGCGTGTCGGCCTCGAGCTTCGCCAGGATGTGGCGGACGTGGCTCTTCACGGTTTCCTGGCTGATGAAGAGTTTCGCGGCGACGTCCGCGTTCGACATTCCGTCCGCGAGCAGCTGGAGAATCTCGCGCTCGCGGCCCGTTAGCATGTCGTCCTTCTCCTTGCCGGAGAGGAACGCGGGCATGAGCGCCGGGTCGACGTAGCCCTCGCCCGCGGCGACCTTCTCGATCGCGCGCAGCAACGTCTGGTGCGGAGCCTCCTTGAGGATGTAGCCCTTCGCGCCCGACTCGAGCCCGCGCCCGAGCAGGGAGCGCTCGCTGTACGCCGTGAAGATCAGGACGGAGGTGTCGGGCAGCTTCTCGGTGAGGATCTTCGTCGCCTGCAGGCCGTCCATGCCGGGCATCCGGACGTCCATGATCACGACGTCCGGCCGGCGCCGCTCGGCGAGCGTGACCGCGCTCGCGCCGTCCGAGGCCTCGCCGATCACCCGGATGTGCGGGGCGCGCGAGAGCGACAGGCGCAGTCCTTCGCGCACGACCTCGTGGTCGTCCACGATCAGGCACGTGATCTCGCGCTGGGCGGTGGTGTCCGGGGAGGGGGAGGCTTCCACGAGCGGCTTGCGGATTGTAGGCGTGACCGTCGGTCGGGACTAGACCGTGCCTAGACCGCGAGCGACAGCTGCTCCGGCTGCCGCTCGGGCCGGATCGGCGCCTTCCGGCGGTCCGCGATCTCGAATCGCCGCGCGAGATCGGCGACCTGCGCCCGGATCGGCTTCGTGTGCTTGGCGCCGAGGTACGCGCGGCCGGCGTAGAGCTCCTCGTAGAGCGGGAGGAGCTCGGGCCAGTCGTCGGCCAGGTGCTCGAGGAAGTGCTCGCGCGTTCCCGGCCGCAGGAACAGGACGTTCGCCCACACGCCCGTCGCGCCCGCCTCGCGCGCCGCCCGGACGACCTCCGCCATCTGCTCGGGGTCGTCGGAGATGCCGGGGAGGATCGGCGCCATCCCGACGCTCGCCTTGATCCCGGCGTCGACGAGCTCCTTCAAGGCGCGCAGCCGCTGGCGCGGATGCGCCGTCGACGGCTCGGTCTTGCTCCACACGTCCTCGTCGAGCGTCGGGATCGAGAACGTCACCGAGACGTTCGCGTGGCGTGCGGCCTCTGCGAGCACGTCGACGTCGCGGACGATCATCGGGCCGCGCGTGATGATGCCGAGCGGGTTCGACGCCTCGCCGAGCGCCTCGATGCAGGCCCGGGTCAGCCGGTAGCGCCCCTCCGCCGGCTGGTACGGGTCGGTCGCGGCGCCGATCGTGACCGTCTCGCCCTCCCACGAGGGCCGCGCGAGCTCGCGCCGCAGGACGTCCGCGACGTTGATCTTGACCCGGATCGAGGTGCCGTACCGGTCGTCCGACGGCCGGTCCGCGCGCCGCTCGAACGCCCTGACGTAGCAGAACGTGCAACGGTGGACGCACCCCATGTACGGGTTCAGCGACCACTTGAACGCCATGCCCTTGACGCGGTTCAGCGCGACCTTGCAGGGCTCCTCGCGATACTCGACCCCCACGTGGCCAGCATAGAACATCTGTTCGATGGGCTGGCGCGGCTCACGCTGCCGCTGCCGATGCGCCCGAGCCACGTCCACGCGTATCTGCTCGAGGGAGCCGACGGCTGGACGCTCGTCGACACCGGTCTTTCGCTGCCGGAGTCCCAGGAGGTGTTCGACCAAGTGGCCCGCGAGCTCCGGGTGGCGCGGATCGTGATCACGCACTTCCACCCGGACCACGTCGGCGCGGCTCAGCAGGCCCAGACCGCGACCGGTGCGCCGGTCTACCAGGGCGAGCTCGACTACGAGCAGTGCGAACACGTCTGGGGAAGCGACACGTGGCCGCAGGTGATCGCCGATTGGTTCCTCCGCAACGGCGTCCCGCCGGACGTTGCGAACGAGCTCCTGGAGGTCGGGTCGGCCTACGCGCCGTTCATTCGGTATGTCCGCGACCCCGAGCTGCTCCGCCCCGGGGACCGCGTCGACGGCTGGGAGGTCGTCGCGACGCCCGGCCACGCCGACGGGCACCTCAGCCTCGTGCGCGACGGCGTGCTCGTCGCCGGCGACCACCTGCTGCCGCGGATCACGCCCGCCGTCGGCCTGTACCCGGACTCCCGGCCCGACCCGCTCGGCGACTACCTCGAGTCGCTCGAGCGGATCGCCTCGCTCGACCTCCACCTCGCACTCCCGGGCCACGGCGAGCCGATGGAGGACCCGAGCGCCCGCGCCCGGGCGATCATCGAGCACCATCGCGAGCGACTAGGAGAGACCACCGAGGCGCTCGGCGCGGAGCCCCGAACCGGCTACGAAGTCTCGTACCCGCTCTTCGGCGCCGACCTGAACCCGGCGGCGCGCAGGTTCGCCGTGGCCGAGACGCTGTCGCACCTGGAGCGGCTCGTCCGCGACGGGTCGGCGCAGCGCCACGATGACGGCAGGGCCGTCTCCTATACTCAGTCGTAGCTTGGACGACGAGCAACCGCCTAGTACCCGCGCCCCGGAGAGCGGGGCGTGAGCGACTTCCTCCGCATCATCATCGTGCTCCTCCTCGTGCTGGGGAACGCGGTCTTCGTCGCGGCCGAATACGCGCTCGTGACTGCGAGGCGGACGCGCCTCGAGCAGATGAACTCGCTCCCGGCCCGCCGCGCGCTGCGGCTGATGGACGAGCCGGTGCGGTTCATCAGCACGATCCAGGTCGGGATCACGGTGTTCGGGATCGCGATGGGTTCGGTCGGCGAGCCGCTCATCTCGTCCTACTTCGACACGTGGCTCTCGCACGCGCTCGCGTACCTGCTCTCGTTCCTGATCCTGACCTACCTCACGGTCGTGCTCGGTGAGCTCGTCCCGAAGGCGATCGCGCTGCAGCGGGCGGAGCCGCTCGCGATCGTCCTCGCGGTTCCGCTCGAGCTGATCGCCCGCATCACGGCGCCGCTCGTCTGGGTCCTCCAGAACTCCGCGAACGCGGTCTCGCGTCTCTTCGGCGTCGAGCCCGCGCCCGCCGGCGTGCACGGCTACACGCGCGAGGACATCCTCTACACCGTCCGCGAGGCGGAGGACACGGGCGTGATCGAGGAGGCGGAGGAGGAGATGCTCTACAAGGTCTTCGACTTCGCGGGCAAGGAGGTGCACGAGGTGATGGTCCCGCGGCCCGAGGTCGTCGCGATCTCCGTCGACCTCCCGCCGGAGGAGTGCCTCGCCGCGGTGATCGACTCGCCGTACACGCGCTACCCGGCGTATAAGGGCT
This sequence comes from Gaiellaceae bacterium, assembly GCA_035718485.1. Taxonomy (GTDB): domain Bacteria; phylum Actinomycetota; class Thermoleophilia; order Gaiellales; family Gaiellaceae; genus JACCTU01. The sequence continues at coordinate 4,208 of DASTHC010000070.1, forward strand.
CGCTCGACGACATCGTCGGCATCCTCCACGTGCGCGACCTCTTCTCGGCGCTCAACGACCGCGGGATCGCGAACGTCGTTCTCGAGGAGATCCTGCGTCCCGCGTTCGTCGTGCCGGAGACGAAGGACCTCGCGGCGCTCCTCGCCGACTTCCGGCGGACGAAGAACCACATGGCGATCGTCGTCGACGAGTACGGTGCGATGCAGGGGCTGATCACGCTCGAGGACGTTCTCGAGGAGATCGTCGGCGAGATCGAGGACGAGTTCGACCTTCCGGACGAGGCGATCGAGCGCGTCGACGAGAGGACGATCCGGATCGACGGAACGTTCCCGATCGACGACTTCAACGAGCAGTTCGGGACCAAGCTGCCGCAGGAGGACTACCACACGGTCGCGGGCTTCGTCTTCGGGCAGCTCGGACGCGCGCCGGAGGAGGGCGACGAGGTGCAGTGGGACGGCTTGCTCTTCCGCGTGCTCGCGATGGAGGGCTCGCGCATCGAACGGCTCGAGGTGCACTGGCTCGAGCTGCCGGATGAATCCGAGCAGCCCGTCGCCGCCGAAGGTTAGAGAATCGGCTCGTGCACTCCCTCGGGCTGATCGGGGCCGGCAAGGTCGCGCGCGTCCACGCCGCGAACCTCGCTCGCATCCGCGGCGCCCGCCTCGTCGCCGTCGCCGACGCGGTTCCGGAGGCCGCACGTGCGCTTGCGGACGAAGTCGGCTGCGATGCGTTGAGCCCCGAGGCCCTCCTCGGCCGCGGCGACGTCGAGGCAGTGCTCGTGACGACGCCGCCCGACACGCACGCCGCCCTGGTCGCAGCAGCGGCGGACGCCGGAAAGCACGTGTTCTGCGAGAAGCCGCTCGCAACGTCGCTCGACGCTGCGCGCCGAGCGGTCGAGGCGGCCGAACGTGCCGACGTGCTCCTGCAGATCGGCTACAACCGCCGCTTCGACGCGGCCTTTCAGGCGGTTCGGGACGAGGTTCGGCGCGGCGGCATCGGTCGTCCGCTGGTGCTTCGGATCTCGTCCCGGGACCCGGCGCCGCCGCCGGCGGAGTACCTTCCGCACTCCGGTGGCGTCTTCCTCGACACGACGAGCCACGACCTCGATCTCGCGCGTTTCGTCCTCGCCGCCGAGGTGACCGAGGTGGCCGCGCGCGGCGCGGCGCTCGTCGACGCGAACGCGGCGGCGATCGGTGACGTCGACACGCTGGTCGTCGCGCTCGCCTTCTCGAACGGCGCGTTCGGCGCGATCGACAACTGCCGGACGAGCGCGTACGGCTACGACCAGCGGTTGGAGGTGCACGGCACGGACGGGCTCGCGCAGGCGGCGAATGTCCCGGCGCACTTCTACACGGATCGGTACGAAGAGGCGTTCCGGCGCGAGCTTGAAGCGTTCGTCGCCGCGCTCGACGGCGCGGAGCTCGAGGTGACCGGGCGCGACGGGCTCGCGGCGGTCGCGGCGGCGGAGGCCGCACGGCGCTCGCTCGACGAGGCGCGCGTCGTCCGACTCGAGGAGCTCGCGTGAGGGAGATCGGCATCGGCCTGCTCGGCGTCGGATGGATGGGGGAGGTGCACTCGACGTCGTACGTGCGCGTCCCGATCCACTACCCGGAATGCGAAGGCCGGGCGCGGCTCGTCGTGGCGGCGGACGAGGTCGAGGAGCGCGCGCGAGCGGCGGCGGACCGTCTCGGCTACGCCGAGTGGACGACCGACTGGCAGTCCGTCGTCGCTCATCCGGGCGTGGAAGCCGTCTCGATCTGCGCGCCGAACTTCATGCACCGCGAGATGGCCGTCGCCGCGGCGGAGGCCGGAAAGCATTTCTGGGGCGAGAAGCCGCTGGGAGCGTTGCCGGAGGACACGCTCGAGATCGAGCGCGCAGTCGAGGCTGCAGGCGTCCGCACGATCGTCGGGCTCAACTACCGGAACCCGCCCGCCGTGCAGCAGGCGCGCAAGCTGATCGCCGACGGCGAGCTCGGCGAGGTCAACCACTTCCGCATGCAGTTCGTCGCGAGCTACTCGGCGAACCCACGCGGCGCACTCTCGTGGCGCTTCTCGCGCCGGCTCTCGGGCTACGGGATCCTCTCCGACCTCGGCTCGCACGCGATCGACCTCGCGATGTTCCTCTGTGGGCCGATCGCTCGCGTCACCGCGACGTCCGCAATCCTCGTCCGGGAGCGACCCAGGGTGGAGATGGGCACCGGCACGCACTTCTCCGTCGTCGAGGGCGACGTCGAACTCGGTCGGGTGGAAAACGAGGACTGGTGCGCGGCGCTCGTGGAGTTCGCGTCCGGTCTGAAGGGAACGATCGAGCTCTCTCGGGTCGTCGTCGGCGCCGAAGCGCGCTACTGGTTCGAGGTGAACGGCACGCTTGGCGCGGTCGCGTGGAATTTCGAGCGGATGAACGAGCTCGAGCACTACCGCGACGGCGGCGCCGCGCGCGTGCTGATGGGGCCGTCGCATCCCGACTTCGCGCGTTTCCAGCCCGGCCGGGGGATCCCGATGGGCTACGACGACCTGAAGGTGATCGAGGCGTATCGCTTCCTCCAGTCGATCGCGGACGGACAGCAGCGCGAGCCGGGCGTGCGCGAGATGGCTGCGACCGCCCGTGTGATCGATGCCGTCGCGCGCTCGTTCGCGAGCGGCAGCTGGGAGGACGTCAGCTACGCCTGAGTGGCGCAGAGCACCCGGAGGCCAATCGACCGGTTCAGGGGAGTGCGACGTGCGCGGGCTGCTCGCCGCGGAGCGCCGCGGCGACGCCATCCGCCATCGCTCGAAACACCGCCTCGCGCGCGCCGGTCGTCTGGCCGAGCGCGTGCGGCGTCGCAACGACGCGCGGGTGGACGAAGATCGGGTGTGAAGGGTCCGGCGGCTCGTCGTCGAACACATCGAGGCCGACGCCGCCGAGCGGCCCGCGGTCCAGCGCGTCGAGCAGGTCGTCGAGCGACGAGACGAGCGCGCCGCGAGCCGTGTTGACGAGGACGAGCCCGGGCTTCCCCCGCGCGAGGAGCGCCGGGCCGACGAGCCCGCGCGTCTCGTCGGTGAGCGGTGCGTGAAGCGAGACGACGTCGCTCCGCTCGAAGAGCGTCTCCAGCGGGGTCGTCGCCTCGGCGACGAGCGGGTCGTGGGCGAGCACGTGCATCCCCAGCGCGCGCGCGAGCTCTCCCAGCTCGCGGCCGATGTGCCCGTAGCCGAGGAGGCCGAGCGTCGCACCGTCCAGGTCGCCGATCTCGAGCCGGTCGCGCGCGTCCCAGTCGCCCGAGCGGACGGCGCGCTCGAGCTCGGGCAGGCGCTTGACCACGGCGAGGATCAGCGTCAGCGCACCTTCGGCGACCGCGCGCGCGTTCGCCCCGGGCGTGACGACGACCGGGATCCTGCGCGCGGCCGCCGCCGCGACATCGACGCGGTCGACGCCGACGCCGCTGCGACCGATGACTCGCAGCTTCGGCGCGCGCGCGAGGTCGTCGGCGCGGACGGACGCGTCGCCGCGCACGATCAGCGCTTCGATCTCGCCGAGCAGCGACCGCCAGTCGTGCGCAACCATGATCGGCCCGAGGATCTCCTCGGCGACCGGGTGGACCGGCCCGGTCGCGACGATCACGCTGTGCCGGCGGCGGCGCGGGCGCCCTGCACGAGGAAGAGCGAGTCCGAGCCGATCCCGACGAACCGGAATCCCTGCTCCACGTAGTGCTCCGCGTCTTCGCGCGAGCGGGCGAGGATCCCGGCCGTCTTCCCGTTCGCGTCGGCGGCTTCGACGACCTTCGCGAGGGGGAGGTCGTCCGTCTGGAGCGCCGCGCTGAGGTCGTTCGGCCCGACGAAGAGCACGTCGACGCCGTCGACCGCCGCAATCGCGCCGGAGTCGTCGACTGCTGCCCCGCTCTCGATCTGGACCACGCCGAGCGCGTCGACGTCGCCGCGCGGGTATCCCCAGCCGGCGGCGCGGTTCATGTACGCCACGCCTCGCACGCCGCGCGGGGGATAGCGCATACACGCGATCGCCTGCGCGGCCTCCTCCGCGGAGTCCACGCGCGGGACCATGACGCCGTCTGCTCCGCCGTCCAGCGCGCGCGCGAATCGCGGCCGGTCGTTCTCCTCCACGCGCACGAGCGCCGCCGAGCGTCCCGCGATCGCCTGGATCGTCGGGATCAGCTCGCGCTCCGTCCCCGCGCCGTGCTCGAGGTCGAAGACGAGCCAGTCGAACCCCGCGCGCGCACACGCCTCGGCCGCGAGCGGCGAGCCGAGGTTCAGAAACGTCCCGAGCAGCCTCTCGCCGGCCGCGAGGCGTTCTCTAGTAGTAGAAGCGCTGGAGCTCCGCGCGCTCACGCTCGTACTCCCGGCGGGCGCGCTGCGCTTCCGGCTCGTCAGAGACCTCCGGCGGCGCGACGTCCCACCAGACCTCGGACCCCGGGAGATAGCGGTGCGGCTCGGTTTCGCAGACGATGACGCACGCGCGCGACTCGCCACGCGCCGCCTCGAGCGCGCCGCGGAGCGCGCCGGGCGAATCGACCCGCCACGTGTGCGCGCCAAGCCCTTCGGCGGTCTTCGCGAGGTCGAGCTCGATGTAGTCGCCGTCGAGCTGCCCGTTCCGCCGCGCGCGGAACTCGTTGCCGAACATCTTTCCGTGCCGCAAGAGCTGGAGCCGCTGAATCGACTGGTAGCCGTGGTTCTCCGAGATCACGACCGTGATCTTCAGCCGCTCCTGAAGGGCGTTCACGATCTCGCCCGGGTTGAGCAGGAACGTGCCGTCCCCGATGTAGACGTACACCTCGCCCTCGGGCTGCGCCATCCGCACGCCGATCCCGGCCGGGAGCTCGTAGCCCATGCACGAGTAGCCGAACTCGAGGTGACAGTGCTTGCCGTTGGTCGTGTCCCAGATCTTGAGCAGGTCGCCGGGAGGGGTCCCCGCCGCAGCGATCACCGTGTCGCCGGGCTCGGCCACGTCGTTCAGCGTGAGGATCAGCTGCGCCTGGCTCATCAGCTCGCCTTCGACAGGAAGGCGAAGCGCCGCGCGTTGCTCGAGCCACTCTGCGCGGGTCCGCGTCACCTCGTTGCGATAGTCCTCGCCGGTCGTCCAGTCGGCGAGCGCCTCGCGCAGCTGCGTCAGCGCCTCGCGCGCGTCGGCGACGATCGGGACAGCACCCTGCTTGTGGGCGTCGCGTCCCCAGACGTTGATCGAGACGAAGCGGACGTCCTGGTGCTGGAAGACGCTGTTCGACCCGGTCGCGAAGTCCGTCAGGCGCGTTCCGACGGCGAGCACGAGGTCGGCATCCATCGCGAGGCGCGACGCCGCCGGGTTGCCCTCGAGCCCGACGCCGCCGAGCTGAAGCCACTCGTCGACCGGCACGGCACCCTTACCCGCGAACGTCTCGGCAACCGGGATGCCGGCGCTGCGCGCGAGCTCGAGGAGGGATTCCTCGGCCTCGCTGTAGAGCACCCCGCCGCCAGCGATGATCAGCGGCCGCTCGGAGGCACGGATCAGCTCCGCCGCCTCCCCGATCCGCCGCTCCGCGGCCTGCGGACGCTCGATCCGCCACGCGCGCTCCTCGAGGAACGGCGCGGGGTAGTCCCAGGCGTGCGACTGCACGTCTTGCGGCAGCGCGACGACGACTGCTCCCGTCTCGACCGGCGACGTGAGCACCCGCATCGCCTCGGGCAGGGCCGTGAGGAGCTGCTCCGGGCGCATGATCCGGTCGAAGAAGCGCGCAACCGGCCGGAACGAGTCGTTCACGGAGACGTCGCCCGAGGTCGGATGCTCGAGCTGCTGGAGCACCGGGCCCTGGTGGCGCGTTGCATAGACGTCTCCCGGGAGCAACAGGACGGGGAGCCGGTTGATCGTCGCGCCGGCGGCGGCCGTGATCATGTTCGTTGCGCCGGGACCGATCGACGACGTGCACGCGAGCGTCTGAAGCCGCCGCTTCGCCTTCGCGTACGCGGCTGAGGCGTGGACCATCGACTGCTCGTTCCTCCCCTGGTGGAACCTGAGGTCCGAGCCGTGCTCCTCGAGCGCCTGCCCCAATCCGATGACGTTCCCGTGCCCGAAGATCCCCCAGATTCCGGGGATCAGTCGCCGGCGCTCGCCGTCGCGCTCCGACCACTGCGCTTGGAGAAACCGGACGAGCGCCTGCGCAGTGGTCAGCCTGACCGTCTCCACGCCGCTGAGCCTAGTCGGGCGCATTGTTAACGGTGAGTTTTGCGGCGCCGGCGTCGGATTGACAAGCCGCAAACGCGTTTGAGAGGGTCGCGCGGGATGCCCGACGACGTGATCGGCGTCGGAGTGCTTGGCTACGGCTGGATCAGCCGCGCTCACGCACACGCGCTCGAGACGCTGAACCACATCCGGCCGCTGCCGGCGCGCATCCGGCTTGTCTCGATCGCCGGGCGGCGCCGCGAGCCGCTCGAGGCCGCCGCCCGCGAGTTGGGCTTCGAGCGCTGGACGACGAGCTGGGAAGAGCTCGTGGCCGACCCGGACGTCGACGTGGTCGCGAACCTGTTCGCGGCCGAGGGTCACGCCGACCCGACGCTCGCAGCGGTCGCGGCTGGGAAGGCGGTGCTGTGCGAGAAGCCGCTGGGCGTGGACGCGGCTGAGTCGAAGGCGATGTACGAGGCGGCCGAGGACGCGGGCGTCACGCACGCCGTCGGCTTCAACTACCGCTACCTCCCCGCGGTGGCGCTCGCGAAGCAGCTGCTTGTCGAGGGGCGGCTGGGGGAGCTCCGCCACTACCGCGCCCTCTACCTCCAGGACTATGCGACGGCCGGCGGGCAGGAGCGTTCGTCGGGAGGAGCGGGCGCCGTGCTCGACTACTCGCACCTCGTCGACATGCTCCGCTTCCTCGTGGGCGAGCCGTCCGCGGTGAGCGCGACGACGTCGAAGCTCGTCTCGGAGCTCGACGACGCGTACGTGGCGCTGTTCGAGTTCGCGGACGGTCTCGTCGCGGCGCTCGAGGCGTCGAGGGTCGCGACCGGATGGAAGGGTCGTCATCGCTTCGAGGTGAACGGCAGTCTCGGGTCGGCCTGGTGGGACATGGAGGATCCGAACCGCCTGCACGTCTTCCTCACCGACGACGAGCGCGAGGGGCTCGGCGGGTTCCGTGACGTACTCGTCACCGAGCCCGGCCATCCCTACCTCGACCAGTGGTGGCCGCCGGGGCACGTGCTCGGATGGGAGCACGGGTTCATGCACCAGTGGCGGGACTTCCTCGAGGCAGTGCTCGGGGGACGGCCCGTACCGGCGAGGCAGGCGAGCTTCGAGGACGGGTATCGCGCGGCCGTCCTCTGCGAAGCGGTGCAGACAGCCGCGCGCGAAGGGAGGCGGATCGGACTCGCAGAGATCGCAGCAGCTTTCTGAACAGGGGCAACTCGGCAAACCAGCATGAAGGGATGCGAATGAGCGAGAACCACACGCCGCAGGACGAGCTCGACCCGGTGCAGGCCGCGCTGAACCGCGCGGTCTCGCGGCGCACGCTGCTCCGCCGGGCCGCGGTCGGCGGCGCTGCCTTATCGACGCCCGCGCTGCTCGCGGCCTGCGACATCGGCGGCGACGACAACGAGAGCGCCGGTACCACGACGGCCACGGAGACCGCCGCGAGCCAGTCGAACCTGAACTTCTACTCCGTCACGCACGGCGAGTCCGGGAACGTCTTCTGGGCGATCTACCGGAACGGCATCCGCGACGGCGCGGCGAAGTACGGCGTCAAGGTCACGGACCTACCGCTCGAGACGTTCGCCGTCGCCGGGTACGTCGATCTCCTGAACCAGGCGATCGCGGCGAAGCCCGACGGCATCTTCGCCTCGATCCTCGACCAGAACGCGGTCGACCAGCCGCTACGCGAGGCGATCGATTCGGGCATTCCGGTCATCGCCGTGAACGTGCCGGACACGCGTCCGCTCGACCAGCGGATCCCGTATCTGTTCTACGTCGGCGGCGACGAGGAGGCCGGCGGGCGGCTCACTGCACAGCGCCAGATGGAGGAAGGCGACGTGAAGCACGCCGTCTGCATCATCCACGAGCCCGGGCATACCGGCCTCGAGGCCCGCTGCCGCGGCTACGACGCGGAGCTGACCAAGTCGGGAGCGACGGTCGACAAGCTCCCGAGCTCGAAGGACGCCACGCAGGCGACGGAGCAGATCAAGGGCTACCTGCAGGAGAACGCGGACGTCGACGCGATCTTCGGCGTCGGGCCGCAGCCGGCGACGTTTGCGCTGCAGGCGCTGGACGAGCTCGGCAAGAAGGGCGACGTGCGCGTCTCCGCGTACGACATGACCGAGGACCTGCTCACCGAAATCAACAGCGACAACCTGGTCTCGACGATCGACCAGCAGCAGTACCTGCAGGGATACGAGCCGATCCACTGGCTCCAGGGGCACATCCTGCACGGCTTCGTGATCGCGCCCGGCGTCGACATGCTCACGGGCCCCGCGCTCGTCGACAAGTCGAACGCCGCGCAGGTCGCCGAGGGCGTCAAGGACGGGTTCAGGTAGATGACGACGGAGCAGGCTCCGCTCGGAGAGCGCGAGGCTGCTCGCCCCGGTCGGGGCGCCGGTTGGCGGGCCACGGCGCGTGGCCTGCTGATCGGCCGCCCCGAGACCGGTGCCCTCTTCGGCGCGATCGTGATCTTCCTGTTCTTCTCGGTCTACGCCGACAACTTCACGACGCGAACGTCGTTGGCGGGCCTCGCCAGCATCACCGCCGAGCTCGGCATCGTCGCGATGGGCGTCACGCTCCTGATGATTGCGGGCCACTTCGATCTCTCCGTAGGGTCCGTGCTCGGGTTCTCGTCGGTGATCGGCCCCTACCTGATCCTCAACTACGGCACGGACCCGTTCGTCGCGGTGCTCGCCTCGGTCGGCGTCGCGATCTCGATCGGGCTCGTCAACGGTGTGCTCGTCGTCGGGACGAGGATCCCGTCCTTCATCGTGACGCTCGGGACCCTGCTCATCTGGAGAAGCCTCCTCCTCCGATTGACCGAGGGCTTTCCCGTCGCCGTGGATAAGGATCTGCTCGTCTACAAGATCTTCTCGTACCGGATCGAGGACGGCTTCTTCCGGGGGTACCAGGTCTCCTTTCTCTGGTTCCTCGGCGTCCTCGTTCTCCTGTCGTTCCTGCTCCTGCGGACACGCTTCGGGAACTGGATCTTCGCCTCGGGCGGGAACGAGCGTGCGGCGCGCTCGATGGGCGTTCCGGTTGACCGCGTCTGGATCATCCTCTTCGTCGTCACCGCGCTGTGCGCGTGCCTGGCGGGTCTCATCCAGGTCGGCCGCTTCAACACGGTCGAGGCGACCCGGGGACAGACGCTCGAGCTCACCGCGATCGCGGCTGCGGTTATCGGAGGCGCCCGCCTGAACGGCGGCTACGGCTCGGTGCTCGGCGCCGCGCTCGGCGCGGCCATGATCGCGATGATCCAGCAGGGGCTCGTGCTCTCCGGCATCGCGAGCTACTGGCTGCAGTTCGCCGTCGGTCTGCTCATCATCCTCGCTGTGGTCCTCAACCAGCAGCTCGGCCGTACGAGGCCGCAGATCTGATGGCCGCGGAGGCGACGAACGGCACGCCGCTCGTCGAGGGCCGGGGCATCGCCAAGCGGTTCGGGCGGATCGAGGCGCTCCGAAACGTCAGCTTCAGCCTCGGCGATGCGGAGGTGCTCGGCCTGCTCGGCGACAACGGCGCGGGCAAGTCGACCCTGATCAAGATCCTCACCGGCCTGTTCCCCCCGGACAAGGGCGAGATCCTCTGGGACGGCGAGCCGGTCCAGTTCAGCTCGCCGCGCGACGCGTACGACATCGGTGTCGCGACCGTGTACCAGGACCTCGCGATCGTCGACCTGATGGCCATCTACCGCAACGTGTTCCTCGGCCGCGAGAAGGCGGTCACGAAGGGGATAGGGCCGTTCCGGTGGATCGACCGCAAGAAGGCGCATGCGGACGCGCGCAAGGCGATCTCGGACATCGGCATCGAGATCCGCGACGCCGAGGAGCCGATCGCGCGGCTGTCGGGCGGCGAGCGCCAGTCGGTCGCGATCGCGCGCGCCGCGTACTTCAACCCGAAGCTGCTCATCCTCGACGAGCCGACGTCCGCACTGTCGCTGCGTCAGACCGGGCGCGTGCTGAAGTCCGTCGAGGAGGCCCGCAACAAGGGCATCTCGATCATCTTCATCACGCATAACGTGTACCACGTGTATCCGATCGCGGACCGCTTCGTGATCCTTTCCCACGGGGAGTCGATCGCCGAGTTCCCGAAGGGCAAGCATTCACGCGACGAGGTTGCCGAGCTGATCGTCACGGGGAAGGAGCACGCCCTCAAGCTGGGCTACGGCGCGGCGTCGTGAAGGCCGCGGTGCTCGCCGCCGTCGGGACGCTCGCGATCGAGGAGCGCCCGGACCCGGAGCTCGGCGCCGCCGACGAGGTCGCGCTCGGGGTGGAGGCCTGCGGGATCTGCGGGACCGACCTGCACATCCTCAGCGACCCTCCGAGTCACCCGGCGAACGTCGGCGTCGTCCTCGGCCACGAGTTCGTCGGTGTGGTCACCGACGTGGGTTCGGACGTGCGCTCGCTTCGAGTTGACGAGCGGGTCGCGGTCGCGCCGAACCTCTGGTGCGGTGAGTGCGCGTCGTGCCGCCGGGGCTTTCGCAACCAATGCGAGAACGGCACGACCTACGGCATCTTCATCGACGGCGGACTCGCGCCCCAGGTGATCGTGAAGTCGCGCGCGTGCCATCCCCTTTCGCACGACCTCCCCGCGCACGTCGCCGCGCTCGCGGAGCCGCTTTCGACGGTCGTCCACGGCGTGCGCCAGGCGGCCGTCTTTCCCGGGGAGATCGCGGTGGTCCTCGGCGCCGGGCCGATCGGCGCGATGTTCTGCGCGCTGCTCGCGGCCGCCGGCGCGTCGGTCGTCGCCGTCGAGCCGACTGCAGAGCGCGCCGAGCTCGCACTGCGCCTCGGCGCCGACCGGGTCGTCGAGCCGGGCGGGCTCGGAGCGGTGCGCGGCGACCTCGTCGTCGATGCGGTCGGCTCGCAGCTCGGCGCCGCGCTCGACGCCGTCGCACCCGGCGGCCGCGTCCTGCTGTTCGGGATGAACCAGCACGCCCGGGCCGAGGTCGCGCAGTCGCGCATCACGCGCGACGAGCTGACGATCCTCGGCTCCTACGTCGGTCAGGACGTCTTCCCTGACGCGATCCGGCTGCTCGAGCAGGGTCGCGCGGACTGGGACGCGCTCGTCACCCATCGCGTCGGCGTCGAGGAGCTGCCGTCGGCGGTCGACGAGCTCCGTTCGGGTCGCGCGCTCAAGGTCGAGGTCGAGTTCGCGTGATCGAGGCCGTCGTCATGGGGCGGGTCGGCGTCGACCTCTACCCGAACGAGCTCGAGACGCCGCTTCGCGCGGTTCGCTCGTTCACCCGCTACGTCGGCGGGTTCGCCGGGAACGTCGCGACCGGGCTCGCCCGGCTCGGCGTGCAGGCCGCGATCGTCTCGAGGGTCGGCGATGAGGGACACGGCGAGTTCGTCCGCGACTTCCTCGAGCGCGAGCGGGTCGACACGCGCTTCCTCGCGGTCGACCCGTACTGGCAGACGCCGCCGACGTTCTGCGAAGTCTGGCCGCCCGACCGGTTTCCGCTCACCTTCTACCGCAAGCCCACCGCTCCTGACTGGCAGCTCTCCCCGGACGATTTCGACGGCGAGGAGGTCGCGGCCGCGCCGCTGCTCTACGCGACGGGCACCGCACTTGCCCAGTCGCCTTCGCGGGAGACGACCCTCGCCGCCATCCGGGCGCACCGGGGGACGACGATCTTCGACCTCGACTGGCGCCCGACCCTCTGGGACGATCCGGCCGAGTACGCGGGCCTCGTGGGTGAGGCCGTCGCCGCTGCGGACGTGGTCGTCGGGAACGAGGAGGAGGTCGACGCGGCGGCGCTCGCTGCCCGGCCCGAGCGCCTCGTGCTCAAGCGCGGCGGCGAGGGCTCCCGCGTCTACGACGGCGGCGAGGAGACGGACGTGCCGGTTCACCCGGTCGAGGTGGTCAACGGGCTCGGTGCGGGCGACGCCTTCGCGGCGGGGCTCGGCCACGCGCTCCTGCGCGGCATGTCGCTCGTCGACGCCGTCCGCCGCGGAAGCGTCGCGGGCGCGCTCGTCGCGGCGCAGCTCGCGTGCTCCGAGGCGATGCCGACGCTCGACGAGCTCGAGGCGACGCTGTGACGCTGCACCGCCGGGCAGGGGAGTGGTCGCGCATCACGCCGGCGGACGCGGGCTGGCGCTACCTCACGTTCGGGGTCGAGCGGCTCGTCGGCCTCTCCGAGCGCACGACCGGCCGGGAGGAGACCGCGATCGTGCTTCTCGCCGGCTCGTGCACGGCGACGGTCGACGGCGCGACCTTCGAGCTCGGCCCGCGGGCTGGCGTCTTCGAGCAGCTGCCGTGGACGCTCTACCTTCCGCGCGACACCGAGTACCGGCTCGACGGAGAGGCCGAGCTCGCCGTCTCGTCGGCGCCGGTCGAACGGCGGCTGGAGCCCGTCCTCCAGCGGCCCGACGAGGTCGAGGTCGAGATCCGCGGCGCCGGCAACGCCACGCGGCAGATCAACAACATGATCCAGCCGGGCTTCCCGGCCGAGCGGCTGCTCGTCGTCGAAGTCTTGACCCCGGCCGGCAGCTGGTCGAGCTACCCGCCCCACAAGCACGACGAGGAGCGTTACCCCGAGGAGGTCGCGCTCGAGGAGGTCTACTACTACCGCGCGCCTGCGCCCGAGGCGTTCGGGCTCCAGCGGCTCTACTCGCCGCCGCGCGGTCTCGACGAGACGTGGACGGTGCGCGACGGCGACCTCGTGCTCGTGCCGCACGGGTACCACCCGTTCTGCGCCGCCCCGGGGTACGACTTCTACTACCTCAACGCGCTCGCCGGCGAGCACCATTCGATGGCGAACACCGACGACCCGGCCCTGGCCTGGATCCGCGAGACGTGGCCGGAGACGCCGAAGGACCCGCGCGTCCCGCTCGTGTCGGCGTGAAGGTCGGGAACGCACCGCTCTCGTACGGCGCCTTCGAGGTCACGGTCGGCGTCTACCCGAACGTGCCGGGGCCGGACGAGCTGCTCGCGGCGATGGCGGCCGCGGGATACGCCGGAACCGAGCTCGGCCCGCCGGGGTACCTCGGCGAGGGCGACGGGCTGCGCGCACGGCTCGACCGGCACGCGCTCGCGCTGACCGGCGGCTGGTGCCCGATCCGCTTCAGCGAGCCCGAGCACCTCGACGAGGACCTCGCCGGGCTCGAGCGGACACTCGACCTCTTCGACGCCGCCGAGGCGGCAGGCGCGCACCCGGTCCTCGGCGACGGCGGTTCGCCTGAGCGCCGCGCGAGCCCCGGCGCTGGCGTTCCCGAGCTCGACGACGCCGGCTGGCGCCGCTGGGCCGACGGCGTCAAGCGGGCCCAGGCGCTCGTGGAAGAACGTGGGTACGAGCCGACGCTGCATCCGCACACGTCGACGTTCGTGGAGTCTCCCGCCGAAATCGAGCGCGCACTCGAGCTCACTGACATCGGCATGCTCGCCGACACCGGGCACCTGCTGATCGGCGGCAGTGACCCGAACGACGCGCTGCGGGACTGGGGCAGCCGCGTGAACTATGTGCACGTCAAGGACGTCCGGCTCGGCGTCGTGCGAGAAGTTGTCGCCGAGCGTGCGGATGTGCTCGAGGGTTGGCGGCGCGGGATGTTCTGCGAGCTCGGCAGCGGCGATGTCGACCTGCCGTCGTTCTTCGACGGGCTCCGTCGGCTCTCGTACGCCGGTTGGGTCGTCGTCGAGCAGGACCGAATTCCGCGTCGGGACGAGCAGTTGTCGGAGTCAGCGGAGGCGCAGGTTCGAAACCGCAAGTGGCTGGCCGAGAACGTGGGCCTCTAGATGGAGCAGCCGAGCTTCGACCTGACCGACCAGGTCGCGCTCGTCACGGGAGCGAGCCGCGGGCTCGGGCATGACCTTGCGCTCGCGCTGCGGGCGGCGGGCGCGACGGTCGTCTCGGGTGTACGGCGGGCGGCCGACGCCCCGACCGAGCCCGTCGTGCTCGACCTGCGTGACGTCGCCGCCATCCGCGCCGCCGTCGACGACGTCGTCCGCCGTCACGGAAAGCTCGACGTCCTCGTCAACAACGCAGGGCTCGGCACGAACCACGACGCGCTCGAGGCAACCGAGGCGGAGTGGGACGAGCTGATGGCGGTGAACCTTCGCGGCCTCTTCTTCGCGTGCCAGGCCGCGGGACGGCACATGGTGCCGGCGGGCTTCGGCAGGATCGTGAACGTGAGCTCGCAGGCGGGTCACGTCGGCATCCCCCGACACGCGGCGTACTCGGCGTCGAAAGGGGGCGTCGAGCTGCTGACGAAGGTGCTCGCGCTCGAGTGGGGCGGCCACGGCGTGACGGTCAACGCCGTCGCGCCGACGTTCGTGCGGACACCCGGGACGGCGGAGCGCCTCGACCGGCCGGAGTTCCTCGCCGACGTCGTCTCGCGGATCCCGATCGGCCGCGTCGGCACGACGACCGAGGTCGCCGCTGCGGTCATCTTCCTTGCCTCGCCGAGCGCGGGGCTCGTCAACGGCGCAAGCGTCCTCGTCGACGGAGGTTGGACAGCGCAATGAAGACATCACTCGGCATCTGGGCCTTCGGGTCGATGGCTACTCGCTTCGTTCCGGTGGGGTACAAGCCCGAGCTCGCGACGAAGACGACCGCCCAGCGCGTGCGCGGCGCTGTCGACGCGCTCGGCGATTTGATCGACGGCTACGAGTTCCACTACCCGCAGGAGCTCTCGCGCGAGAACCTGGGCGAGGTGCGCGAGGCGCTCGGCGAGCACGACGTCTACTGCATCGCCACCGGCCTGCATCTCGATCCGATGTTCGGCAAGGGCGGGCTCGTGTCGCCGGACGACGCGGTGCGCGCCGAAGCGGTGCGGCGGACGCTCGACGCCGTCGACTTCGCCGGCGAGCTCGGCGCTCACTTCATCATCTGGCCGGGGGTCGAGGGCTACAACTATCCGTTCCAGACGCCGTACCGCGAGTCGTGGGCGTGGTTCGTCGACGGAATCGGGGCCGCCGCGCAGCGTGCGAAGGAGCGCGGCGTGACGATCTTCCTCGAGCACAAGAACTCGGAGCCGGCGATGAACATCCTGATGCGGAACATCGGGATGACGCTGCACGTGATCCACAAGCTGCGCGCGCAGGGCCTCGACAACGTCAAGGTCAACATGGATTGGCAGCACCTGATCATGAACGGTGAGAACCTGGCCGAGTACGCGGCGATGCTCGCCGCCGAAGGGCTGCTCGGGCACCACCACGCAAACTCCGGCTGGGGCACCTTCGACGACGACAACATGGTCGGCGCGCTCCGGTTCATGGAGACGCTCGAGCTCGCGGTCGAGCTGCGTCGCTGCGGCTATGGCTCTGCCGGAGAGCGCCTCGGCTTCGACCTCTACCCGTACACCGAGGACGCGGCGGCGGCAGTGAAACGGAGCGTCCTGCAGTGGCGGTTCATCTGGAACGTCGCCGGCCGGATCGACGACGCGGCGCTGCGCGAGGCCCAGCAGGCGAAGGACGCGGTCCGCGCGTACGAGCTCGTCTATGCGGCGCTCGGGGAGTGAAGCAGCCGCTCGAGCGCGCGCTTGCCGCCGCGGAGCACGGGTGTCCCGTGCGAGGTGAGGACACGCTGGACGGGACGGTCGAGCAGCGGACGCAGCGACTCGCGCAGGTCGTCGTGCGTTCGCTTGCCGAGCCAACCCTCGGGACAGAGTCGGAGCGCGTCCTGCGTCGGCCGCGGTTTCGCTCCCGCGCCGAGGAGCACGTCGCCCACAGCGACCGCGCGCTGCTTCGGCAGCCAGTAGACGACCTCGTTCACACGTGCGGTCTGGAACGCCTCCAGTCCGCCGGGCAGCTCGTCGCCGGCCTTGAACGCGTCGGTCACCTTGATCCCGCGGTTTCTCAGCGGCTGCGCGGAGCGCGTCGGCGCCCAGACGCGCTTGGACCGCAGCTCGCTCGTCGAGCGGCCGTGCCAGAAGACGGTCAGCACCACGTGGTCAGGTCGCCGAAGCGCGGGCGGCGGGTCGAGCGGGTCGATGAGAATCAGGCCGTCGTCGGTCTCGAGCGCGAGCGAGCCGACCTCTTCCTCCCAGTGGTCGTGCCACGCCGTCCACCGACTCAGCCCGGGTGCAATCTCGTCCATCTACGTCTTGATCGCCGCGCGCAGGGTCTCGTACGCATCCTCTGTCACGGGGTCGCCGTGGGTGACGAGGACCAGCTCGACCGGAAGGTCCCTCAGGGGCTGGAGGCCGGCGTGCATCTGCTCGCGTGTCACGTTCGGCGGCAGCCACTGGTCCTGGACCCTGAAGCCGTTCTCCCCGAAGAGGAAGTCGCCGGCGACGAGCGCGCGATGCGTCGGGATCCAGTACGCAACCTCTTCGTCGTAGTACGTCGGAAGCAGGTCGACGCGCGCCGGAGGCTCGTCGCCCGGCGCGTACACATGCGCGCCGAACCGTTCAATGCACTCGTCGGCGCTTCGCCGGTGCCACTCAGCCGTCAGGAGCACCGCGACGTCCTGCGCCTCGAGCAGGCCCTCGAGCAGCGTCGGCGGCGCGATCGGGTCGAAGAGCACGAGGTGCGAGCCCGAGTCGTACGCGTACGAGCGGACGTCCGGCCCCCAGTCGTCCGCTTCGCGCCGCTCCGGATGGGGCGCGGTCCACGTCCACAGTCCGGGCCGGAGCTCCTGCATGGCCGCTGAGCCTAGCGCCGTCCTCGCCGGGCTGGACGTCGGCACGACCGGCGTGAAGGCGGTGGCGATCTCGCCGGACGGCGACGTGCTCGCGAGGGCCGAGGCGCAGTACCCGCTGTCGATGCCCCGGCCCGGTTGGTCCGAGCAGGATCCCGCCGACTGGTGGCGGGCGACGGAGCGCGTCCTCGCCGCGCTGCCGAAGGCCCAGGCGATCGGCCTGTCGGGTCAGATGCACGGGCTCGTTGCGCTCGACGGCCGCGACCGCGTCCTGCGGCCTGCGATCCTTTGGAACGACCAGCGCACCGCCGCCGAGTGCGCCGAGATCGAGGAGCGTGTGGGGCTCGAGCGGCTGATCGGCCTGACGGGCAACCGAGCGCTCACGGGATTCACCGCACCGAAACTGCTCTGGCTCCGAAAGCACGAGCCGGATGTGTACCGGCGGATCGAGCACGTGCTCCTGCCGAAGGACTTCGTCCGGCTGCAACTGACGGGCGACCGGGCGATCGACGTCGCGGACGCCTCGGGGACCTTGCTCTTCGACGTCGCGCGGCGGCGCTGGTCGGACGAGGTTCTCGATCTCCTGGAACTGCCGCGCCGGTGGCTGCCGGAGGCGTACGAGTCTCCTGACGTGCCGGGTGCGCCCGGCGCAGGCGATCAGGCCGCCGGCGCGCTCGGCGTCGGGATCGACCGGCCCGGCCGCCTCTCGGTCGTCCTCGGGACGTCGGGCGTCGTCTTCGCCGTCCTGCCCGCGTTTGCGGCCGACCCTGAGGCGCGCGTGCACGTCTTCTGCCACGCCGCTCCCGGGTCCTGGCATGCCATGGGCGTCATGCTCAGCGCGGCCGGCTCGCTGCGCTGGCTCCGCGAAACGCTGGGCGGGTCGTACGACGAGCTCCTGGCGGCCGCAGAAGCATGGGCGCCGGAGGTGGAAGGGCTCATGTTCCAGCCGTATCTCGCCGGCGAGCGCACCCCGCACGCGGACCCGCACGCACGGGGTGCGTTCGTCGGCCTCTCGCTCCGCCACGACAGCGGGGCGCTCGTGCGCACGGTGCTCGAGGGGGTCGCGTACGCGTTGCGCGACTCGCTCGAGCTTCTACGCGAGCTCCGCGTCGACGCGCCCGTGGGCCGGGCCTCGGGCGGCGGCGCGCGCAGCGCGCTCTGGCTCCGGATCGTCGCCTCCGTCCTGGGGATCCCGCTCGAGCGCACGGTGGTGGAGGAGGGCGCCGCGTACGGCGCAGCACTGCTCGCAGGTGTCGCGTGCGGTGCCTTCGCCGACGTCCACGAGGCGGTTGCCCGCGCGGTCCACGTGCGGGACGTCGTCGAGCCAGACGCGAGCTGGCAGGACGCGTACGAGCACGGCTACGCCCGCTACAAGCTCCTGTACCCCGCCCTACGACCACTGGAGGAGCCATGAACCTCAACGGCAAGGTCGCGTTCGTCACCGGCGCGAGCTCGGGCATCGGCGCCGCCGTTTCGCGAAAGCTCGCGGAGCGTGGAGTGGAGGTCGGGATGGCCTCGCGTCGCGGCGACGGGCTGGGGATCGGGCTCGGCCTGACCTGCGACGCGCGCAAACGGGGCGACGTCGACGCCGCCGTTGCGAAGACGGTCGAGGAGTTGGGCCGCCTCGACATCTGCGTGGCAAACGCCGGCGTCGGCTCCTACCACCCGTTCCTCGAGACGCCCGTCGAGCACATCGAGGAGATGATCGAGCTGAACCTGCTCGGCACGATCTGGACGATCCGGGCCTGCCTGCCGCATCTGCTCGAGCAGGGTGAAGGCGACATCGTCACGCTCGCCTCGGAGGCGGGGAGGCGCGGCCTGCCCGGCGAAGCGGTCTACTGCGCATCGAAGTTCGGGCAGGTCGGACTGACGCGCTCCCTCGATCACGAGGTGCGCGAGCACGGCATCCGCGCGACGAACGTGTGCCCCGGCGGTGTCGCGACCGAGTTCGCGCTCGCAGAGGGCTACGGCCGGCCGCCGGAGGCCCTGGTCGGGATGATGAGTGCGGACGACGTCGCGGAGGTGGTGCTCTTCGCGATCACGCGCCCTCGCAGTCACCGCATGCTCGAGACTGCGCTCCGGCCGATGGGTGAGATGTCGTGGGGGTGAGGGTCGCACTCCTCTCGACCGCTGCCATCAACGACGCCCTCCTCGGCGGTGCGCGCGAGTCGGAGCTCGTCGAGGTCGTCGGCGTTGCGAGCCGGGAGCGCCGGCGCGCGGAGGCGTACGCGCGCGAGCGCGGTCTGGAGCGCGCCTACGGAAGCTACGAGGAACTGCTCGACGACCCGGACGTCGACGTCGTCTACGTCGCGCTCCCGAACGCGCTCCATGTGGAGTGGGCGATCCGCGCGCTCGACGCGGGCAAGCACGTGCTGAGCGAGAAGCCGCTCTCCCGGCATCCGGCGGACGTCGAGCGTGCGTTCGACGCGGCGGAGCGCGCGGGGCGAATCCTGATGGAGGGGTTCATGTACCGACACCATCCGCAGACCCGTCGACTCCACGGGCTCGTCTCGGAAGGTGCGATCGGCGAGCTCCGGCTCGTCCGCTCGCATTTCTCGTTCATGCTCGACCGGCCGAACGACGTGCGCTGGGACCCGGACCTCGGCGGGGGCTCGCTGCTCGACCTCGGCTGCTACTGCGTCAACGCGTCGCGGCTGCTGGCGGGCGAGCCCGAGGCGGTGCACGCCGAGCGGACCGCCGGCGCGAGCGGCGTCGACGTCCGCTTCGCGGCGACGATGCGCTTCGCGGGCGGGGTGCTCGGCCACTTCGACTGTGCGTTCGACCTCCCGCAGCGCGTTGCCCTCGAGGCGGTCGGCTCGCAGGGCAGCGTGGTCATGGTGCAACCGTTCATCCAGGACGTCGTCACCCTGGAGCTCCGCCGCGGCGAGGAACGGGAGTGGCAGGACACCGTGACCGCGAACCGCTACCACCTCGAGCTCGACAACCTCGCCCGCGCGATCGCAGGTGAAGAGCCGCCGCTCCTCGACCGACGCGAGTCGGTGGGTCAGGCGCGCGTGCTCGACGCCCTCCTGCGCTCGGCGGAATCCACGCGCGTGCCTATGCTCGTATGACCGTGAACATGCACACGAAGGGAGGGCAATGACACGCATCCGCTACGCGGTCGCCGCCGGCGCCGCAGTGTTGGCGCTCGTCGTCGGAGCCGCCCCGGCGGCCGCCGCGACCAAGCTCGTCGGGACGGTCGGACCGAGCTTCACGATCACGCTCAAGAAGGCCGGGAAGAAGGTCACGACCCTCAAGGCAGGGACGTACACCATCACCGTCCAGGACAAGTCCGACTTCCACAACTTCCACCTGATGGGTCCGGGTGTGAACAAGAAGACGACGGTCTCCGAGGTCAAGACGAAGACCTGGACCGTCACGTTCAAGAAGGGGACCTACCGCTACGTCTGTGACCCGCACTCCAGCCAGATGAAGGGGAGCTTCAAGGTCACGTAGCGAGCTCGAGCTCGGTGATCCGGCCGTCTTCGATCGTGAAGGCGGCCAGGTCGCCGGTTCGCGCCGACAGGATCAGGTAGGCCTTCCCTTCCCAGAGCCCGATGTTCTCGACGTCGGTGCGCGACGGCCGTGCGGGCGACGAGGGGTGCGAGTGGAAGACGGCGAGCTCGTAGCCGTCGTCCTCGAGGAACCACACCTCGGGGTCGACGTCGAGCTCGAAGCGGTAGGGCGAGCTCGCGGCGTTTCGTCCGGGGACGTAGCGCTCGGCCCGTCCGTCGCGGAGCACGACGAGACCGCACGCCTCGTTCGGATCCTCTGCCCGCGCGTGCTCCTCGAGCGCCGCGCGAACGTCGTCCGGGATCACCACCAGACGGTCCGCTCCATCGCCGACTCGACGTCGTCGCTCTCCCAGAAGTCCGCTGACAGGTACTTCCAGCCGCCGTCGGGGAGGATCGTCACGACGGTTCCCTCGTCGCGCTCCGCTGCGAGTCGTCGCGCGACGTGGGCGACCGCGCCCGAGGAGACGCCCGCGAAGATCCCGTCATCGTCGAGCAGACGGCGCAGGCCGCGCACCGACTCCTCGTTCGAGACGAGCACCTTCCGGTCGAGCTTCGAGACGTCGAGGATCGGAGGCACGTAGCCGTCCTCGAGCGACCGCAGGCCCATCACCGAGTCGCCCGGCAGCGGCTCGGCCGCCGCGACGACGACGTCGGGGAACGACTCGCGTAGTCGCGCGCCGGTGCCCATCAGCGTCCCGCCGGTGCCGAGCCCCGCCACGAGGACGTCGACGCGGTCGAGCGCCTCCGCGATCTCCGCGCCGGTCCCGTCGTAGTGCGCGCGCGGGTTCGCCTCGTTCGCGTACTGGAACGGCATGAAGTACCTCGGCTCGCGCTCGGCGAGCTCGAGGGCGAGGCGCACCGCGCCGTTCGAGCCCTCCTCGCCCGGCGACTCGACGATCTCGGCACCGTAGAGCCGCAGCAGCCGGCGCCGCTCCTCGGTCGCGTTCGCGGGCATCACGCACGTGAGCCGGTAGCCCCTGAGCTTCGCGACGAGCGCGAGCGAGATGCCGGTGTTTCCGCTCGTCGGCTCGAGCAGCTCGCGTCCCGGCTCGAGCTCGCCCGACTGCTCGGCGGCGTCGATCATCGCCTTCGCGACGCGATCCTTGATCGAGCCGGTCGGGTTCTGGCCCTCGAGCTTGGCGTAGATCCGCACCGACTCCTTCGGCGTGATCCGCTGCAGCTCGACGAGCGGCGTCGAGCCGACGAGCTCGAGGAGACTGGTGGCGAGCCTGCTAGGCACCGGGCGTAGG
>DASTHC010000071.1:0-11385 GCA_035718485.1 Gaiellaceae bacterium
ACAGCTCGTTCCCGAAGGAGGCAAGACGTGAGTCATCACCGTGAGCTGATCAACCCGCCCGATCTGCATCCGGCCCCCGGCTTCAGCCACGTCGCCGTCGCGAGCGGCGATCGCAGCGTGTACTTCGCCGGCCAGCTCGGCATCGGGCAGGACTTCTCGCTCGTGGCCGAGGACCTCCGCGGACAGACGGTCGCGGCGATGCGGAACCTGAAGGCGGCAATGGACGCCGCCGGCGTCGGCTGGGAGGACATCGTCCGCAGGACGATCTACACGACTGTGCCGACCGCGTACGAGACGATCACGCGGGCGATCGACGAAGTGACGGGCGGCGCCGCGCACCCTGCGCAGACGATCGTCGGGATCACCGGGCTCGCGGTTCCCGGCTGCCTGATCGAGATCGAGTGCACCGCGTTGGTGGCGGACGACGGCTAGTGGCGGAGTACGACGCGGTTCTCGTCGGCAGCGGGATCAATTCGCTTGCGTGCGGAGCGCTGCTGGCCCGCGCGGGCTGGAGCGTCGCGATCTTCGAGCGCGAGGACGTGCTGGGCGGCGCGGTCCGGACGGCCGAGATCACCGAGCCCGGGTTCGTGCACGACGTCTTCAGCGCCTGGCACCCGCTTTGGGTCGGCGGCCCCGCGCACGCCGAGCTCGCCGACGAGCTCGCGGCCCGCGGGCTCGAGTACGTGAACACGGAGCTCCCGACGGCGACGCTCTTCCCGGATGGCGAGAGCGCGTTCCTGCGGCGCAGCGCGGAAGCGAACGCCGAGGAGCTCGGCGAGGAGTGGGGAGGCGTGCTCGAGGCGTTCTTCCCGAACGCCGACCTGGCGTTCGGGATCCTCGGCACGGAACTGTGGTCGAAGGACGGGCTCGGACTCGGGTTGAAGGCGTACCGCCGGCTCGGGCGGCGTGGACTCGCCGAGTTCGTCGGCGAGCTCACCATCTCCGCACGCGACTGGTTGGAGCAGACGTTCGCGTCGGAGCGCGCGCACGGATTGCTCGCGCCGTGGGTGCTGCACACGGGGCTGGGGCCGGACGCCGCGGCCTCGGGCTACATGGCTCAGGTGATCGCGGTCGCCGTGCAGGAGGGCGGGATGCCGATCCCGCGCGGCGGCGGCGCGAGGCTCGTCGAAGCGCTCGCTCGGTTGATCGCTGACCACGGCGGGATCTGCGAGACGGGGCGCGATGTGGAGCGCGTGCTCGTACGCGAAGGTCGCGCGACCGGCGTGCAGCTCGGAGACGGCGAGACGGTGAACGCGACGCGGGCCGTGATCGCAAACGTGACGCCGACGCAGCTGTACGAGCGTCTACTCGCCACCGCGGCTCCGCGCTACCGCTACGGCCGCGGAGACATGCAG
This sequence comes from Gaiellaceae bacterium, assembly GCA_035718485.1. GTDB lineage: Bacteria > Actinomycetota > Thermoleophilia > Gaiellales > Gaiellaceae > JACCTU01. The sequence continues at coordinate 1,356 of DASTHC010000071.1, forward strand.
ATCCATCTGGCGCTCTCCGAGCCGCCTCGTTGGGACGGTGACGAGCGGCTGGTGGGAACCGCGATCGTCCATGTCACGCCCGGGCTCGATGGTGTCTCGCGCGCGGTCAACGAAGCCGACCGCGGCCTCTTGCCTGCAGAGGCAACAATCGTTGTGGGCCAACCACTGACGATGGATCCGTCACGCGCCCCTGAGGGCGCGGGGCTGCTCTGGATCCAGCTCCAGGAACTGCCCTGGCGCGTTCGAGGTGACGCCGCAGGCGTGCTCGAGGTGGGGGACGGCACGTGGAACGAGGACTTGCGCGAGCGATACGCCGACCGCATCGTCGCGCGGCTCGCGAGACAGATTCCGAACCTCGAGTCGGCGATCAAGGCGCGCAAAGTCCTCTCTCCCGCGGATCTCGAGGCCGCGAACGTCAATCTCGTGCACGGCGATCCGTACTCGGGCGCGCTCGCGCTCGACCAGAACTTCCTCTGGCGGCCGTCCGCCTCGCGGCCGGGCCACGCGACCGAGGTCGATCGGCTGTGGCACATCGGCGCGAGCACGCATCCGGGCCCCGGCCTTGGCGCCGGCTCGGGCACCCTCGTCGCGAAGCAGCTGCTCGAGCCTCCGCTTCCCTCCCGCGCGTTACGCCGCGTGCGCGCGCTTGCGCGGAGATGAAGCCGTCCATCTCGCAGATCACGACGGTCGGGCTGTCGTTCGCCGACGATCTCGACGTGTACCGCACCGCGGGCGCAGTTGGGATCGGGATCTGGGAGACGAAGCTGGCCGACGACTCGCTCGAGCGCTTCCGGGAGAGCGGGCTCGACTCGGCGGCGGCCGTGCCGGCGGTGCCGTCGATCCTGCCGCTGCCTCTGATGGATGGTCCAGCCGCTCCGGAAGAGCGCGTCGAGGCGCTGTGCGCGGGCATCCGGCGACTGGCGCCATTCGAGCCGCTCTGCGTCCTCTTCCTGACCGGCCCGGGGGAGGACCGCGGGGCGGTCCTCGACGGAATCCGCGCGGTCGCAGACGAAGGCGAGCGTGCGGGCGTGCGCGTCGCGCTCGAGCCGATCCAGCACGAGTTCGCCGAGTTCTGGACGATCCCGACGTCACTCGCCGAGGCCGCCGCACTGCTCGACGAGGCGGGCCGCCCGAACGTCGGCCTGATGTACGACGTCTGGCACCTCTGGAACCAGCCGCTCGAGGAGATCGAGCGCTACCGCGAACGGATCGCAGCGGTGCACATCGCGGACTGGCGCGACCCGACCCGGAACACGAACGACCGCGTGCTGCCCGGCGACGGCGTGATCGAGTTCGGCGCGATCTTCGACGCGCTGCGCTGGGACGGCCTCTACGACCTGGAGATCTTCTCCGACCCGGAGTTGCCGGGCTCGCTGTGGCGCGAGGACCCGCGCGAGCTCGCCCGGCGTGGCGTGGAGGCGTTATCGAACGCGTTTGCGTAGTCGGCGCCGGCGTGATCGGGAGCCTGTATGCCGCACACCTTGCGCGGGTGTCCGACGTCTCCGTGCTCTGCCGTCGCGACGAACACGCACGTGCGCTCGAGCAGCGCGGCTTGCGTGTCTCAGGCCGTCACGACTTCACCGCGCGCGTGCGCGCCGCCACCGACGCTTCGTCCCTTCCGGAGGCCGAGCTCGTGATCGTCGCCACCAAGACGAACGAGCTGGAATCCGCGGCGAGCCGGCTCACGGGCTTCTCCCCGGGCGCCGCGATCATGACGGTGCAGAACGGCCTGGGCTCCGAGGATGTCGTGCGGCGTCACGGCGACTGGCCGATCGTTTCGGCGGTGACGTTCATGAGCGGCACCCGTCACGAGGACACGCACGTCGAGTACATCCTCGACACCGAGACCTGGCTCGGACCCTACGAGCGGACGCAGTACGAGCTCGTCGAGGCAGCGGCCGAGCTGATCGTGCAGTCCGGGCTGAAGGCGCGGGCGTTTCCGGATCTTCGGCCCGCGCAGTGGTCGAAGTTGATCTTCAACGCGACGGTGAACTCGGTCGCGGCGCTCACGGGGCTCCCGCACGATCCGCACTTCGCAGACCGGGAACGCCCCGACGGCCTGGGTCACCTCGTCTACGACCTGATCGAGGAGGGCAAGAGGGTCGCGGCCGCGGCGGGCGTCGAGCTTCACGAGGATCCGTGGGAGATGAACATGCTCGCCACGCAGCGCGGCTTCCGCCACTACCCGTCCATGCTCGAGGACGTCGAGGCGCATCGCCCGACCGAGATCGATGCGATCACCGGCGCGCTGGTCCGCGAGGCGGAGCGGCTGGGCGAGCCGGTGCCTCTCCATGCGGCGATGTACCGCCTGGTGAAGGCCCGAGAGGCGTCGTGGAGTGGTTGAATTGCCGTTCGAGACCGGGTCCACGGATGAGGAGGCGGCAATGAGATGGTCCGGAAGGGTGTGCGGCGCCGCGGCGCTCGCGGCAGCAGTAACACTCGCCCTGCTCGCGGCGTTCGGGGGAAGCGCCTCGGCGGCTGCGAAGAAGCCGATCGTGATCGGCTGGGCGTTCGACAGCTCCGGCCAGATGGCGCCGTTCGACGGGCCTGCGCTCGCGGCGGCGAAGATCCGCATCCGGCAGATCAACGCCAAGGGCGGTGTGAACGGTCGGCCTCTCCGGATCAACACGTGCGACACGCAGAACAACAACGCCGCTCGCGCGAAGTCGTGCGCCGCGAGCCTGCTGGGCGGCGGCGCAAACGTGATCTTCACGACCTGTGACGTCGACTTCGCCACGCCGGTCGTGCAGGAGGCGATCAACCGCGGCGTCCTGGCGATCGCGCCGTGCATCGGCACCGACCAGATGGGGCCGAAGCGCTTCGGCGCCAAGGGTCGTCTCGCGTTCAGCTTCGGCAACGTCGCGCAGGACGAAGGGTCGGCGATGGCCGAGGTCGCATACCGCCGCGGCTGGCGAACGGCGGCGCTGGCGACGAACACGCTGCTCGTGTACTTCAAGAACGTCGTGCAGGCGTTCGAGAAGCGCTTCGTGCAGCTCGGCGGCCGGATCGTCGCGCGCGAGAGCTATGCGAGCTTCGCGAACAACGTCGGCGCCGCGGTGAGCCGGCTGAACAACGTGCGCGCCAACGTGATCGTCACCGCGACCGCGTTCGCAGAGCTGCCCGCGCTCGTGTCCGGCCTGCGCTCGCTCGGCAACCAGACGCCGATCCTCAACTCGTGGGCCGGCGACGGAACCTATTGGGTGACCAACAACCCGCAGGTGACGAACTACTACTTCGTCACGTTCGCGTCAGTCTTCGGCGACGACCCGAACAGGGCCGTCCGCACGATGATCGCCGAGCTGAAGAAGGCGGGCGCTGCCCCCGGAACCGGCGGCTTCATCGGCGGTGCGGCAGCGGTCGACGGCGTCGTCGCGGCGATCAAGCGCGCAAAGGGCTCGACGAAAGGCGTGGCGCTCGCGGCCCAGCTGGAGAAGTTCAGGAAGGTCCCCACGCTCGGTGGGAAGGTGAGCTTCTCGCGGCAGCTGCACACCGTGTTCGGACGGCAGTACCGGGTGATCCGGATCCAGAACAACCGCGCGCAGGTCATCGGCACGGTGACGGCCAAGGTCGTCCCCAAGATCTAGGTCGGCTTGGTCGACCGACTCGTCTCGAGCAGGACGGAGAGGCCCGGAGATGTCCTCCGGGCCTCGTCCGTCTCTCGGTCATTCCAGGGAGTCCGGGCGCTCGAGGACGTCACGTTCGAGCTGCGTCCCCACGAGGTCGTCGGCCTGATCGGGCCGAACGGAGCCGGAAAGTCGACGCTCGTGAACGTGCTCAGCGGCTTCGACGAGCCGACCGCCGGTGAGGTGCGGCTCGGCGAGCGCGACATCACCCGCTGGAGCGCTCACCGCCGCGCGCGCGTCGGTCTCGCGCGCACGTTTCAGCACAGCCGCTCGTTTCGTGGGCTCACGGTGCGCGAGAACGTCGAGGTCGCAGCGCTCGGTACCGGTGCAGGGCCGAAGAACGCGCGGCGGCGCGCGGATGAGCTACTCGACCTGCTCGGCCTCCGAGCCCGGGCCGACCTTCCTGCTGCGGTCCTTGCGCACGGCGACGAGCGCCGGCTGGGCGTCGCGCGCGCGCTCGCCACGGAGCCGGCATTCGTCCTGATGGACGAGCCCGCTGCCGGATTGTCCGAGGCCGAGGTTCCGGACTTCGCGGAGGTTGTCCGCTCGGTGCGCGACGACCACGAGGCCGGCGTCCTGCTGATCGACCACAACATGGCGCTCGTGATGGACGTCTGCGACCGGATCCAGGTGCTCGACCAGGGCCGCACGCTCGCCGAGGGGACGCCGTCCGAGATCCGCGGCAACCTCGACGTCACCGCCGCCTACCTCGGCGAGTCGGCCGTGCACGAGTGACGATGCTCGAGGTCGACGGGCTCGAGGTGCGCTACGGCGCGGTCCCGGCCGTCAGGAACCTCAGCCTGTCAGTCGCAGAAAGCGAGATCGTGGGGCTGATCGGGCCGAATGGCGCCGGTAAGTCGACCACGCTGCACGCGATCACCGGGCTCACCCCGGCGTACGCGGGCGACGTGCGGCTCGACGGTCGCTCGATCCTGGGCCTGGCGCCCGAGGCGATCGCGCGTGCGGGTGTCGCGCTCGTGCCCGAAGGGCGTCGGATCTTCGCAGACTTCACCGTGGAGGAGAATCTGCGGCTCGGCCTGGCCGCAAGGCGCGACGGCGACGGTCGCGGCGCGCTCGCTGAGGCGTTCGAGCTGTTCCCCGTCCTGCGCGAATTTCGCCGCCGCTCCGCCGGCGCGCTCTCCGGTGGCCAGCAGCAGCAGCTGGCGATCGGGAGGGCGCTCGTCGCGGGGCCGCGGGTGCTCCTGCTTGACGAGCCGTCGCTCGGGCTCGCGCCCACGGTCGTGGACGGGGTCTTCGACGCGTTGGTGCGGATCCGAGAGCGCGGGGTGACGATCGTCCTCGTCGAGCAGCGCGCTCAGCGCACCGTCGCGCTGGCCGACAGGACGGAGGTGCTCGCGAACGGCGAGCTTCGCATGACGCTCGGGCCGAAGGACGCTGGGGACACCGCGAGGATGGTCGCGGCGTACCTGAGCGCATGAGCGCGCCGCTTGCAGCACTCGACGCGCAGACGATCGTCGACGCGATCGGGCTCGGCGCGGTCTACGCGCTGATGGCGGTGGGGATCGGGCTCGTGTTCGGCGTTCTGAGACTCGTGAACTTCGCCTACGGCCAGCTCGTCATGGTCGGCGCCTACACGCTCGCATTCACGTCGCACTGGCCGGTGGCCGCAGGAATCGCGGCGTGCTTCGCCGTCGTCGTCGCGCTGTCGATCGTCATGGACCGCGTGCTCTTCCGGCCGCTGCGCGGCCAGTCGCCCGCGGTCATGCTCGTGGCGACCTTCGCCGTCGCTTTCATGCTGCAGGCGGCCGCACTGCTCGTGGACATCCGCGACGGCACGATCGGCGAGATCGCCGGCTCGATCGCGTCGTTCAACCGGGCGATCGTCGTCGGCGGCGTCGAAGTACGCAAGATCACGATCGCCGCCGTCATCGTCGCCGCGGTCGCGCTCGGCTTGCTCGCGCTCTTGCTCGCGCGGACCACAATCGGCCTGCACATGCGCGCAGCCGCGACCGACTTCGGCACCGCACGGCTTCTTGGCGTGCGCGCGAACCGCGTGATCGGCCTCGCCGTCGTCCTCTCCGGCGTGCTCGCGGCAACTGTGGCGGTGATCCTGACGGTGCAGAACCCGTTCGTCGGGCCCGATTTCGCGCTCCGGGAGACGATCGTCGTCCTCGTCGGCGTGGTGGTCGGCGGCATCGACCGGCTCTGGACGGCGACCCTCGGCGGCTTCGCGATCGGGTTCGCGACCGGGGTGATCAACGGGGTGCTCCCGACCGACAAGAGCGTCTACCTGCCGTCGGCGGTGTTTGCGCTCGTGATCCTCGTCCTGCTCGTCCGCCCTGCCGGGCTGTTCGCCTGGGGACGCGCGGCCGCGGAGCGCGTGTGAGACGCTCGCTCGACGCGCTCGTGCAGGTGCTCGGCCCGGCCGCGCTCGTCGTCGCGGTCGGGTTCGGCGCGACGCGCGTCGGCCGCGCAACGGAGATCTACTTCCTCGACGCGTTGGTATCCGTCGCGATCGTCGTCGCGCTTTACGTCTTCATCGGGAACTCGGGCGTGCTGTCGTTCGGTCAGCTGAGCTTCGTCGCCGTGGGCGCGTTCGCGGCCGGCGTGACGACGATCCCGCTGGACTCGAAGACAAACGTCCTCCCGCAGCTCGTCCCCGTGCTGCGCGACCATACGATCGGCAACGTCCCCTCGCTCCTGCTCGGCGCGGCCGTCGGCGGCGTCTTCGCCTTCCTCGTCGGCATGCCGCTGATGCGGCTGTCCGGGCTCGCGGCGGGCATCGCCACCTTCGCCGTGCTCGAGATCACACACAACGTGCTTCGCGAGTGGAACAAGATCGGGCCCGGTGCCACGACACTTTCGCTCGTGCCGGAGACGACCGGTCCCCTGCAGGCGACGATCGGCGCGCTGGTCGCGATCGCCGCCGCGTTCGCCTACCAGCGGAGCCGGCTCGGCCGGCAGTTGCGCGCAACGCGGGAGGATCCCGCCGCGGCGCGGGGCGTCGGGGTCAACGTGCATCGGCAGCGGCTCTGGTCGTTCACGCTGTCCGGGGCGCTCGCTGGGTTCGCGGGCGGGATGCTCGTGCACGAGCTCGGGTCGATCACGATCGAGCAGGTCTACCTCGAGCTCACCTTTCTGACCCTGGCGATGCTCGTCGTGGGCGGCGTCTCGAGCCTTTGGGGCGCGGTGGTCGGCGCGCTCGCGGTCAGCGGGCTGAACTCGTTCCTGATCGAGGCAGAGCAGGGAGTCGACGTGGGCGTCACGCTCGACCTTCCAACGGGCACACGGCTGATCATCCTCGGAGGGCTGATGGCGCTTGTGCTGATCCTGCGTCCGTCGGGCCTCACCGGAGGACGCGAGTTCCGGCTACCCGGCCGACGACGTCTCGCGGAGGCTGGATGAGGATCTGCATCGTCGGCTGCGGTGCGGTGGGCTCGCTGTTCGCGGCGAACCTCGCGCGCCTCGACGACGTGGAAGTCTGGGCCTACGACCTCGCGGAAGAGCACGTGCGCGCGATCAACGAGCGCGGCTTGCGACTCTCCGGCGCCGAAGAAGTCGTGGGCGCGATGCGGGCGACCTCGAGCGCCGCGGAGCTGCCGGCGTGCGACTTCGGGATCGTCGCGACGAAGAGCATGCACACCGGCTCCGCACTCGCTGCGACGGCGCACGCGTTCGCCGACGGCAGCGTCTGCTCGGTGCAGAACGGCGTCGGCAACGAGGAGGAGATCGCCGCTCACGTCGCCCGGGTGATCCGCGGGACGACGTTCCCGGCGGGGGTGGTTGTCGAGCCGGGCCACGTGCGCTGGGACGTGAAAGGAGATACGACGATCGGCCCGTTCGAGCCGCGCCCCGCGCCTGCCGATGCGATCGAGCGGCTGGCGGAGGCCTGCACGCGCGCCGGCATGCCGACCGAGGCGGTCGCCGACGCGCGCGGCCCGCAATGGCGCAAGGTGATCTTCAACGCTGCCACGAACCCAATCGGTGCGCTGACCGGCCTCACGCACGGCCGCGTCTGCGAGGATCCCGCGCTCCGCCGGCTCGTGAGCGCGATCGTCACGGAGGGCAAGGAGGTGTGTGCGGCGCAGGGCATCGAGCTCGACTCGGACCCGGAGGAGCTGATCGACTACGCGGCGCGACCGGACGTCGCGTACGACCACAAGGCGAGCATGCTGCAAGACATCGAGGCACGGAGGCAGACCGAGATCGACTACCTGAACGGAGGCATCGTGCGCTACGGCCGCGAGCACGGGGTTCCCACACCGCTGAACGAGGCCGTGACCGCGCTGGTCAAGGGACTGGAACGCGCGTGGCCGGCGTGAGCGCGGCCGACGTCGAGCGCCGGTTCGCGCGTGTGCGCGAGTCGCTGGCTCGCGACGGGCTCGATGCCGCGCTCGTCTGCGGCAGCGAGTATTCGGGGTTCGAGGGCGCCGTCACCTACCTCTCCGGGTTCGCGATCGTCCACCGCTACGCGTACGTCGTGGTCCCGCTCGAGGGCGAGCCCGCGATCGTCTTCCCGAGCGAGGCGCGCTACGTCGGCGAGCATGGCACGTCCTGGATCGAGGAGCAGGTCTTCGTGGACCGTCCGGGCGAGTGGATCGCCGGTCGGCTGGGCGGCAAGCGGGTCGGGGTCTATGGGCTCGACTACGTGCTCACGGTTAGGGACTACCGCGCATTCGACGGCGCGTTCGTGCTCGTTCCCTGGGACGTCGAGTTCGACCTCGCGCGCGCGGTCAAGAGCGACGAGGAGCTCGAATCCGTGCGGGAGAGCGTCCGCATCAACACCGACGGGTTCTGGGCGTTCCTCGAGGCGTATGCGCCGGGAAAGACCGCCGCGGAGGTGCTCGCTCCTGCCGAGCGTCTCTTCGTCGAGCGCGGCTGCGGTCGGCTGACGATGAACATGGTGCTCGTCGGGCCGGAGTTCACGATCGCCCGGAACGACACCATCCTCGGCGACTTCTGCATTCCATCGCTCGAGGTCGCGGGGCCCGGCGGGCACTGGGTCGAGGTCTCGCGCGCGCTCGGCGAGCCGAGCGCCGAGGTGGAGCGGATGCTCGAGGCGTATGACGAGTACTACGACGTAGCCCGCGGCGCGCTTCGGCCAGGCGCGACCGCGCACGACGTCCACCGCGCCGTCTCGAAGGGCTTCGTCGAGCGCGGCTACCGCCTCGGGCACGTGACCGGGCATTCGATCGGGATGACGATGATCGAGTTCCCCAAGATCGGCGAAGGGGTCGAGACCGAGCTCGAGGCGAACATGGTCTTCTCGATGCACCCGCATGCGATCTCAGCGGACGGGCACGAGTGTCTCTACATGCAGGACACCTGGCTCGTCACGCCGGACGGCGGCGAGCCGCTCGCGGCGCTGCCGATGCGAGTCTTCGACGGATCGGAGCGCCGCCCGGGCTAGAGTCTCCGCACGGCGCCATGACACCAACCGTGACCATCGGAACGCGCTTTCCTGGTGAGAAGCTCGAAACCCACCTTGGAGATCGGCTCGACCTCGCTGCGCTCGGCGGTCCCGCCGTCGTCTACTTCTACCCGCAGGACAACACGGCCGGTTGCACCAAGGAGGCGCGCGCGTTCGAACGTCTGTACAGCGAGTTCACTGCGGCCGGAGTGACCGTGGTCGGGGTGAGTGTCGACGACGTCGAGAGCCACGCGTGCTTCGCCGACGACCAGAAGCTGAGCTTCCCGCTGGTCGCCGACGCCGGCGGCCAGTTGACGCGCCGCCTCGGCGTGCTCAAGGACTACGGCGAGTACGGCGAGCTCGCGGCGCGCGTCACGTTCCTGATCGACCGTGACGGCGTCATCCGCCGGATCTGGGAGGTCACGGACCCGACCGCGCATCCGGAGGAGGTGCTCGCGGCGGCCCGCGCCCTGGCGCAGGAGGACGGGGCGGGAGGCGGTCGATGAGCGGGTACGCGGTCGCCGAGCAGGATGTGCAGAGTGAGCGCAAGCGCGGCGACACGGCAGACGTGCGCGTCACGATCGATCGGAGCGCCGGCTGCGAGCGGCTCGAGCAGCGCATCATCCGGTTCGCGCCGGGCCGTTCGAAGCCGAGAGACGCAGAGGGCAAGCAGGAGCTCCTGTACGTCGCGAGCGGCACGGGCACGCTGCTCCTCGAGGGCGTCCCGCACATCCTCGAGGCGGATACGGGCGCTTATGTTGCGGCCGGGGAACGCTACGAGATCGAAAACGAGGGACCTGAGGAGCTGTTGCTGGTGTCGGTCCTCGCGCCGCAGGAGTCAGCGCCCGGCGAACGGAGGCAGGTCACGGTCCGGTACGCCGACCGGCCGGCGCTGCCCGCGAGCCCGAACCGCGAGTTCCGCTTCCTCGTCGATCACTCGGTCGGCTGCCACGACGTGACGCAGTTCGTGGGCGTGATCCCGCCCGGCCGGGCGCCGCTGCACAGCCATACCTACGACGAGATCGTCTATGTGATC
>DASTHC010000072.1:0-50135 GCA_035718485.1 Gaiellaceae bacterium
CCGTTCGCGGACGGCACGTTCGACGTCGTCTTCTCGTACGGCGTGCTGCAGCACTTCTCGAAGTCGGACGTCGCGGTCTCCGTCGACGAGATCGCGCGCGTGGTGAAGCGCTCCGGGTACTCGTGGGTGCAGATGCCGAACTCGCTCGGCGCGCTGAACGCCGTGCGGCTGGCGCAGCGCGGCTTCCGCGAAGGCGACGCGTTCGAGGTGCGCTACTGGACGCCGTCGGAGCTGAAGCGCGTGTTCGGCCGGATCGGCCCGACCGAGCTGCGCACGGACGGCTTCTTCACGCTCAACCCGCAGAAGCGCGACCTCGACCTGCTGCCTACGCGCTTCCGCGCGGTCGTTCACGTTTCGGAGGCGCTCAAGCGCGTCCACGCGCCGACGACGTTCGCGGACAGCGTGAACGTGCGGTCCGTTCCGCTCTAGCGGTGGTCGAGCTCGTCTGCCCGCGCGACCGCAGCGCGCTGCGCGGCGGCGTCTGCGAGCAAGGCCACGAGTACCCTGTCGTCGACGGCGTGCCGGTGCTGCTCGTCGACGAGGAGGCGCCGACCCACGCTGCGTGCGGGCGCGTCGAGGAGCTCCCGCCGCCGGTGCAGGAGGGGATCGACCCGTTCGTGCAGGAGGTGATCGGCGCGACGTGCGGCCGTCTCTACGAGCACCTGATCGCCGACCTGCCCGACTATCCGATCCCGGAGCTTCGGCTTCCGGCCGGCGACGGGCGCACGTTCCTCGAGGTCGGTTCGAACTGGGGCCGCTGGTGCATCGCCGCCGCCCGGCGCGGGTACGCCCCGACCGGGATCGACCCGTCGCTCAAAGGAGTCCAGGCGGCTCGCCGCGTGGCCGAGCAGCTCGGCGTCGACGCCGACTACGTCGTGGGCGACGCGCGTCGGCTGCCGTTTCCCGACGCGAGCTTCGATGTCGTCTTCTCGTACAGCGTCTTCCAGCACTTCTCGAAGCAGGACGCGCTCGCGGCGTTCGACGAGATCGGACGCGTGCTCAAGCCCGGGGGCGGGTCGCTGATCCAGATGGCGAACCTCTACGGCGCGAAGAGCCTCTGGAACCAGGCGCGCGAGCGGCGGTTCCGCGAGCCGAGGACGCTCTTCGACGTCCGCTACTGGGGGCCGCGCGAGCTCCGCGACGAGCTGGAGCGGCGCGTCGGGCCGACGACGCTCTCGGTCGACGGCTTCTTCACGCTCAACCCGCAGCCGACCGACCTGGCGCTGCTCCCCGTGCGCTACCGCGCGGTCGTGCGCGGCTCAGAGGCGTTGCGCCGCGTCTCCGGCGTCGTGACGCCGCTCACGTACGTCGCCGACAGCGTCTACGCTCGGTCGCGTCGTGGGTAGCAGGTTGCGCGACGTCGTCGGCGCGACGATCGGACTGGTCGTCGCCTCGCCCGCGCTCGCGCTGGCGGCAGTCGGGATCAAGCTCGAGGATCGCGGGCCGGTGCTCTATCGCCAGCGCCGCGTCGGCCTGCACGGCGACGAGTTCGAGCTGCTGAAGCTCCGGACGATGGTCGTCGGCGCGGAGCAGCAGGGCGCCGGGTACGCGGTGAACCGCGGCGACCCGCGCATCACGCGCGTCGGCCGCGTTCTGCGGCGGCTGTCGCTCGACGAGCTCCCGCAGCTCTGGAACGTCGTGCGCGGCGAGATGAGCCTCGTCGGCCCGCGGCCGACGCTGCGGTACCAGGTCGAGCAGTACACCCCTCGCCAACGACGTCGGCTCGACGTGAAGCCGGGGTTGTCCGGTTGGGCGCAGGTGAACGGACGCGCGTCGCTGCCGTGGGACGAACGCATCGAACTCGACGTCTGGTACGTCGAGAACCGCTCCCCGTGGCTCGACCTGAAGATCCTCCTGCGGACGCCGCGTGCGCTCTGGAGCGGCACCTACAAGGGTCAGAGCGGCGGCTGGGGGAGGAAGAGCGAGTTGAACAGCCCGCGGCCGGACTCGAGCGGCTCGAGCCGCCTGCCGACGCGGAACCCCGAGTAGCCCTCGAGCCGGCGCGCGAGCTCCCGCGCGCTCTCCTCGTTCACCTCGACGAGCAGCGCCGGCCTGTGCGACGCGAGCGTGCGCGCCATGCCGTCGACGACCGCGACCTCGCCGCCCTCGACGTCGACCTTGACCACGCGCGGCGCGATGCCTGCGGCCTCGACCTCGGCGTCGACCGTCGTGACCTCGACGTCGACCGGCGCGCCCTCGGCGAAGCGGCCCGCGGCGAGGCTCGAAAACGACGGGTCGGGCGTCGCGGGGACGTGGAGCTGCGCCCGGCCGGGCTCGTCGGCCACAGCCTTCGGGATCACAAGCACGTTCCGGAGCCCATTGAGCGCGATGTTCCCGCCGAGCTGGGCGCGCGCGAGCGGGTTCGGCTCGAACGCGAGCACCCGCCCGCCCTCGAGCCCGGCCGCGACGGTGTACAGCCCGACGTGGGCGCCGACGTCGACGAAGTCGCCGCCGCGCAGGTGCTGGCGCACGAGGTCGAGCTCGTGGTGGTCGTACAGGCCGAAGAGGAAGTCACGCTGCAGCGACTCGCGCAGGTCGAGCCGGAGCCGCATGCCTCCGGGGAACTCGGCGACCGCCTCGCCGCTGCTTCGTACGGGCAGGACGCGCCGAAGGCGTCCCTTGCCGCGGAAGTCGACGCGACGGAACAGGGGATACACAGCCCGTTCGAGCACGGCGACGACCTTAGTCGCGCCGCACGAGCACGGTGCCCATCCACGAGAACGGCAGCACGCGCCAGCCGTCCGGGTCGTGGGGTGCGCGCAGCCCGCGACCGAGCACGACGAGCCGCAGCCCGCGCTCCTCGGCCTCGCGGAGCGCGTCGCGGCGGCGCAGGAAGACGATCGGCCTCGTCAGCCGCTCGTCCATGAGGGGGTAGTCCCAATCCTGCTCGCCCATGACCGCGCCGATCGGCTCGTAGCCGCGCGCGTTCTGCTCGACCGCGGCGATCATCCGCTCGAAACCGGGCAGGCCGAGCGACTGCGCCTCGGACCGCGACAGCGTCCAGACCGCGGGCTTCTCGATCCCGGTCGGCTTGTTCGCGTTGTACGCGTGCGCGAGCACGAGGCCGGTCGCGCCGACGACGGCGATCGCCGCCGCGAGGACGCGCCTGCGGTAGAGCGCGGCGACGAGCGGCAGCAGGAAGACGACGCCGCCGAGCAGGTAGCGGCCGTACCAGGATCCCTCCTTGTATGCCAGCACGAGGAAGAGCGCGTATGCCGGAACCGCGAGCGCGTGCACCAGCACCGCCGGAGAGGCGCCCCTGGGCCGCCAGCGGACGATGGTCGCGAGGCACAGCGGGATCAGCAGTAGGAAGCCGAGCAGGCCGTAGAACGAGGTGTCCTCCTCCGAGCGGATGTTCGGGTCGAACGTGAACGGGAACGCCGACGACTCGAGCGGATACGTCGCGATGCCGAGTGCGTCGAACGTCGCCTCGCCCGCCCCTGCGATCGGCTCGCGTATAGCCGGCTTCAACGGGTAGCCCGTGAAGTCGAGCATGTGCCACGAAAGCTTCGCGAGGCTCGACGTGGTTCCGCCCCACGTGATTGCGGTCGGCCGGTAGCCGCTCTGTGCCTCGCCGGAGCCGAGCACGTGGTCGGTGTGGATCACGTTCCGCGCGTAGCCCGGCGCCGCGACTGCGGCGACTGCGACGACGGCTGCGGCCGCGAAGGTCGCGAGCGCGCGCCGCGGCAGCACGACGAGCGCGAGCGCCGCGAGGATCGGGACCGCGAGGATCGCCGTCGCCTTCGTGCCGAGCGCGAGCGCGGTCGCGAGCGCCGCAAGGACCGCGCCGGTAGGCGTCGCAGAGTGGAGGAAGTACGCAGCGGCTGCAATGAACGACGCAACGACGAGGTCGTTCTGCGTCGTCACCGACTGGAGCGCGACCTGCGGCAGCGTCAGCGTCACGAGGGCCGCGAACGCCGCTTCTGGTCGCCGGAACCCGAGCCTGCGCGCGATCCCGAACACGGACAGCGCAGTCGCGAGCTCGGCGAGGAGCTGCGGCGCCGCGGCGAGCGTGTCCCGTCCGCCGAGCAGGACGACCGTGTACAGCACGCCGATCTGCGCGTTCGGAGGCCACTCGTTTTGCCGCGGTGTGTGCGCATCGGGGATCCAGTGGACGCCGTCGCCCTGGTACCACGCGGCGACGCGCGAGAGGTGCCCGCTCAGTGAGTCGCCGTTGTTCGGCGGAGTCGCGACGACGAGGAAGGCCTCATACGCGACCGCGAGCACGACGACCACGGCAAGCGCAACGAGTACGGGATGCCGACCTACCCCCCGGAGGTCGAACGCCACTCGCGGCTGCCGAGGTTGGCCGAGTGCGTGCCACGCGGAGAGCGCCGCGGCGAGCAGCACGATGCTTCCGACCGCGTAGCCGGCGCGCGTGACGTGCCGACCGAGCGACAGCAGCTCGGTCAGGACGACCAGCTCGGCCCAGCCCGCCAGGTAGGCGGCGAGCAGGAACGAGACGATCGACCTCGAGCGGAGCGAGGCGGCCGTGACCAGCGCGGTGGCCACGACGGCGAGCGCCGACACGATCGCGAGCACGGCCACGTCACGGCGCACGCTAGACGACCCCCGGGCTACCCTGACCGGCCGTGACGGCAGTTCTCTTCACCTGCGCCGGCCAGCGCGTGGACATCATGCAGGCGTTCCGGGCCGCCGCCGCGAGGACGATCGCGGCGGACGTGAACCGCCTCGCGCCGGCGCCCTACCACGCCGACCGTTTCGAGCTCGTCCCGCGCGTCGACGACCCCGGCTACATCTCCGCGCTCCGCGAGATCGTCGAGCGCCACGACGTGAAGCTCGTCGTGCCGCTCACCGACCTCGACCAGGTGACGCTCGCCCGCCACCGCGACCAACTCGGCGCGCTCGTCCTGCTGCCGGAGGAGGAGATCGTCGAGCGGCTCGGCGACAAGTACCTGGCGCACGCGCTGCTCGAGGAGCACGGCCTGCCGTCGCCGCCGACCTGGCTGCCGACGGAGGTGCCCGCCGACCTGCGGTTCCCCGTCCTCGTGAAGGCGCGCCACGGCTTCGGCTCGCGGCACATCTACCGCTGCGAGAACCAGAGCGAGCTCGAGTTCTTCCTCCGCTACACGCCGGTCGAGTCGTGCGTGCAGCAGTTCTGCCTCGGCGAGGAGTTCTCGATCGATGTGTTCTGCGACTGGGACGGGCGCTGCCTGAACGCGATCCCGCGCACGATGATCGAGTCGAAGGGCGGGGAGTCGATCAAGGGCGCGACGATCAGCGACTGGGCGCTGATCGAGTTCGGCCGCCGGGTCGCCGAGACGCTCGCGCTCGTCGGGCCGGCGAACGTCCAGTGCTTCCGCGAGAGCGACGGCGGCCACTACGTGACTGACATCAACCCCCGCTTCGGCGGCGGCTTCCCGCTGCCCACGGCCGCCGGGAGCCGCTATCCGGAGCTCTCGCTCGCCCTCGCCCGCGGCGAGCGGCCGGAGCCCCGCCTCGGCGAGTTCCGCGAGGGCGTGGTGATGACGCGGTACTTCTCGGGGCTGACCCTCCTCGCCGACGCCGACGGTACGCTCGTGCCGTTCGACGGAGTCTCCGAACCAACCGAGGCGTGATCCCCCGAATCCTCCTCATCGCGGCCCTCGCGGCCGTGGCCGCCGCGTGCGGCGGAACCGAGCATGTGGCTCAGAGCCACAAGCTCCCCGCCCCGGCGCGCGCGCCCGCCTGCAAGCCCGCGGTCGTTCGGATCACCGTCATGAACGGCGACACGCACCTGCCGGTGAAGACGGCGCGCGTCTCGATCGCGAACCAGGTCTCGAAGGTGGACCGGAAGGGACGCACGTGGCACGAGATGAAGTGCCGACGGTCGCTTCCCGTGCACATCACGGCGAAGGGCTACCTGCCGAAGCTCGCCCGGCCGCCGTTCAAGAAGCGCAAGAAGGTCGTCGTCCGCGTCTACCGCAAGTCGCTCCAGTGGACGATGTACGGCGCGACGCCACAGCGCACGCAGGCGCAGCAGCACATCGCGATCCGGCCCCCGTTCCGCGTCGCGTGGACGCGCGGGATGGGGTCGCTGATCGAGTTCCCCGCCGTCGTCTCCGAGGGCGTCGCGTACATCGCGAACTACCGCGGCACCGTGCGCGCCCTCTCGATGCGGAACGGCAAGGTTGCGTGGCGGCGTGACCTCCGCCAGAAGACCGCCGCCTCGCTCGCGATCTGGGGCGACAAGCTCGTCCTGCACACGATGCGCGGGCGCGTCTGGGTGCTGAAACGCTCGAACGGCAAGGTGCTGTGGTCGAAGGACGTCGGCTCGGCGATCGAGTCGTCGCCGATCGTGCGCTACGGGATCGACTACTTCGGCACGCACTCCGGACGCGTCTACGCGCTCGACCTCGAGCGGCGGCGCACGCGCTGGGTCTCCGGCGGCCACTGCAAGATGACCTCGAGCGTCGCGATCAACGGGCCGACGATGTACATCGGCGACTACTGCGGCCGCGTGCTCGCGCTGTCGGTGCGCAGCGGGCGAACGCGCTGGGCGCGCGGAGTGAACGGGCGCGTCTACGGGACGATCGCCGTCGCCGGTCCGCGGCTCTTCGTGCCGTCGTCGAGCGGCGGCTCGCTGACCGCGTTCTCGACCGGCGGCCGGACGCTCTGGCGCGTCGGCACGGGCTCGTACGTCTACTCGTCGCCTGCGGCGTGGGCCGGGCGCGTGTTCTTCGGCTCGTACAACGGCCGCATGTACGGCGTCTCCGCCTCGCGCGGGCGCGTCCTCTGGTCGGTCCGCACCGGGGGACGGATCTCCGGCGCCGTCGTCGTCGTCGGAGGCGTGGCGTACGCGGGCACGCGCCGCCGCATCGTCGGCGCCGACGCGAAGAGCGGGCATGTGGTCCTCCGCTTCCCGCACGGCGACTACGTGCCGGTGTCCGGCAACGGTCGCCGGCTGCTCCTGCACGGGTTCTCGCGGATCTACGCGGTCGACCCGAAGCGGCGATGAAGCGGGCGTTGCTGGCGGCGGGCGCGCTCGTCGCGCTCGGCGCCGTCGCGCTCGCGGTCTACGGCTTCGTCCGCTACCGCCAGGGTCAGGACGTGCGCGGATCCTCGACGGAGGAGTTCGTCACGACCGAGGCGGCACCGCAGGCGCCGGCCGAGCCCGGCGTCTTCTGGCCGACCTACCGCTTCGACCCCGAGCGTCACGGCGTGGCCGACTACCCGCCGCGCCCGCCGTTCAAGGTCCGCTGGTACTTCCGTGCACGGACGCTCGTCGAGTTCCCACCCGTGATCGGCTACGGGCGCCTGTACTTCACGAACAACTACGGGCGCCTCTACGCGGTCAATACGAAGACCGGAAAACGCGCGTGGAAGAAGGACTCCGGCCGCTGCGTCGCGAGCTCGCCGGCGGTCTGGGAGCATCTCGTGATCCAGACCTACCTCGCCGCCCATCCGTGCAACCGCGGCACGCAGAAGGGCATCCAGGGGCTCGTCGTCGCACGGTTCGCGGGCTTCGGCCAGTTCCGCTGGCAGACGCGGATCGCGCCGAGCGAGTCGTCGCCGGTCGTCGTCGACGGCGTCGTCTACGTCGGCGACTGGAGCGGCCGCGTGTACGCGCTCTTCGCGCGCACCGGCAACGTCAAGTGGGTGTTCAAGACGAAGGGCCGGATCAAGAGCGGCGTTGCGGTGAGCGGCAACCGCGTCTACGTCGGCTCGTACGACCACCACCTGTACGCCCTGAACCGGGAGACCGGCAAGCTCGTCTGGCGCGCGTCGGCCCAGCAGCGCCTCGGCAAGCGTGGCCAGTTCTACGCGACTCCGGCCGCGGCGTACGGGCGCGTCTACGTCGGCGGCACCGACGGCAAGGTCTACTCGTTCGGCGCCACGACCGGGAAGCTGCGCTGGTCGCACTCGACGGGCAACTACGTCTACGGCTCGCCCGCGGTGTGGCGCCGCCTCGTCCTCGTCGGGTCGTACTCGAGGTGGTTCTACGCCTTCGATGCCGCGACCGGCGACGTGCGCTGGCGGTTCCGCGCGAACGGCCCGATCTCGGGCTCCGCAACCGTCGTGCGCGGGATCGTCTACTTCTCGACGCTGAAGGAGCGCACGTACGGGCTCGACGCGCGCACCGGAAGGCCCGTCTGGCAGTTCCCCGACGGGAAGTACGCGGCCGTCGTCGCCGACCCGGAGCGGATGTACCTCACCGGCTACCACCGCCTCTACGCCCTGGACGAGCGATGAGCGCGGTCGTCGTCCTCGGCGTGTCGCGCTCCGGCACGACGCTACTCAAGGCGATGCTCGACGCGCACTCGAAGCTCGCGATCCCGAGCGAGTCGTACTTCATCCCGCAGCTCTGGGACCGCCACGGCGAGCGTCCGGACCGCGACGAGCTCCTCGCGGACCTCGCCCGGCTCGAGCGGATCGGGCAGTGGGGCGTCGCCCTGGCCGACGTCGCGGGGCGGTTGCCGGCTGAGCCGACGTTCGCGGAGGCGATCGACGCGGTCTACCGGACGTACGCCGACGCGCACGGCAAGGAGCGCTACGGCGACAAGACGCCGCTCTACATGCAGCACCTCGAAGTGCTCCCGCACGCGTTCCCCGACGCGCAGTACGTCCACATCGTTCGCGACGGGCGCGACGCCGCGCTCTCGATGCTCGCAATGCGCCGGAAGCCGCGCTTCAACCTCTCGCGCCCGCGCGGCGTCGGCGACTTCGCGTGCGCGTGGGACCGAGAGATCCGCGACGCGCGCCGGTTCGGGCGGACGCATCCGTACCTCGAGCTCCGCTACGAGGATCTCGTCGCGGAGCCCGAGCCTTGCCTGCGCGATGTGTGCGCGTTCCTCGGCCTCGAGTTCGAGCCGGGCATGCTCGAGTACCACCGGCGCGAGGATCCCGCGCTCTATGCCGACCATCCGCGACTCGCCCAGCCGCCCGTTCGCGACGCGCGCTCGTGGCGGAAGGAGATGCGAAGCGAGGACGCCGAGCTCTTCGAGGCGATCGCGGGCGACCTGCTGACCGAGCTCGGCTACGAGCGCGCGCATCCGGCGCCCGGACGCGTGGCGCGTGCCGCCGCCGAGCGCGCCGCGTACACCGCGCGCCTCGGCGTCTGGCGCGCGGCGCTCCCGCTCGTGCGGAAGTCGCCCGCGTGGCGGCTCCGTCAGGTCTACATTCGCCGCGGATGAGTCGCTACGTCGTTACCGGAGCCGCAGGCTTCATCGGGTCTCACCTCGTCGACGCGCTGCTCGCGCGTGGAGATGACGTCGTCGCGGTCGACTCGTTCACGGACTACTACGACCCAGCCCGGAAGGAGGACAACGCGCAGGCGTTCGAGGTACGGCGACTCGACCTCGCCGACGAGACGCTCGAGCTCGACGGCGTCCGCGGCGTGTTCCACCTCGCGGCGCAGGCCGGCGTGCGTCCGAGCTTCGAGCACTTCGACGTCTACCTTCGCCGCAACGTTCTCGCGACGCAGCGGCTGCTCGAGAGCGCGGTCGCAGCGGGCACGCGCATCGTGTTCGCGTCGTCGTCGTCGGTCTACGGCGACGCGGAGCGCTACCCGACGTCCGAGGACGCCGACCTGCGCCCGATCTCGCCGTACGGGATCACGAAGCTCGCGGCGGAGCAGCTCGTCGCTGCGTACCCGGTCGACGCCGTCGTGCTGCGCTACTTCACGGTCTACGGACCGCGCCAGCGTCCCGACATGGGCTTCTCGCTCCTGATCGACGCGCTGCTCGACGACCGCGAGTTCGAGCTCTTCGGCGATCCTTCGCGCTCGTTCACGTTCGTCGGCGATGTCGTCGAGGCGACGATGGCCGCGATGGAGCGTGCGCCGGCGGGCGCGGTCTACAACGTCGGCGGTGGCGAGGAGGCGACGTTGCGCGAGGCGATCGCTGCGCTCGAGCGAGTGTCGGGACGTACCGCGCGCATCCGTCAGGGCGACCGCGCGCGCGGAGATGCGCGGCGCACCGCAGCCGACGTCACGCGCATTCGCAACGAGCTCGGCTGGTCGCCGCAGACCCGGTTGGAGGACGGTCTGCGCGCTCAGTGGTCCTGGGCAGCGGATAGAGTCGCCGCCCGATGACGGTCACCCGCCTTCGGCGGGCTCCCGCGGGGGAACCCGTGTTTCCCCCGCGAGCCCCCTTCTTCCTGTCATTTGCGGTGGAACCTCCCGGTTCCCCCGCACCCCCTCCACACCGTCATCGGCCACGAGGCAGCCGATGACGGACGACGAGATCGACCTCCGCCGCTACTGGTCGGCGGTGGCCGCGCGCTGGTGGCTCCCCGTCCTCGGACTGATCGCGGGCGCCGCGATCGGGTACGCGCTCTCGCTCGGCGGATCGGACGTCTGGCGCGGCACGGCGCTCGTCTATCTCGGGCAGCCGGTGACGCCGTCGGGCGCGCAGGTGCAAAGCCTCAGCACGAACCCGGCGACCGCGGGCGAGATCGCCGGCTCGGGCGCGGCGCAGCGGCGCGTCGAGCGCGCGGTCGGCCTCGCGCGGGGCTCGCTCAACGGCAAGGTCTCCGTCGCCGCCGTGAAGGGCAACGTCTCGCGCCTCGGCCAGAACCCGCTCGTGCGCGTCCGCGTCGAGGGCGACTCGCGGAAGGTCGCGCCGGCCGCGACCGGCCTCGCGCGCGAGGTCGTCGACAGCGTCTCGGGCTACGCCGACGCGAAGATCAAGGTGCTCGAGGAGGCGGTCGCGCAGGGCGAAGCCGAGCTCGCGCGGCTCGACACGGAGCTCAGGACAGCCGGGTCGAGCGCTTCCGCGGGGTTCCTGGTGCTGCGCCGCGGCGAGCTCTCGGACGACCTCGTCACGAACAAGCAGAACCTCGCGCTCGCCCGTGAGGTCGAGCGTGCGCGCGTCGTCCAGGAGGCCGTCCCCCGCAAGGTGACGGCGCAGAGCCGGCGGAACCAGATCGTCGTCGGCGCCTTCCTCGGGCTCCTGCTCGGCGTCGCCGCCGCGCTCGCGTGGGAGGCCGCCTCGACCGGCCTCCGCCGCAGCTAGCGCCTTGAGCAAGCGGCACGCGGTGCTGTGGGCGGTCGCGCTCGTCTCGACGCTGGTCTTCGGCTACCTCGCGGTCCGGAACGCGCATCCCGACGAGGTCTGGCAGGCCCTGAAGGAGGCGCAGCTGTGGTGGATGGTCCCGTCGTTCGCGTTCCTCGTCGTCAGCGTGACGGTGCGGGCGCTTCGCTGGCAGCTCCTCTTCGGCCGCGAGACGCGGCCGACGTTCGGCGCGGCGCTCGCGTCCTCGCTCGTCGGCCTCGCCGTCAACAGCATGCTCCCGTTCCGCGCCGGCGAGGCCGCACGCGTGTACGCCTTGAACCGCCGCGCGCGGACGTCCCCGGCCGAGGCGGTGGCGACGATCGGGCTCGAGCGCGTGCTGGACGTGTTCTGCCTCCTGCTCGTGCTGCTCGTGACGTTGCCGTGGCTGCCGTCGGTCCAGTGGGTCGGAGCCGCCGCGGCGGTCGCGCTCGCGCTCGCAGTCCTGCTCGGAGGAGTGGCCGCGCTGTTCGCGATCTACGGTGAGCGGCCGTTCCAGGCGCTCGACCGGCTCCTGCGGCGACTGCCGTTCGGTCACATGGACTGGGTCGAGCACGCGGCGTCGAACTTCGGCCGCGGCCTCGTCGGCCTCCGAGACGCGCGTGTCGCGGTCACGGCGCTCGCGCTGACGACCTTCAGCTGGGTGCTGTCGGCGATCTCGTTCTGGATCCTGACGCTCGCCTTCGACCTGGGCCTCCCGCCGGTCTCGGGCGTCCTGATCTTGACCGCGGTCGGCTTCTCGGTGATCCTCCCTGCGGCTCCCGGCGCCCTCGGCGTCTTCGAGGCGGCGACCGTCGTCGCGCTCGACGCGTACGACGTGCCGGCCTCGGAGGCGCTCTCCTACGCGTTCACGCTGCACGCGATGAACCTTCTGCCGTACCTCGTCGCCGGCGCGATCGCGGTCCGGTTCACCCGACCGCCCAGTTAGCCTCAGTCCGTGCTCGAGGGCAAGTCCGTCGCCGTCGTGATCCCGGCGTACAACGAGGAGAAGCTGATCGGCGCGACCGTCGCGGGCATTCCCGACTTCGTCGACCGTGTCTTCGTCGTCGACGATTGCTCCGGCGACGGGACCGCGCTCACGGTCGAGGCGATCGACGACGAGCGCGTCGAGCTGATTCGCCACGACCGGAATCAGGGCGTCGGCGCGGCAATCGTCACGGGCTACAAGCGCGCACGCGACGAGGGCGTCGACGTCACCGCGGTCATGGCGGCCGACAACCAGATGGATCCCGACGACCTCGCGACGCTCGTCGCTCCGGTCGCGCGCGGCGACGTCGACTACGCGAAAGCGAACCGGCTCTTCACCGGGCAGGCGTGGGAGCTGATCCCGCGCTACCGCTACCTCGGAAACGCCGTCCTCTCGCTGCTGACGAAGATCGCCTCGGGCTACTGGCACGTCGCCGACTCGCAGACCGGCTACACCGCGATCTCGACCCGGTACCTCGAGCTGCTCGACCTCGACCGGATCTACCAGCGCTACGGCTTCCCGAACGACATGCTCGTGCACCTGAACGTCTGGAACGCGCGCGTCCGGGACTTCCCCTCGCGGCCGATCTACAACGTCGGCGAGCGCTCGGGCATCCGACTCCGCAAGGTCGTCCCGCGCATCTCGTGGCTGCTCGTGAAGGGCTTCTTCTGGCGGATGCGCGAGAAGTACGTGATCCGCGACTTCCACCCGCTCGTCTTCTTCTACTTCCTCGGCTTCCTGTTCACCGCGATCGGGCTCGTCCTCGGCTTCGTCGAGGCGATTCTGCGCCTGAAGGGGAACGCGATCACGACCCCGACGATCGTCCTCGTCGCGCTGCTGCTCATCTCCGGCTCGCAGTTCACCCTCTTTGCGATGTGGTTCGACATGGAGTCGAACAAGGACCTGGGCGGGAGGGGCAGGCGCCAGAGCGACGAACGCCCCTGAGCCGCGTTTTGTGAACGTTCCGTAAGGCTCGCGCGGTAACCTACGGCCGTCCTAGCGGGTCGCCGTCCCCCCAGACGGACTAGATGAACACACGGGTGTCCCAATGAGCGTCGCTTCCCAGTTGCGGCTCGCGATCGGCGTGCTGATCCTCCTCCTGGCGGGGATCCTCGCCGTTGCGCTCTACGTGCCCTGGCAGCTGCAGCAGAGCGCCACCGAGCGGTACGTCGACGACGTGATTCCGCTCCGCGGGCACGTGCATCGCCTTCGCGAGAGCCTGCTGGAGCAGGAGGCGGCCTTCCAGGCGTTCCTGCTCACCCGCGACACCACACGTCAGGCGCAGTACAGCGAGGCGCAGGCCGTGATGCTCACTGAGCTCGCCCAGATCAAGCGGTTCGACGCCCGGCACCCCGAGCTCGTTCCTCTGGAGAAGAGGATGACCTCGCAGCTCGCCGACCTGACGGGACGCTTCGAACAGCAGCTGGTCGAGCAGAACCCAGCGGTCCGTGCCCAGCTCGCGCAGCAGCTCGAGCAGAGCTTGGGAGATCTTCAACGAACGTCACAGCAGATGCTCACCGCCACCGACCGGACGGTGGCGGACGCCAAGCACGATCAGCGGGACCGCTTCCGTCAGCTGTTCATCATTCTGGCCTTGCTCGGCACGCTCGCGCTCGCGATCGGCATCGCGCTCTTCCTGCTCACCCCGCGGCGCCTCGGCGACCTCTACGAGGCCGAGCTGTCGTCCCGTCAGGAGGCCGAGTCCCGCGCCGAGGCCGCGCGTGCGCTCGAGCACGTCAGCGACGGCGTGATCCTCACGGACGACTCGGGGCGCGTCCGCTTCTGGAACCCCGCGGCGGCGAAGCTCACCGGGATCGACGAATACGGCGCCATCGGCCGCGAGCTCGGACTGCTGCTCCCGGGCTGGGAGCGTCTGGCGCAGCAGCCGGACGCGCACCCCGGCCTCGGCGGCGCCGCGGTCGTTCCGCTCGAGCTCGGCCACGAGCGCTGGCTGTCGATCACGAGCGTCGACTTCGGCGAGGGCGTCGTCTACGCGGTGCGCGACGTGACGGAGGAGCGCGCGCTCGAGACGATGCGGAGCGACTTCGTCACGACGGCGTCACACGAGCTGCGCACACCGATGACGTCGATCTCCGGCGCCGCGCGGACGCTGCTTCGCCACGGCGAAGAGCTCCCCGATGGCCGGCAGAACGACTTCCTGAAGATGATCGTCAGCGAGTCCGACCGGCTCTCGCGGATCGTCGA
Organism: Gaiellaceae bacterium; assembly: GCA_035718485.1. GTDB lineage: Bacteria > Actinomycetota > Thermoleophilia > Gaiellales > Gaiellaceae > JACCTU01. The sequence continues at coordinate 14,164 of DASTHC010000072.1, forward strand.
CCAGATCCTGCTCGCGAGCCGCATCGAGGCGGGGCGCATCGAGGTGCTGCACGAGCGCTGCGACGCCGCGGCGATCGCGAGCTCGGTCGTCGAGTCGGTGAAGCACCGCGCGCCGCACGACGTCGACGTGGTGCTCGACGTGAACGGCAGGCTGCCCCACGTCGACTGCGACCCCGACCGGTTGCGCCAGGTGCTCGGCAACCTGATCGACAACGCGGTCAAGTACTCGCCCGACGGCGGCGAGGTGCGGATCGAGCTCGACCCGAACGGCGAGATGATGCGCTTCTCCGTCCGTGATCAGGGGCTCGGCTTCGACCAGGCCGCGGCGGAGCGGATCTTCGAGCGCTTCTATCGCGTCGACCCGGAGCAGACGCGCGGGATCGGCGGCACCGGGCTCGGGCTCTACATCTCACGCGAGCTCGTGAACCGCATGGGTGGCCGGATCTGGGCCGAATCGGAGCCCGGCCAGGGGGCGTCACTCTTCTTCGAGCTCCCGCTCGCGCGCGACGCTGCCCGGCTCTAGCGGCCGCAGCGCGGCACGGGCGGATACGCAATCGCGCTGTTCGCGCCGCTCTCCAGGCCGAGCCGGAAGACGGCCACCGACTGGCGGTCGTCGAAGACGATCGAGAGGTTCGCCATCAGGCGCTGGTTCGGCGTGTAGAGCGTCCCGGCGACGATCCCGTTCACGACGATCCCCTGCGTCATGACACCCGTGAGCGACGCGCGGAGGCCGAGCCTGCCGCCGTTTCGGATCGTCAGCGTCCCGGTCGCGACGCCCGTCGGCTTTCCCTTGAGCGCGGCGATCCGGCTCGAGTACGTCGCGCTCCCGGCCATTCGCCGGTCGGGGCTGATCGCGGTGCCTGTGTAGGTCGCGGTGCTGACCGTGTACTCACCGCAGCGCTGCGTTCGCCCCTTTCCCTGCTTCAGCAGCGAGAACGCCGCGTAGATCGGCTGCGGTCCTTGCGAGACCGCCTGCGGCGTCGCCGCCCCGAGGGTCGCGGGGAGCGCAAGCGTGAGTGTTGTCGCAATCAGTGGAATCCGGTAGCGCATGGGCGTTGCTAGAACCGGAGGGGGTCGCGGGAGACTGTAGCCGCAAGATCGGATCGGGCAAAGCCGAGCTTGCGCCCGGCCTTGCCCGAAGTCACTCCGTTACCCGTCGCCGTCGTCGTCGAGCTCGTCGTCGTCGTTGCCCTCGTTCCCCTTCAGGTCGAGGTACTTCGACAGGAAGGATCGCGCGGACGAGGAGTCGAGACGGTACGAGTAGCTCGGACCGTTGCACTCCGAGTCGCCGATCGAGTTGACCGCGACGAGCGTGCGACCCGTGAGGTTCGCACCGCCGGAGTCGCCCTGGCAGGCGGCTCCGTACTTCGACTTCGTGGGTGACGGGAGGAACAGGAAGTCCGGGAACTGGTCGCTCACGACCGCCTGCGCCTTCGCTTTGGTGCGTGTGCCGAACGTGCCGGCCTCGGTGAACCCGAAGCCGACCATCGTCAGCTGCTTCAACTTGTCGAACTTCTTCGCCACCCGGTCGGATCTCGGCAGCTTCGCGTAGGGGCCGGGGAGCGGAGCCGCGAGCTGGATCACGGCGAGATCGTTCGCGCCGAAGCCCTCGGGTGCGCCCGGGCAGGCCACGCAGAAGCCCGGATGGGCCGTGAAGGTGCCGGGAACCGGTGCGACCGTGTTGAAGACGGACGCCCGGAAGACGAGGAAGGTCTGCCCGGACGGCGCGCTCGTCGGACTGAGCAGGCCGCAGTGGGCAGCGGTGAGGACGACGGTCGGGGCTACGAGCGTGCCGCTACAGAACGCTCCCCGTCCGCCGTTCGGAAGGATCTGGCCGACCGCGACGACGTACGGATGCTTGTCGCCGTCGGGGGAGCCGTTGGTGATCGCGCCGGCCGTGGGAGACACAGCCAGAGCGAGCACAGTGAGACACATTATGAAACCCAGCCGCAGTGACGCCATGGGCGCAGCGTGCCCGCGCACCTGAACGTCGGCAATGCCCCTTTTGGGTGAGATGGCCGCCTCCAAATCCCTCGGACGAGGGTAAGAACTTCGTAAGACCGACGGGTGTCGGGAGGACCCATACGTATCATCCTCGCGTGCCCACCGCCCTGGTAACAGGCGGCGCCGGCTTCCTCGGCTCCCACCTCTGCGACTACCTGCTCGGCCAAGGCCTCCGCGTGGTCTGCGTGGACAACCTCGTCACGAGCACGCTTCGCAACATCGAGCACATCCGCGAGGACTCGTTCACGTTCCTGAACCACGACATGACCGAGCACCTCGAGATCGACGAGCACGTCGACTTCGTCTTCCACTTCGCGGCGCTCGCGAGCCCGATCGACTACCTCCGCATGCCGCTCCACTCGCTCAAGGTCGGCTCGCACGGCACCCACAACGCCCTCGGGCTCTCGAAGTTCAAGCGCGCCCGCTTCCTGCTCGCCTCGACGAGCGAGGTCTACGGCGACCCCGAGGAGCACCCTCAGAAGGAGACGTACTGGGGGAACGTGAACCCGATCGGCCCCCGCGGCGTCTACGACGAGGCGAAGCGGTACGCCGAGGCGCTGACGATGGCGTATCGCAACCAGCAGGGCGTCGACACGGCGATCGTCCGGATCTTCAACACGTACGGCCCGCGCATGCGGTCGAACGACGGCCGAGCGATCCCGACGTTCGTCCGCCAGGCCGTCGCGAACCAGCCGCTGACGGTCTACGGCGACGGATCGCAGACGCGGAGCTTCTGCTACGTCGACGATCTCATCCGCGGCCTCTACCGCCTTGCGACGAGCGACGAGCACCTCCCGGTGAACCTCGGCAACCCGAGCGAGTTCACCGTGAAGCAGCTCGCCGACACCGTGATCCGCGTCACCGGCTCGTCGAGCGAGATCGTCTACGAGGCACTGCCGATCGACGACCCCCAGGTGCGTCAGCCCGACATCACGCGCGCGAAGCAGGTGCTCGGCTGGTCGCCCACGATCGAGCTCGAGGAGGGTCTGCGCCGGATGCTCGATGCGCACCGGCCGGTCCAGGAACGAGAGCCTGCGAGTGTCTAAGCGACTGCGGGTCGTGCTCGCGGCGTTCGCCGTCGCGCTTCTCTGCGTGCCCACGGCCGGCGCGGCGCGCGGCATGCTCGTCGGCCTGCTCGACGAGGCGGCGCTCTACGACGACCCCGGCTACGTCTTCCCGCTGATGCAGCAGGCGCGGACGCAGGTCCTCCGCGTCAACCTCTACTGGGGCGGGCGCGTCGGCGTCGCGCAGTCGCGGCCGGCGCGAGCGACCGATCCCGCCGACCCCGCGTACGACTGGTCGCTCTACGACCGCACGGTCAACTACGCGGCGCAGCACAAGATCCGCGTGCTCTTCTCGATCTACGGCACGCCGCGCTGGGCGAACGGCGGCTCGGGGCTGAACGTCCCGCCGACGAAGATTGCCGACCTGAACAACTTCGCCTACGCGGCCGCGAAGCGCTACAACGGCGGGTTCCCGGGCGCCGACGGCCGAACGCTCCCGCCGGTGAAGCTCTGGCTCGCGTGGAACGAGCCGAACCTGTCGATCGGGTTGAAGCAGCAGTTCCGCCGCGTCGGCGGCCGGTGGGTGATCCAGAGCGCGATCGACTACGCGAAGATCTGCACGGCCGTCTACAGCGGCGTGCACCGGACGCTGATCAAGGGCGAGAAGGTGGCGTGCGGCGCGACCGCGCCCCGCGGGAACAACGAGCCGACGTCGTCACGCCCGACGGTGTCGCCGCTCGCCTTCATGCGTGCGCTCAAGAAGGCAGGGCTGCGCACGTTCGACGCGTACGCGCACCATCCGTACTACGGGCGCAAGACCGAGGCGCCCGGCGCGAAGCCGGCGGCGACCGCGGTCACGATGGGCAACATCAACGTGCTGATCGCAGAGCTCACGCACCTGTGGGGCAACAAGCGGCTCTGGATCACCGAGTACGGCTACCAGACGAACCCGCCCGACCGCGCTTTCGGCGTCTCCTACAAGCAGCAGGCGGCGTACATGAAGGAGGCCTACGCGATGGCGCGCAAGAACCCACGCATCGACATGATGCTCTGGTTCCTGCTGCGCGACGAGCCGAAGCTCGGCGGCTGGCAGTCGGGCCTCCTCACGCGGACCGGGGCGAAGAAGCCCGCGTTCAACGTGTTCCGCGCGCTTCCGCGCGGCTGAGCCCGATACCGGCGAGGAGCGCGCTCAGCGCTCCCGCACCGACGACGAGCGTGACGACCGTGCGGTCGCCCGACCAGACGAGGGCGAGGTCGATCGGGATCACCGAGATCCAGTAGATCAGCACGAGGCCGAGGAACGAGAGGACCGCCCAGAGCGCGGCGAAGCCGGCTAGCGCGTAGCGCCGCGCGAGGATCGCCGTCACGAGCGCGGCGGCGAAGAGCGGGACGAGGAGCCCCCAGTCGCTCGTGAAGATCTGGTCGAGCAGTCCGTCGGCCGCCGGGCGGACGCGATCGGAGTGGTCGGAGAGGTACGAGGGCGAGAAGGCGTTCCGGAACCGGTACTCGACGAGCGGCAGGCCGTGCAGCTCGACGAAGAGCCGCCACGGCAGCACGATCGCGACGAGCGCGAGCGTCGCGGCGCCCAGCTCGCGCCAGCGGCGCCACGTGAACGGCGCCACCGCGAGGAGCGCGGCGAGCGCGAAAAAGAGCCCTTCGCTCTTCGTCAGGGCCGCCGCGCCGAGGAAGAGCGTTCCGGCGACGAGCGGCCAGCGCTCCGCCGTTGCGAGCCAGCGTCCCAGCCCGACCAGGCCGAGCGCGACGAACAGCGCGAGCGGCACGTCGGCGAGGTTCGTCGAGAGCTGCTTCAGGACGGGTTCTGCGGCGAGCACCGCGAGCACCGTCGTCCCCACGAGCAGGAACGGGACGCGATCGCGGAGCAGCGCCACGAAGGCGAGGAGGAAGCCGACGGCGAGCAGGAGGAGCTGGACGTGAACGACCGTCGGGTCGTAGACGCCCATCGCGCGGAAGTCTGTCGCCTCGAGCGCGGGGAGGAGCAGCGGATGCTGCAGCGGGAGGTACGCGTCGCTCGTGAACACCGGGCCGGTCGCGCCGCCGAACTCGTACAGCGCGCGCGCCTTCGTCCCCCAGATCGCCCAGCCGTCCCACTCGAGCAGCGGCCGGATCTCGTACGTCGACCACGCGTGGGCGAGGAGGACGAGCGCGAGCACGAGCGCCCCGGCGCCGACGAGGCGGCTCCAGAGCGGCTCGCCGGGGCGAGTTTGTGGCTCTGAGCCACTTGCATCGCGGACCCGGCGCAGACCGAGGAAGAGCACGACCGCGGCGAGCACGACGAGCTCGACGAGGCCGAGCGGGACGTCGATCAGTGCGAGGTGAGCGGCAACGATCCCCGTCGCGGCGACGCCGACGGCGTACGCGAGCGGCAGGCGCTGACCGAGCGCCGCGCGGTCGGGCGCGATACGGAGCAGCGGCAGCAGCCCGACGCCGATCGCGAAGTAGAGTGCGTTCGCGAGCAGCAGGCCGGTCACGACGGATCCTCGATCCGTGCGACGGAGAACGGGTCCTGCTTCAGCTCGCTCTTGTACTTCAGCCCGAGCTCCTTGGGATCGCGGCCGATCCCGACGACGACGGTCGCGTCCTCGGGCCTGTCGACCACGATCGCCGGCAGGAGGTAGTAGCGCGCGAACGTCCGCGCGCCGGTGGGGAAGTCGACGCCGCGCACCGTCGTCCCCTCGCGCGCGAGCACGTAGACGCGGTCCCCGCGCCTGACGTTCGCGCGGAAGAAGTCGAAGCCGCCGACGGGCAGCCGGTTGTTGAAGCCGGGCGCCTGGACGCGGTCGGCCGGCCCGAGCCCGACGAGGCCGGCGTGCTGGTCCGAGAGCCAGCGCCAGGTGTCGGGGAACGTGAGCGCGGCCGAGCCGAGCGCCAGCGCGGCGCACGCGAGCGCACCAATGCGGATCACGAGGCGAGGAGCGACCGGTAGAGCCGGTCGACGTCGTCGACGAGCCGTTTGACCGAGTAGCGCGGGAGCACGCGTGCGCGGCCGGCGCTTCCCATCGCCTCTCGCAGCGCCGGGTCTTCGGCGAGCCGTGCGAGCGAGTCGGCGAGCTGGTCGACCGCGCCGAGGTCGACGAGGAAGCCGTCCTCCCCGTCGCGGACGACGTCCGGAACGCCGCCGACGCGCGTCGCGACGACGGGCCGTCCCGCCGCGAGCGCCTCGATCGCGCTGACCGGCGTTCCCTCGTTCGCCGACGGGAGGATCATCGCGTCGAACGCCGCGTAGAACGGCGCGACCTCCTCCTGGTACCCGAGGAAGAGCGTGTCGCGCATGATCCCGAGCTCGTGCGCGCGGCGCTCGACCTGGTCGCGCTCCGGGCCGTCGCCGACCATGCAGAGGCACGCGTCGACGCCGCGCTCGCGCAGGCGCTTGAACGCGAGCAGGACGTCGCTCGTCCGCTTGACGCCCGTCATCCGGCCGATCCAGCCGACCGTGAAGCGGTCGGGCCCGATGCCGAGCACGCGGCGCGTCTCGTCCCGGCCGTCGCGGTCCGCGATTCGCTGCTCGAGCTCGATCCCGAGCCGGACGACGGTGAACTTCTCCCGCGGCGCGACGCCGAGCCGCACGAGGTCGTCGCGGACCTCGGGGCTGACGGCGATCAGCGCCGTCGTGATGCGAGCGAGCCAGCGCTCGAGCAGCCGGAACCCGAGCGTGCGCAGCGGCCCGAAGTACCCGCGGAGCACGTGCCCGTGGAACGTGTGCACGACGATCGGCGGCCGAGCGTCGGCCGCGAGCAGTGCGGCGATCCGCCCGACGGCGCCGGCCTTCGCCGTGTGGGTGTGCAGGATCGTCGGGCGCTCGCGGCGGATCAGCTGCGCGAGTCGGAGGACGGCGACGACGTCGCGCACCGGCGAGATGTCGCGGCGCAGGCCTGGCAGCCGCTCGACCTTGACGCCGAGGTCGTCCGCGACGAACTCCATCGAGTCCTCGCCGCGCGCGAGGCTCCCCGCGACGAGCGTCGTCTCGTAGCCGCGCTCGCGGAGCCCGTCGGCGAGGTACGTGACGTGCAGCGCAGGCCCGCCCATGTTCAGGCGCGCGATCACCCGCAGGACCTTGATCGGCTCAGGCACGCGCGAGGAAGGCGTCCGCCGTCAGGCGCAGGCCTTCTTCGAGCCCGACCTGCGGCTCCCAGCCGAGGAGGCGCTGCGCTTCGCGGACGTCGGCCCACGAGTCGCGAACGTCGCCGGTGCGCGGCGGGAGGTACTCCTTCTCGACCGGCTTGCCGAGCACCTCGCCGATCGTGTCGGCGAGCGCGTTGACGCTCCGCGGCTCGCCGGTCGCGACGTTGATCACGTGCCCGGACGCCTCGGGCGCGTCGGCGGCGCGCACGTTTGCGTCGACGACGTTCTCGACGTAGGTGAAGTCGCGGGACTGCTCGCCGTCGCCGTGGATCGGCACGGCCTCGCCCGCCTCGACCGCCGCGATGAAGCGGGGAACGACGGCGGCGTACTGCGAGGTCGGGTCCTGGCGCGGGCCGAAGACGTTGAAGTAGCGGAGCGTCACGGTCGAGAGCCCGTAGACGCGCGCGAACGAGACGCAGTAGCGCTCGGCTGCGAGCTTCGCGACCGCGTACGGCGAGATCGGGTCGGGGAACTGCGTCTCGACGCGCGGGAGCGTTCCGGTGTTGCCGTAGACGGACGACGACGACGCGTAGATCACGCGACGGACGCCTTCGTCGCGCGCCGCGAGCAGCACGTTCAGCGTCCCCTCGACGTTCACCGCGCCGGTCGTGAGCGGGTCCTGCACCGAGCGCGGCACGGAGGGCAGCGCGCCCTGGTGAAAGACGACCTCGACGCCGCGCGTCGCGTTGTGCACGCGCTCGTAGCTCCGCAGCTCACCCTCGACGACCTCGATCTCGTCGGCGATGTCCGCGAGGTTGCGGCGGTTGCCGGTCGAGAAGTTGTCGAGCACGCGGACGTCGTCGCCCTGCTCGAGCAGCCGGCGCGCGAGGTTCGAGCCGATGAACCCGCCTCCTCCCGTGACGAGCACGCGCCTGCTCACGTCCCTGGCCGCCTTTCGCTCCCGCCCGGCGGAGCCGGGCTCCGCGAAAGGCTGACGCCGCTGGCGGCACGATCCGAGGTCGGGCGGCGCCCGGCCGTGCCTCGATGCACTGTCCGCGCACCGCCCGACGTTGGCTCGCGCCACCAGCGGCGCCCCAGAAACGTGAGCAAGCTCATGCGACCGCCGTCACGTGGTAGTTCGCGTGCAGCGTCCCGGGGCCGGGCTCGCGGAGGATCGCGGCGCGCGCGTCGACGGCGCTCCCCACCGCCTGCAGCGCGCGGATGAACAGCCGCCCGAGTGGGGCGACGTGCGCGCGGCGCGTGGCGAGGTCGACGTAGATCGAGAGCAAGAGCGCGAGGGTGGCCGTGGTGCCGGCTGCGGGCCGAACGCTAACGCTCGTCCATGTGCCGTTCGTTAGGAACAGGCGCTCGAGGCCCTCGTGCGTCCAGCGCCAGAGGTCGTGGGGCGCGGGGTGGTAGACCTGCACGCCGTGCGTCGAGAGGAGCACGCGGCCTCCGGGCTTGACGACGCGCCGCAGCTCGCGCACGCCCTGAGCCGGGTCGTCGCAGTGCTCGAGCACCTGCGAGCAGAGGACGACGTCGAACGACTCGTCCTCCAGCGGGATCTGCTCGATCGTCCCGTGGACGTCCGCGGCCGCGTTCGCCTCGATGTCGAGCCCGACGTACTCGGAGACGTACGGCTCGAACCACGGGTAGTAGGGCTTCACCCCGCAGCCGACGTCGAGCAGCCGGTAGGGGCCGCGCTCGGCGTGTGCCGACTCGGCCTCGGCGCGGAGCCAGTCCGAGAGCGGACGGAGGAGCGCCATGGTCGGCGTGCCGGGCGGAGGGTTCCGGCGGGCCTCTCCGGGCCAGCTAGCCACGCCAGGACGCGCTCGCGGCGGCCAGGCCGATCGAGAGCCAGGTGAGGCCGACGAGCGGGATTCCCGCCACGAGGCCGAGCCCGATCCAGACACCCATGCTCACGAGCAGCCACAGGATAGGGACGGCCCCCGCGGCTCCCGCGCGCCAGGCGACGCGGAGCGGGACGACGAAGAGCGCGAGGAACGCCAGGAACCCGAGCACGCCGAGGTCGGCCGCGGCCTGGACGTAGCCGTTCTGGACGCCCCAGGGGTGCTCCGGCGAGGGGAGCGCGAGCTCGGGCAGGTCGGGGAACCGCCGGCGCGCGTCGTCGACGTGCGGCTCGTAGTTCACGGCCTCCTCGGACGCCTGCCAGCCGACTCCGAGGAGCGGGTGGTCGAGGAAGATCCGGCCGCCGATGTAGGCGAGCGCGAACCGCTGCTGCCAGCTCGCCTCGGGGTCGGTCGCCGCTGCGCGCGAGTGCTCGATCCCGAGCGCGTCGAGGAGCGGCCGGGTGTCGAACGCCCGGATCGAGACGACGCCCGACGCGACGACGACGACCACCGCCGCCAGCGCGAGGGCTCGGCGACGGCCAAGGAGCCACGCTGCGACCGCCGCCGCCGCGATCCCCGAGACGGCCGTCGTCGCGCCGGAGAGGATCATCCCGAGCCCGCCCGAGAGCCCGCCGGCGAGGCCGAGCCGGCGGTAGCGGCCGAGGGCGATCGCGATCAGCCCGAGCGACAGGGCAGCGCCCGAGAGCGCGGCGAGGTCGTGGATCCCGAGGAACGACGGCTCGCGCTGCCCCGGCCGGCGGCCCTCGAACTCGTTCCAGAGCCCGAGGAACTGGAGCACGGCGCCGAACGTTGCGGCGACGCTCCACGCGACAAGCGCGACGAGGAGCGGGGTCAGCTCCTCGAGCGTGCGGATCGCGAGCGGCGCGGCGAGTGCGAGGAGCGCGTACTCGGCGAACTTGGCGGCCGTCAGCGCGTGCGTCACGAACGGGTACCCGTCGGTCAGGACCGGCCCGAGCGCCGTGCCGAGCAGCACGAGCGCCAGGAAGGCGGCGGACGAGATCCACACGGCCGGCGCGGCGCGGAGCGGCGCGAACCCGAGCGCGAAGCCGGCCGCGAGACCGACGGCCCCCGCGGCGAGGACGGCGACGTCGGAGAGGTAGAGCGTCGCGTCGCTCCCCCCGACCGAGAGCGTCGCGGACGGCTGGTAGGTCGCGTGCAGGAACACGAGGGGCACGCAGAGCGCGAAGAGGAGCGGATAGGGGCGACGCAAGGACAACGAGTCCAACACATACGTGAAGTACCGTGAGCGACGTGACCCTCCTGCGCCGCCGCGCCGCGACCGCGCTCGGGAGCTACGGGGCGACCGCTCTCGGGATCGTCGGCACGATCGTCGCGGCGAACGTGCTCGGCGTCGACGATTTCGGCCGGCTCGCGCTCGTCCTCGCCACCGTCGCGCTCTTCCAGCTCCTGCTCGACCTGACGAGCGAGGAGGCGCTCGTGAAGTACGGCTTCCGCTACGCGGAGCGCGCGGACTGGGGGCGCTTCCGGCGCCTCTTCGAGCTCGCGTTCGGGCTGAAGAGCGCGAGTGCGATCGTGGCGGGGCTCCTGATCTGCGCGCTCGCGCCCCTGAGCGACACGATCTTCGGCGTCGACCTGACGGTGCCGCTCCTCGTCGCGTCGCCCTTGCCGCTCCTCTACTCGGTCGAGGGAACGGCCGCCGCCGCCCTGCTCCTGAGGGGGCGCTACGACGTGCGCGCGTTCTTCCTCTTCGTCTCGATGACCTTCCGGCTCGTCGCGCTCGTCGTCGGAACGCAGTACGGCGTGACGCAGACGGTCGTCGCGCTCGTCGTCGCGCAGGTGGTCGCGACGGCCGCGGTCGGCGTGATGGGCCTCGAGGCGCTGCGGCGCTTCCCGCGCGTCGACCGCGTGCCGCTCGCGGAAGACCGGCGCGAGATCGTCGGGTTCGTCGTGCAGTCGAGCCTCGGCACGGGAATCGTCTCGGTGCGCGGCTGGATCGCGCAGGTGCTGCTCGGCGTCGTCAGCACGGTCGCGCAGGTCGGGCTCTTCCGCGCGGCGCAGGCGCCGCAGCAGGGGCTCGCGGCGCTGAGCTCGCCGGTGCGGCTGATCCTCCTCACGGAGCAGACGCGGCACTGGGAGCGCGGGCGTCCCGACGCGGTCCTCGCCGGGCTTCGGCGCTACACGCTCGGCGCCGCGCTGCTGATGGTCGTCACGGTTCCGGTCTTCTGGTGGCTGATGCCCTGGCTGTTCGACCTCGTCCTGCCCGACTACGAGGACGCGGTCGACGCAGCCCGCATCGTGCTGATCGCCGGTGCGATCCAGCTCGTCTACGGCTGGAGCAAGTCGCTGCCCGTGTCGATCGGGCGCCCGAACCTCCGCGTGCTCGCGCACGGGATCGAGACCGTCGTGCTCATTCCGCTCCTGGTCGTCCTGGGCGCCGAGTGGGGCGCGACCGGCGCGGCGGCCGCAGTCCTCGTCTCGACGATCGTCTTCGCGGCCGTGTGGACGTTCCTCCTCACGCGGATCAGAGCGCACCCGCCCGTGCAAGTCTCCACCGTGTGAACGTCCTGGTCGTCTCGGGAATCTGGCCGCCCGACCTCGGGGGGCCGGCGAGCCACGCGCCGGAAGTGGCCGACTGGCTCGCGTCGCGTGGGCACGAGGTCGAGGTGCTGACGACGGCAATGCGAGAGCCGGAGCAGCGGTCGTATCCGGTGCACTGGGTCTCGCGTCGCCTTCCCGCGGGCGCGAGGCACCTCGCGGTCGCCGCGCGCGTGGCGCGTGCGCGTCCCGACGTCGTCTACGCGACGAGCATGGCCGGGCGGACGTCGCTCGGAACGCTCGTCTCGCGGCGGCCGTTCGTGCTCAAGCTCGCGGGCGACGCGGCGTTCGAGCGTGCGCTGCGCACCGGCGCGTTCGATGGGACGCTCGACCGCTTCGAGCAGGAGGCGCGCGGCGTCCGCGCGGCGACGTTGCGCACCGCGCGCAACGTCGCGGTCCGCCGCGCGGCGCACGTCGTCTGCCCGAGCTCGTTCCTGCGCGAGCTCGCGCTCTCGTGGGGCGTCGAGCCTGAGCGCGTGAGCGTGCTGCCGAACCCGGCGCCGCGCGTCGCGCTGCCTCCCCGCGACGAGCTTCGCGCACGACTCGGCGTCGACGGCCCGACGCTCGCGTTCGCAGGTCGGCTCACGCGTCCGAAGGCGCTCGGGATCGCGTTCGACGCGCTCGGTCAGGTCGACGGGATCTCGCTCGTGCTCGCGGGCGACGGCGAGGAGCGACCGGAGCTCGAGCGCCGCGCGGGTTCGCTCGACGGACGCGTGCGCTTCCTCGGCGCGCTGCCGAGGTCGCGGGTTCTGGAGACGCTTGCCGCCGCGGACGCGCTGCTCCTCTCGTCGACCTGGGAGAACTTCCCGCACGCGGTCGTCGAGGCGCTCGCGGTCGGGACGCCGGTGATCGCGACTGACGTCGGAGGAGTCGCGGAGGTCGTGCGGGACGGCGAGAACGGGCTGCTCGTGACGCCAGGCGACCCACAGCCGCTCGCCGACGCGATTCGCCGGTTCTTCGCGGACGAGTCGTTGCGCGAGCGGCTTCGCGCGGGGGCGCGGGCGACGGCGGACGAGCTCGCGCCGGACCGGGTCTACGGCGAGCTCGAGGCGATCCTCCGCCGGGCAGCGGCGTGAGGCCGCGCCTGCTCCTCGTCGGCCGCCGCCGTTACCGGCTGCCGCTGCCGACCTCCGAGCAGCGCAAGTTCGACGCGATGAGCGGCGAGCTCGACCTTCGCGTGCTCGCGAGCGGGGTCGTCGACTCGCCGACGCGCGACGCGACGTTCACGCTCGTCCCGCCGCTCCGGCCGCGCCTGCTCGACGGGCTCGCGTACCACGTGCGGCTTCCGTTCCTCGTCGCGCGGGAGCTCAGGACGTTCGAGCCGGACGCGGTGCTCGTCCAGGGTGCGCACGAAGCGGCCTCGACGCTGCTCGGTCGGCGACTCGCGCGGAGCGGGACGAAGGTCATCCTCGACGTGCACGGCGACTGGCGCACGGCGACGCGCCTCTACGGCTCGAGCACCCGTCGCGTGCTGAACCCGGTCGCGGACCGGATCGCATCGTGGTCGGTCCGTCGCGTCGACGCGGTGCGGACGGTCTCGGACTTCACGACAGGCATCGTCCGCGAGCTCGGGGTCGAGCCGGCGGCGACGTTCCCGGCCTTCATGGACCTCGACCCGTTCCTGACGCCGCCGGTTCCGCTCCCGGAACGTCCTGTCGCGCTGTTCGTCGGGGCGCTCGAGCTCTACAAGGGGCTCGACCTGCTCGTCGACGCGTGGCCGACCGTGGCGGAGCGGGTCCCCGACGCCGAGCTCAGGCTGATCGGCGCGGGCGCGCGCGAGGACCTCGCGCGGCTGCTCGTCGAGCGCGGTCCGCGCGTGACGTGGGAGAGTGGGCTTGCGCCGGAGGAAGTCGCGGCGGAGCTCGACCGCGCGACCGTGCTCGTCCTGCCGTCGCGCCGCGAAGGGATGGGTCGCGTCGTCGTCGAGGCGTTCTGCAGGGGACGCGCCGTCGTCGGCACGCGCGGCGGTGGGATCGAGGACCTCGTACGCGACGGAGAGAACGGCCTGCTCGTTCCGCCGGACGACGAGCAGGCGCTCGCGCGTGCCCTGGTTAACGTCATGTCAAGTCGCGAACGCGCAGCTAGCCTCGGGTTTGTAGCCCGTGAGGGATCGGAACAGTGGTACGCGACACCCGAGGAGTACGCGGCGCGAATCAGAGCGCTCGTGATCCACTCGGAGGAACCTGGGGGGTGACCGGAGCTTGCGCATTCTGTTCGTTGGGCGAACCCGTTATCGGCTACCGCTCGACGACCCGACGCGAAAGAAGTTCGACGCGCTCGGCCGCGTCTCCGACGTCCGGGTCCTCGCGACCGCGGCCGACGGCGCCGCGCCGGGAGACGACACCTTCCACCTGGTGAAGCCGGTTCGACCGCGCGCTCTCGACGGTCTCGTCTTCCACCTGTCCCTACCGATGCGCGTCGCCCGCGAGCTGCGCGACTTCGCGCCCGACGCCGTCATCGTGCAGGGCGCGCACGACGTGCCCGCAGTGCTGCTCGGGCGGGCGTTCGTGAAGAGCCGCGCGCGGGTGGTCGTCGACCTCCACGGCGACTGGCACCAGACCGGTCGGCTCTACGGTTCGCGCCCGCGCCTCCTCCTCGCGCCGATCGTCGACTTGCTCGCGCGGATCGGGATCCGGAAAGCCGACGGCGTGCGCACGCTCTCCGAGTTCACGACCGAGCTCGTGCGCGAGGAGGGGATCGAGCCGACGGCCGAGTTTCCCGCGTTCGTCGACTTCGGCCTCTTTCGGCGACTGCCGCGCACGTCGCTCCCTGCGCGGCCGGGCGTGCTTTTCGTCGGCGTCCTCCAGGACTACAAGGGCGTCGACGTGCTCGCGGAGGCGTGGCGGCTGGCCGCGCCGCGTGTGCCCGACGCCGAGCTGCGCACCGTCGGACGCGGGCCGAAGGCGCCAATCATCGAGGAGCTCCTCGCCGAGCTCCCGCGACAGACGCGCTGGTACCCGTCGCTCGGCCAGAGGGAGCTGCTGCACGAGTTCGACGCGTCGACCGCGCTCGTGCTCTCGTCTCGCTCCGAAGGCCTGCCGCGGACCGTCCTCGAGTCCTTCTGCCGCGGGCGGCCGGTGATCGCGGCCCGGGCGGGCGGCACGGTCGACCTCGTTCGCGACGGCGAGAACGGGCTGCTCGTCGACGCGGAGGACCCGGAGGCTCTCGCCGACGCGATCGTCGACGTCCTACTCGATCCCGCATGGGCCGACCACCTGTCCGAGGGCGCGGCCCGGAGCGCGAACGACTGGCTCGCCACGCCCGAGGAGTTCGCGCAGCGGATGCACGACCTCGTCGCCTCCCTAGACTGATCATGTGCGCGCCGAGCGGGCCAAGCAGCTCCTGAAGAACGGGGTCTACCGGGCGATCGGTGAGACGACGTCGACGCTCGCGCCGCGGAACGGAGACTCGGAGCGCCGCCTTCGGGTGCTCATGTACCACAAGGTCAACGACCGCCCCGAGAACCCGCTCAGCGTGCCCGTCGCGAAGTTCGACGAGCAGATGTCGCAGCTCCGCGAGCTTGGCTACACCGTCGTCGACCTCGACGTGGTGCTCGACCACTACCGCCGCGGACAGCCGCTTCCGCCTCGGCCGGTGCTGATCACGTTCGACGACGGCTACCGCGACAACCTCGAGCACGCGGCGCCCGTACTGCAGCGGCACGGGTATGCCGGCGTGATCTTCGTCCCGATCGGCTACCTCGACGGAAGGCGGCCGCTCCCGCACGAAGAGCGGCTGGCCTCCCGCGGGTTGATCAACGCGACCGTCGACTGGGGCGAGCTCGCCGAGCTCGAGGCGGGCGGCATCCGGGTCGAGTCGCATGGGATCAGCCACCGCGCGCTCGCCGACCTGGCGGTGGACGAGGCCGCGCGCGAGATCGTGCTCTCGAAGCTCCGGCTCGAGGACAAGCTCGGTCGCCCGGTTCGGTCCTTCGCGTACGTGAAGGGGTCCGAGGCGCACTACAAGCCCGTCCATCTGAGTCTCGTCCGCCAGGCGGGGTACGAAGTCGCGTTCACGTCCGTGAGCGGCACGAACGGGCCGGACGTCGATCCGCTGCGCCTGCATCGCTACAACATCGAGCCGTATCCCGCGCGGACGTTCGAGCTCGTGCTCGCTGGCGCGTGCGACCTGATCGGCTTCAAGGACACGGTGACCGGAACGCACGCCCGGCGGCTCTTGAACGCCGCGCTCGGCACGTCGTCGAAGTGAGCATCGAGACGCTGGCGTACGAGCCGGCCCGCCGGGACGAGGTGTTCGCGCTGCTCGACCGGGTGCGCGGGTACGAGCTCGACCCGGCGGAGTTCGACTGGTGGTTCGACGGGAACCCGGTCGGGCCGCGGACGATCGCGCTCGCGCAGGAGGACGGCCGGATCGTCGGCGTGCTCGGCGCGAGCCACTACCGCACCGTCGTCAACGGGCGCGAGACCGTGTCGACATTGCCGCTCTGGGCCGTGACCGATCCGGACTTCCAGGGGCGTGGGATCTTCCAGCGGCTGAACGGCGAGATCGAACGCGCGGCGGGCGAGGCAGGCGCAAGCGTCGAGCTCGGGTTCACGAACAAGCTCGCGGGGCCGATCTACATCGCCAAGCTCGGGTGGCTCGACGTTCACCGGCTGCGGATCTGGGCCCGTCCACTCGTCCCTTTCGGACGGCGTGATGTCGATGTACATCGACATCGCCATCACTTCGATACCGAACAGGAGGCTGCGTACATCGCCCTCGCGCCGCGGCTCCCGAACCACTTCGTCCGGGACCTGGCGTATCTGAACTGGCGCTACGCCGACTCGCCTCGCAACTACGCGCTGATCTTCTCGCGCAACGGCTACGCAGTCGTCGGGCGCAAGCACATCCGGGGTGCGGACACCGCGTACGTCGCCGACCTGGTCGCGCCGTCGTTTCGCGAGACGCGGTGGCTGCTCCGCGAGTGTGTGCGCGCAGCGCGTGGTGCGCGCGCACTGCTTGCGCTGCTGCCGGCCGTCTACGCAGGTGCCTACGTCTCGTCCGGCTTCGTTCCGACCCCCGAGACGATCCGCCTGATCGGCCATGCGCTCGAAGGCGACCTCGCCGTCGGCAAGGGCGCCTGGCACTTCACCCTCGGCGACACCGACTATTTCTGATGCGGCGGCTGATCTTCGTCACGCAGCAGGTCGACCCGGCGCATCCCGCGCTCGCCGCGACGGTTCCGAAGCTCCGGGCCCTCGCCGAGCGCGTCGACGAGGTCGTCGTCCTCGCGGACGGAGCCGTCGACGAGGTGCTCCCCGCGAACGCCAGCGTCCGGCTCTTCCGCGACACACGCAAGGTCGGACGCGGCGTCCGATTCGAGACCGCGCTCGCACGCGAGCTCCATCCGAGACCGGTGGCCGTCGTCGCTCACATGTGCCCGATCTACGCGGTGCTCGCCGCGCCGCTCGCACGCCCGCTCGGAGTCCCGGTCGTCCTGTGGTACACGCACTGGCACGCAAGCACGACGCTGCGTGCCGCGACGCTCCTCTCGAGCTCGATCGCCAGCGTCGACAAGCGCTCGTTCCCGCTCGACTCGCGGAAGGTGCGGGCGATCGGCCACGGGATCGACCTCGAGGAGTTCCCGTGCCGTCCCAGGCCGACGAACGTCGAGCTGCGCCTGCTCGCGCTCGGGCGCTACTCGCCGGCCAAGGGCCTCGACGTCGTCCTGCGAGCGCTCCGGCGCCTGCTCGACCGCGGGATCGACGTGCGGCTCGACGCGTACGGGCCCGTCCTCTCAGCCCTCGAGAGCCGCCACCGCGAGGAGCTCGACCGCTTGCGGGACGAGCTCCGGCTCGGCGACAGCGCCCAGCTGCACGGCCCGGTCGAGCGGTCGCAGGTGCCCGACCTGCTCGCCGCGAACGACGCACTCGTGAACAACATGCGCGCCGGGGCGCCCGACAAGGTCGTCTTCGAGGCCGCCGCGAGCTGCGTGCCCGTCGTCGCCTCGAACCCGGTCTTCGACAAGCTGTTGCCTAAGGAGTTGCGGTTCGCGCGTGAGGACTCCGCGCAGCTCGCCGACCGCCTCGCGGAGTTCGCCGTCCTGCAGCCGGAGGAGCGATCGAAGATCGGCCGCGGCCTGCGCGCGGCCGTCGCGCGCGACCACTCGGTCGAGTCCTGGGCCGCGCGCATCCTGGAGCTCACTCGTTGAGGCGCACGGTCCTCCACCTCGCCAAGATCGCCGGCATCTCGGGCGCGGAGACGCACCTGCTCTCGCTGCTGCCTCGCCTCCGCGAGCGTGACTGGGAGGTGCAGCTCCTCCAGCTCCACGAGAACGAGCCCGGCGCGTTCGAGTTCGCTGACGAGCTGCGTGCCCTCGGCGTGCCCGTCGACATGATCCGCCTGCGAGCCGACATCGACCCCGTCGCGTTCGCGCGCGTGACTGCCTACCTCGCACGCGAACGGCCGCTCATCCTCCACACGCACCTCGTCCACGCCGACGTCTACGGCCAGCCGGCCGGCGCGCTCGTCGGCATCCCGCTCCGCGTCAGCACGAAGCACGGCTTCAACGAATTCCGCGAGAACCGCGGCTTCGCGCTCGCCGACCGTGCGGTGGGCGGCCTTGCGCACGTCCACGTCGCGATCTCGCGCGGCCTCGCGCGCTACCTCGCGGACGTCGAGGGTTTCGACGAGGTCAGCTTCTCGATCGTCCACTACGGGATCGTTCCCGGCCGTGAGCCCGCGCCCCCGCCCGACGAGCCGCGCCTGCTGTGCATCGGCCGGCTGATCCCGATCAAGGGGCACGTCGTCCTCCTCCGTG
Organism: Gaiellaceae bacterium; assembly: GCA_035718485.1. Lineage (GTDB taxonomy): Bacteria > Actinomycetota > Thermoleophilia > Gaiellales > Gaiellaceae > JACCTU01. The sequence goes on from DASTHC010000072.1 coordinate 32,439, forward strand.
CGTTCGCAGCGGCGCGCGCCGAAGTCCCGGAGCTCACGCTCGAGCTCGCGGGCAGAGGCCCGCTCGAGCCCGCGCTCAGGGCGCTCGCCAAGGAGCTCGGCATCGAGGAGGCCGTCCGCTTCCGAGGCTTCGTCTCGCCGATCGCCGACGCGATCGACGCGAGCGCGATCGTCGTCGTTCCATCGCTCGGCGAGGGCTTCGGGATGGTCGCCCTGGAGGCGATGGAGCGCGCCCGGCCGGTCGTCGCCGCGGAGATCGGCGGCCTCGGCGAGCTCGTCGTCGACGGCGAGACCGGCCTGCTCGTCCCGAGCGGCGAGGCCGAGCCGCTCGCCCGAGCGCTCGTCGAGCTCGCGCGCGATCCCGAGCGACGCCGTGCGATGGGCGAGGCGGGCCGGCGCCGCGCCCTCGAGCAGTTCGCCGAACGGCGGAACGTCGACCGGACGGAGCTCCTCTATCGCGCGTTCCTGAACGGCCGCCTGGCCCAGAGCTGAACGAGCGCCGCGGCCGCGAGCGTCATCGTCAGGAAGTCCCAGGGCACGCGATAGCGCGTCTGCCCGATGAAGAGCATCGCCATCACCGTCTGGTACGCGAGCAGCGACAGCGCGAGCACGGCGAAGTGCCGCGGCACCAGCGTGAGCCCGTAGAGCGCGAGCAGGAAGACGGGCACCATGAAGAGCGGCTCGGCCCAGTCGCGCGCGACGTCGAGGAACGTCCCGCGTCCGGGTCGCCCCTCGGTCTTCGGCACGTTCGGCTGCCACAGCAGCTTGGCGCCGTACGCGGCGAGCTTCGCTTTCTCACCGGGGTGCTCGCGCACGAACTCGAGCGCGCGCTTGCGGTAGAAGCGCATCTGCGCGCACTCGTCCGTGCGCACGATGCGGCCGGTCTTCTTGTAGAGCTCGCCCGCGTCCTGCGGCGTCAGCGGCGCGCCGGGAATGTTCGGCACGTCGTCGATCCACCCGCCGCGACGCAGCGTCTCCAGCGTGTTCTCGTTGTTCGCCTTCCAGAGCGCACGCGCGTCCGTCGTGATCGCGACGCAGCCGACGTTCCGGTCGTTGCGGACGACCCACGGCACGAGCACGAGCGCCGCGATGCCGAGCGCGATCGCCGGCTCCCACGTCCAGCCGCGCCGGCGCCACAGGATGTACGCGCCGAGAACGAGCGGCACGAACAGCGTCCGCACGTTGCCGAGGATCATCAGCCCGAGCGTGAGCCCGAGCGCTCCTGCCGCAAGTAACAGTCTGTTACTTGCGGAGCGCCCCTCGGCGACGACGAGCGTGAGCAGCACGGCGGCGACCGCGAGGAAGTGGTCGAGGATCTCGCGGTTCATGTGCACGTCGTGCCAGACGAGATACGGGTGCAGCGTCGTCAGGAGAGCCGCGACCACGCCGACGCGCGCGTCGACCACGCGCCGGCCGACCTCGTAGACGAGCCAGGTCGTCGCCACCGCCACGAGCACCTGCGCGAGCCCGATCACGAGCCAGTGCCGGTCGAACGCCCAGTAGAGCGGCACGAGGAAGAAGCCGTACAGCGGCTGCGTATACGCAGACGGGATCCCCGGGATGAAGCCGTACGTCCCGCTGTCGAGGAACGTCAGCGCGAAGTCGTCGCCCTTGTCGACGAACGCGGACGTCACGTCGCTGCGCTCGACGAGGAGCGCGAGCAGGCGCGGCAACGCGCTCGCGGCGGCGAGGAGGAGGTAGGCCCGGCTCCGGGTCACGCGCGCACTAGCGTACGGAGCCGTGCGTGCAGCGGTCGCCTCCTGCCATGTCGAGCGGCTGCTCGAGGACGCCGTCTGGGCGCGGTTCTCCGAGCTCGTCCGCAAGCGCCCGGCCGGCTTCCGCGTCGCTGCGCTCGTCCGCCCGCCGGACGGGGAGGACGAGGAGCGCTGGCTCGAGCGGGCCCGGTCGCTCGACGTCCCCTTTGGGCTGCACACGCACTGGACCTCGCCGTCCCACGCGCGCCCGACGAACGGGAACACCGCCGAGCGCGTCCGCAGGGACCTCGACTGGCTTCGCGCGCACGAGCTCGAGCCGCGCTACTTCGCCGGCGGAGGCTGGTACACGGACGACGACGTCCGCGCCGTCGTCGCCGACGCGGGTCTCGTCGACCTGACCGCCACGACGTTCCCGCTGCCTTACGGCGGCGGCCGCGTCGTCGCCGGCCCCGAGCCGAACCTCCTGCCGGCGACGCACACGATCGGGATGCTCGCCCGCGCCCTCCGCCTGCCCGACTACGTCCACGTCTACTTCCACGACACCGACCTGATGGACTCCAAGCGCGCGCTCGCCCTCCGGCTCGGCCTGCGGCACCTCTCGCTCCGCCGCCCCGTCAAGGACGTCGACGAGCTCAGCCGCGCTTCGCCGCGCTGAAGAACGTCACGTTCGCGAGCAGCCGCGGGTGCAGCCGCGCGAACCGGCCGGCAACGAACTGGATCGACGCGTCGTCGAACCCGGCGAGCAACCCCCGAACGTCGGCCGGCGAGAAGAGGTGCAGGTGCGTCGGATCGGGCTCGGGATGCCGCCCCGCGAGGAAGCGCAGCCGGTTCTTGAGGCGGAACCCGTTCGGCGTGGAGCCGACGAGTGTGCCGCCCGGCCGGAGCACCCTGCGCGCCTCGTCGAGCAGCCGCTGCGGCTCGCGGATGTGCTCGAGCACCTCGCCGATCACGACGACGTCGAACGACCCGTCCCCGAACGAAAGCGGCTCGTCGAGGTCGGCCCACCGGGTCTCGATCCCGAGCCGCTCGGCGGCCGCGTCGAGCGCCTCGCGGTCGATGTCGACGCCGACGACCTCGTTCCCGTCCGCGTAGAACGCCGTGAGCGCGCCGTAGCGGCAGCCGAGGTCGAGCACACGCCTGCCGGGCCCGCCGACCCGCCGTCGGAAGAGCGCCGTGCGCTCGGGACGGGCCCAGATGAAGTCGGGCGAGCGTGAGTCGCGGTGGTGCTCGCGGTAGCGCTGTTCGAGGCGTTCCAAGGAGGCCAGTGTAGGCAGCAGTAGAATCGTGCTTCGTGATCACCTCGGCGGACCCTGAGGCGCCGCCGGAGCAGGAGCGCACTCCCGTCGCGTCCGATATCCGGGCGACGCGAACCCCGATCCTCGCCCGACCTCCGCTGCGATCCCTCGCGCGACGCCTCGCGTCGATCGCCGCGCTGCTGACGATCGACATCTGCGGCCTCGCGCTCGGCCTCTACCTCGCGCTCGCGCTCCGCTGGCTCTACTACGAGCACGAGCTGCCGCTCTGGGGCATCCCATGGGACGCCGAGTCGCAATGGCTCCCGTTCCTGACGCTGATCACGATCCTCGTCTTCTGGCAGGCAGGCCTCTACGCCGAGCGGGAGCGGCGCGCCGGCGTGGGCCGGGTCGTGTCGTCGCTCGTTCTCGTCGCCGTGGTCACGGTCGTGTTCGCGTGGGGCGTCGACCACGAGTTCGGCACGTACGGCCTCGCGCCGACCGCCGTCGTGACCTGCGCCGCGCTCATCAGCCTCCTCCGCGCGAGCTACGAGCGGATCACGCGCGACGCGCTGCACATACTCGGCGTGCGCCGGCGCGCGGTGCTGATCGGCGAGGGAGACAACATCGCCCACCTGCTGCGCATGCTCGGGCAGGCGCGCGGCGGGATCGACTACCAGTTCGTGGGCGCGATCGCGCCGTCGCAGGACGGGATCCCGCTGCAGCGGCTCGGGACGCTCGACGATCTGCCGGACGTGCTCGCCGCGCAGACCGTGCACGAGCTGATCGTGAACGGCGGCGACGTGACCGACGACCAGCTCGTCGGGCTCGTCGAGCAGGCGCACCAGCTCGGGGTCCAGGTGCGCGTCGCGCCGACCGCCGCCGAGATCCTCCAGCAGCGCGCCGAGTACGTCCCCGGCCAGGCCGTCCCGCTCTTCGAGTTGCGGCCGCCGGTCTTCGCCGGCGCCGACTGGGCGACGAAGCGCGTGTTCGACCTCGTCGTGGCGACGTTCGTTGTCGTCGTCGGCCTGCCGCTCTGGCTGCTGATCGCGGTCGCGATCAAGCTCGACTCGCGCGGCCCGGTGTTCTACCGCGACCGCCGCGTCGGACTCGGCGAGCGCGAGTTCGAGATGATCAAGTTCCGGACGATGCTCTCGGGCGCGGACCGTCTCCAGGACAAGCTGGAGACGCGGAACGAGGCCTCGGGCCCGCTGTTCAAGATCCGCGACGACCCGCGGGTGACGCGCGTGGGGGCGCTGCTGCGGCGCTTCTCGCTCGACGAGGTTCCGCAGGTGCTCAACGTCCTGCGCGGCGAGATGAGCCTCGTCGGCCCGCGCCCGCTCCCGATCCGCGACTACGAGAAGCTCCAGCCGTGGCATCGCAAGCGGTACAACGTCCTGCCCGGGATCACCGGCCTGTGGCAGATCTCCGGCCGGTCCGAGCTGACCTTCGACGACCTCGTTCGCCTCGACTTCTACTACCTCGAGAACTGGTCGATCTGGATGGACATCACGATTCTGCTCAAGACGATCCCCGCGGTGTTCGGCCAGCGAGGGGCGTACTGAGCATCCACCCGTCGGCGCGGGGGTTCGCGCAGGCGGCGGAGGTGTACGAGCGGGCGCGACCCGACTATCCCGCGGCCGCGGTCGACTGGATCGTCGAGGCGCTCGAGCTCGAATCGGGCGCGCACGTGGTCGACGTCGGCGCGGGCACTGGAAAGTTCGCACGCCAACTCGCCGCGCGAGGCCTGCGCGTCACCGGCGTCGAGCCGATCGCGGAGATGCGCGCGCTCTTCGAGCAGACGGTGCCGGGCGCGGATGCCGTCGACGGAACGGCGGAGTCGATGCCGCTCGACGACGAGGTCGCGGACGGCCTGACGGTCGCGCAGGCGTTTCACTGGTTCGACGCCGAGCGCGCGCCGCGCGAGCTCCACCGCGTGCTGCGGCCGGGACGCGGCGTCGCGCTGATCTGGAACCTGCGCGACGAGACGCAGGCGATCCAGCAGGCGTATGCCGAGACGATCCACCCGTACAAGGGCGAGGACTATCCGGAGCGAGGACGACACGCGCAGGCGCTCGAGGAGTCGCCCCTGTTCGGCGACGTCGAGGAGCGCTCGTTCGAGCACTCGCAGACGATGGACGCCGAGGGCCTCGTCGAGCGGACCGCGTCCGTCAGCTTCGTCGCGCAGCTGCCCGACGACGAGCGCGCGGCGCTGCTCGAGCGCGTCCGCGTCCTCGCGCCCGCGGGGACGTTCGAGTTTCCCTACGTGACGAAAGTCTTTACCTGCCGCCGCCGGTAGCTTCGCCAGAATTCGCCCGATGAAGGCCCCGAAGATCCTCGCGGTCGCCTCCGCCGTCGATCTGGACTTCCGGTACGGCTGCACGCCTGCCTGGTGGCAGCTCTGGAAGGGCCTCTACGAGGCGGGGGTCGACCTGATCGTCACGCCGTACCGCGGGCGGCCGGTCGAGTCGCCATGGTGGCGCACCGCGCCGAACCCGGCGTACTACGAGGGCGAGAGCTTCGCCCGCGCGCGCGACGCCTGGGCGCGGCTGAAGGGCGACCGCTACCTGCGACGCGCGGAGGCCGACCCGGGCGACACGGACAGGCTCGTGCGCGAGGTCGTCTGGCGCTGGGTCACGCCGCGGTGGCGGCGCCACGTCGAGGGCATCCTCGAGCGTGAGGGCGACGTCGACGCGGTGCTCGTCTTCACCGTGCCGATGGCGCACCTGCGCGGGATCCCGACGGCGCTGCGCGAGCGGTTCCACGTGCCGGTCGTCTTCTACGACGGCGACGTCCCGATGAGCCTCCCCGAGTTCGGCGGGATGGACACCGGGTTCAACTACTACTACGGCGCCGACCCGGGCGAGTACGACCTCGTCGTCTCGAACTCGGAGGGCGGGCTCGACCGCTTGCGTGAGCTCGGTGCGCGCCGCGCCGAGTCGCTCTTCTGGGCCGCGGACCCGGAGCTCTTCCGTCCCCTCGGCACCGAGAAGGAGCACGACGTCTTCTTCTACGGCTACGGCGACAAGTTCCGGCGCGAGTGGATGAAGGAGCTCGTCGGCGAGCCGTCGCGCCGCCTGCCGGACGTCGACTTCGCGCTCGGCGGCGAGGACTTCCAGGGCGACGTCGGGAACGCACGGACGCTCGGCGTGATCCCGTTCAACGCGTTCAACCGCGCGATCTCGTCGACGCGGATCGCACTGAACGTCACGCGTCGCGCGCACGCGACGGTCCGCGCGTCGTCGACGGCGCGGCCGTTCGAGCTCGCGATGGCGGGCGCCGCGATCGTCTCGAATCCCGTCGAGGGCATCGAGACGTGGTTCGAGCCGGGCCGCGAGCTGCTCGTCGTCGACGACGCGGACGGCGCGACGGCGGCGTACACCGAGCTGCTCGGAGATCCGGCCGCGCTGGAGGAGCTCGGCGCAAGAGCACGCGAGCGTGCGCTCGACGAGCACACCTATGCGCACCGTGCGCGACGGCTGCTCGAGCTGATCGGCCTGCGCGTTCCGGAGACGGTCGCGTGACCGAGGTGCTCGAGGCCGCCTCCGGCGTCGACGCGCGCCTGCGCGCGCTCAAGCGCGTCGCGATCGTGCCCGCGTTCAACGAGGAGGCTGCCGTCACGCGCGTGATCGAGGAGCTGCGCGCCTTCGATCCGGGCCTCGACGTTGTGGTCGTCGACGACGGCTCGACCGATCGCACCGCGGAGGCCGCGCGCGCCTGCGGCGCGAGCGTCGTCCGCCTTCCGTTCAACCTCGGGATCGGCGGCGCGGTGCAGACGGGCTTCCGCTACGCGTGGGAGCACGGATTCGACGTCGCGGTCCGCGTCGACGGCGACGGGCAGCACGATCCGAGCGAGCTCGGCGCCGTGCTCGAGCCGGTGCTCGCCGACGAGGCGGACATCGCCGTCGGGTCGCGCTTCATCGGCGGGGAGGGCTACCGCTCGTCGACGGCCCGGCGCGTCGGCATCCGCCTACTCGCCTGGATCGTGTCCGCGCTCACGCGCCAGCGCGTCACCGACCCGACGTCGGGCTTCCAGGCGGCGAACCGGCTCGGAATCCGCCTCTTCGCCGCCGACTACCCGCACGACTACCCCGAGGCCGAGGCGACGGTGATGGTCTTCAAACACCGGCTCCGGATGACGGAGGTGCCGGTCACCATGCGCGCCCGCGAGTCGGGCCGTTCGTCGATCACCGCCGTCCGCTCCGTCTACTACATGGTCAAGGTCGTGCTTGCGATCTTCGTCGCGCTCTTCCGGCGCAGGGCGGTGCCGCTCGAGTGACCCCGCTCCGCGTCTCGATCGCCGCGGCGATCGCTTCCGTCCTCTTGCTGCTGGTCGTCTTCGAGCTGATCCGCTCGCGCAGGCTGCGCGAGCGCTACGCGCTGCTATGGCTGCTCACCGGCGTCGTGTTGCTCGTTTTGTCGCTCTGGCGCGGCGGGCTGAACACGATCGCCGGCTGGTTCGGGATCAGCGGCTACCCGCCCGCGATCCTCTTCGCCGTCGGGATCCTCTTCATCCTCCTAGTGCTGCTGCACTACTCGACGGTCATCTCGCGGCTCTCCGACCAGAGCACCATCCTCGCGCAGCGGCTCGCACTGCTGGAGGAACGATTCCGCGCCTCAGAAGATCCAGGGAATCGGCAGCGCGTCCCGTAGGAGGAACGCGCTGAGGCCGAGTCCCAGAGCCGCCGCAACGTCGTCTTCATCGATCGCGGCCAGCGGTAGACACCAGATCGCGTACCAGGGCCCGAGCCAGGCCACGGCGCAGAGCAGCAGTGCGGTTGCGAGCGCCCGCCTGGAGCGCCCTCGCCACGCCACCACCAGGAGCCAGCAGTAGGCGATCGCAAAGAGCACGAAGAATCCCCGGTCGACCCAGAGCACGGGCGCGTCGAACAGGCTCGCGACATGAAACGGCACACTCGTCGAGCTCGTCAGCCCGATCTGTCCTCGGATTGGCGTAAAGGACAGGAGCCATGAGCTCCCGAACCGCCAGGTCGAGAGGGCGGCGACTGCAGCGAAGCCGAGCGCCACGCCCAGTACCGGCAACGGTTTCAGCCGTCGTCGGTTCGCCAGCGCGTCGAGCGGAACCCAGAGCAGCGGCACCCATTTGATCGCGACGGCGAGGATCCAGAGGAAGCCCGCAGCGTTCCGGTCGCCCTTCCGCCAGAGCGCCAGCGCGCCGAGAAACAGCGCCATCATCCAGGCGTCGTTGTGGCCGCCCCCGGCGAAGTGGAACGCGAGCAGCGGGTTCCAGCCGACGAACGCTGCCGCATAGGCTTTTCGCCGCGCGCAAACGGCCGTCAGCGCGACGATCGCCAGCATCGCGAGTGCTCCGAGCACCTTGTACGTCCGAACGACACCGGCACGAGACGAGACGAGCTCGGCCTGCGCCTCGCTCGCCGCAATGAACAGCGGTCCGTACCAGGGCACGTAGTTCGTCCACGACTCCCCTCGATGGACGTGAGCGGGGTTGTCCAGGTATTCGCGAGGGGGATGCTCGTACGGGTTGGCGTCGGCGACGGCACCGATCCATCCGTACTCCCAGTAGCCGTAGACGTCGGTCGACATCAGCAGCGGCGAAGCGAGTGGCGCGAGCTGGATCCCCGCCGCGATGGCAAGCACGAGAACGAGCGGCGCGCCTCGACGCCGCAGCGCCCAGAGCCCGCCGAGAAACGCGAGGAAGCACAGGGTCAAGGATGCGACGAAGACCCAGCGCCACTGGCCCTCGGGGTGAATCGGCGAGTGCACCGCTTCCGGCGCGGTCCAAACAGCAGCGAGCGCGATGCACAGCGTCGCGAACGTCAACAGGCCCGCCGCGATGCCCGCACGGCTCATCGCAACAGGCGATCCAGGAGAAGGGGGATGGCGACGGCGGACGTGAGGACGAGAGGATCTACGGTTCGGTAGGCCGACGTCGAGAGAAGGAACCCGATGGGGTCGGGGTTCGCCCAATACGCCCAAACAAGGAACACGAAGCCGAGCACGAGGCCGACGACGGGAGCCAGCCATGCGAGTCGGCGGTCCCGGATGAAGCCGATCCCCGCCAGCGCGATCGCGAGCGGGACGAGCAGAAGCCACGAACGCGGATCCAGGGACCGCGAAGCGAGGTCCTCGAGTGTTGGCCCGAGTCGTTCTGATCGCTCGGCGAGGTAGGAGCGATCGACCCAATCTCCGAGCGGGGATCTGCTCGGAACGTCGTGTGCGAGCTGCCAGCCCAACCACGGCAACGCCGCTGCTGCTGCGATCCCGGTTGCGATTCCGACCCCGGCCCGCCGTGCACGAGGGACGAATGCGACCGCTACGAGTCCGGCGATGAGCACCTCGCCCAGACCCTCGGTCTTGATCTGCACGGCGCTCGCTCCTGCTATCGCTGCGACAAGCAACCACCACTTGGCACCCTCAATCGCCCACGCGGCGAGCGCGAGTGCGAACAGCGCGACGTAGATGGCGAGCGCCAGATCAGCGACGCCACCCTGGACCTGCCGCCAGAGCTCGGGAGAGAGCACCAGCAAGAGCAGACCGACCGCAAGCGGCGCCGGACGCACAACGCCCCACAGAAGCCGGGCGACGGCGCCGACGAAGGCCGCCACGAGCACCGCAAGTTGCGCAGACATCACGCGGACGTCCAGTCCACCGACGCTCGCCTGGACGTCGAGGCTCGTCACGATTGACCACCAGAGCGGGTAGTCGGGGACGCCGAAGGTGACGTAGATGCCGTTCGGGACGAAGAGGCGCTCGTCGAGGCCGTGGTGCCACAACGCGAGGCCTTTCGGAAGCCAGATCCCCCACGCGTCGTCCAGCCAGGGCGAGGAGCGGAAGCCGCCGACGACGCCGAGCAGGCAGACGCCGGCTACCACGCCGAACAGAGCCGCCTGGATGCGGCTGATTCCGTTCGTCGCCCGCTCCGGTATGTCGAAGCGAAACAGCAGCCCGACACCTATGAGCGCTGCCGAGCACGCAACGGCGACGGCGAGCGTCGCGCGCGCGCCGGAAATGGCGGCGAAGAAGACCGCGGTGCCGACGGAACCTGCCCCCAAGAGCAGGGCGACCCCCGCCCAGGACAGGCGCGACGTCCATGTACGGCCGCGCAGCGTGCGCCAGAGGAGCGCGTAGCCGACCCCTGCAAAGAGCAGGTTCGAGACAAGGACGCCCGCGATCATCTGGGCGCGATTTCGATCACGCGGCCCGCCCGATAGCCGAGCACGACGTCTGCTTGTCGCCGGTCTTGCAGCGGCAGCTGCCGGGCGAGATACAGCTGCCCCGCAGCCTTGAGGTTCCCCTGCACGAGCGGGCGCTCGTTCGAGGCATCGACCGCATAGGTCGTGTCGTTCGAAAGGGAGCGCGCGAGGCTCCGCAGCTCATGCGAGTCGATGGCGACGTCGAACCGCGGCTCCGGCCCGTCGCCCTCGCCGCCCGCCAGGCGGCGCAGAGGTCCGTCGCTCCACGGTACCGCGGCAGCCGCGACGATCGCCGCGGCGACTAGCGCGAACGACGCCCTAGCCGACACTGATGTTCAGCGGGGCGCTGACGACGAATGTGTCACCCTGATCTGCGTCGTCGAGCCAGTTTGCCGCGACCGCGACCCTGTACGTCCACCTGCCGCGGGGCACGCGGTCGAACAACCGAGGATCGCGCCCACGCCCGACCTCCGTCATCTCGAGCGAGCAGCCCGTCGCACCGCCGGCGGTGTCCGAACACATCAGTCCTTCCGACACGCGTCGTCCCGTTGCGGGGAACGTGTACTCGAGCGGCGAGCGATACACGACGTAGAAGGTGTTCGCGTGCGAACCGACGTACGCCGGCCACTCCAACTGAACGCCGCCTTCAACGGGCGTGACGGTCGCACGGAAGCTGTTGTCGATCGGGATGTAGAGGCTCCGCAGCGGCACCTTCGCGGCGTCCGGGTCCTTTGCAGGCGGCAAGACGGCGACAACGAGAAGCGGAAGACCGAATGCAAGTGCGACTGACGTCAGTACCACCGGCCGACGCCACGCGAGTGGTCGATGGACGATGGGAAACCGCTCTCGGAGTTCGGCGCCGAGGACCGGAATGAGCAGCGGGATCGACGTGAGCAGCAGGAAGTACGCAGGGAAAGCGGGCATCAAGAGACGCCAGAAGCTGCCCGTTTCGACCGTGACCGACGGAGATGAGCCCTTGACCACGAAGAACGCGCCGAGCCAGACAGCAAGGAAGATTGCGTGTGCCGCCGATCGCCGGAACGCAGCGATCACGCCGGCGAGCGCGCCGAACTCGAGCAGGCGAGCACTCCAGAAGTACTCGCGGAAGCCTAGGAACTGCTGGTTGAGCTGCTCGCGGTCGAGCGGGACGTACTGTTGGACGCGCTCGAGGAATGTCGGTGGCCCGTAGTCGTCGGCCGAGGCGCCCGCAGCGATTCGAATCGTGTCGTGAGCGAGCAGTGAGATGCCACTCCCTTTGTGCTTCCACAGGGCGAGCGTGAGCAGCGCCGGCAGAAGCGCGACACCGAAGCCCGCGATCTCCCGCCACCTCCGTCGAATCGCCAACGCCGCGATGGGCGCGAAGACGAACAGCCCGTTCGCGGGCTTGATTCCCACTGCGAGTCCAGCAAAGAGTCCGCAGGCGACTGCGTCGGCTGCGCCATGTGAGTCGAGCGCGCGCACCAGGAAGAACGCCGCGGCGAGCAGTGCGATCATCGACGGGTAATCCCCCAACGCGGTCAGGCCCAGGACCTGGGGTAGCACTTGCTCGACGTAGCGCTCGTGGTAGCGGTCCACGAAGAGGGGCTCGGCAAGGTACGGCAGCACGATCCACAACGAGGCCGCTCCGTAACCGACCGCCCGGCCGCCGATACGGGCAGCGATTCCATAGACCAGCAGGACACCGAGCGGGGCGAGGACGAAGAACTGAAAGAGCACGATCGCCGGAAGTCCGGCAAGGAAGTTCGGGCCCGCCAGAGCCGCCACCGGTGCCTGGAGCATCGCCCACGCGTATCCGACGAGCGTCTCCGGCACCGCGCCGTTTCCGAGGATCCATCCGCTCGTGTAGAACCAGGTCTGGTCGCCGCCCTGGTAGAAGAGCCAGCCGTTTCGTTGGACGAGCAGCGCGAAGACCGCAAGAGCGAGCCACTGTGCGACCAGCAGCGGAAGAAGCACCGCCCATGGCTCGCCGCGGAGTTGACGCAGTTCGGGTCTTCCGACTCGCAGAGGGGTCACCCCGTCGGCACTTTGGCGCCGGCTCCCTGCCTCGACCTTCTCCGCGCGTGGCCGGCGGAGCCGCTCAGCGACCCGCATAGGCGGAGGCGTGCTCGCGGTACCACGCCACGGTGCGCGCGATGCCCTCGCGGAAGGGCGTGCGCGCCTCGAACCCGAACAGCTCCTTCGCGCGCGACGTGTCGAGCTTGCGCCGCGGCTGGCCGTTCGGTTTCGAGGTGTCCCACACGATCTCGCCCTCGAACCCCGTCGCCTCGCCGATCAGCTCTGCGAGATCCTTGATCGCGATCTCCTCGCCCGTCCCGAGGTTGACGGGCTCGGAGGCGTCGTAGCGGAGCGCGGCGAGCACGATCCCCTCCGCGCAGTCCTCGACGTACAGGAACTCGCGCGTCGGCGAGCCGTCGCCCCACAGCACGACCTCGTTGTCTCCGCGGTCCTGCGACTCGAGCATCTTGCGGATGAGGGCCGGGATGACGTGTGAGGTCTCGAGGTCGAAGTTGTCGCCGGGGCCGTAGAGGTTCACGGGCAGGAGGTACGTCGCGTGCAGCCCGTACTGCTCGCGGTACGTCTGGGCGCCGACGAGGAGCGCCTTCTTCGCGACGCCGTACGGCGCGTTCGTCTCCTCCGGGTAGCCGTTCCAGAGGTCGTCTTCCTTGAATGGCACGGGCGCGAACTTCGGGTACGCGCACACCGTCCCGAGCACGACGAGCTTGTCGACGCCGTGCAGGCGTGACTGCTCGAGCACGTGCGCGCCCATCATCAGGTTCGCGTACCAGTAGCGGCCGGGGTTGGCCCGGTTCGCGCCGATCCCGCCGACCTCGGCCGCGAGGTGCAGCACGAGCTCCGGCTTCGTGTCGTGGAAGAGCCGCTCGACGTCCTCCCAGCGCGTGAGGTCGTAGTCGCGCCGGCGCGCGACGATCGGCTCGATCCCCTCGGCCTGTAGGCGCTCGACGACGTGGGTCCCGAGGAACCCACCGCCCCCGGTCACCAACGTCCTCATCCCGTCTTGACGGTGGGCGCCGTATACGGGAGCCAGTCGACGCGCCCGATCCACCGGTCGCGGTTCCCCGCGTACCACTGGATCGTCTTGCGGATCCCTTCCTCCCACGAGACCTGCGGCTCCCAGCCGGTCTCGCGGTTCAGCTTCTCGTAGCCCACGCGGAGCGCCATCACGTCGGTCACGCCGGGGCGGAAGCGCTCCTGGTTCGTGACGATCGCGCGGCCGCTCCAGTGGCCGTCCTCCTCGCCGATCCGGAGGATCATGTCGGCCCAGTCCGCCATCGAGACGTTCGTGCCCTGGCCGTAGACGTAGACGTCGCCCGGCACGCCCTGCGCGGCGACCATCAGGTGCCCGCGCACGCCGTCGGAGCAGAAGCAGAAGTCGCGGAGCGGCTCGAGCGCGCCGAGCTCGATGTGCTCGCGCTCGAGCGCCTGCGTGATGATCGTGCCGGTCACGTAGCGCGGGTTCTGGCGCGGGCCGTAGTTGTTGAACATGCGGGTGACGACGCCCGGGACGCCGTACGCGTCGTGGTAGTTCATCGTCAGGAAGTCGGCGGCGACCTTCGCAGTCGCATAGATCGACTTCGGGTTGATCGGCGAGCGCTCGTGCAGGATCAGCGAGCCCTCCTCGTCGAAGTCATGGTGGTGCGCGACGGACTCGCGGACGTTGCCGTACTCCTCCGACGTGCCCGCGGTGTCGAACTTCTCGAGCTCGAGGTCGTGGTCGACGATCGATTGGAGCAGGTTCAGAGTGCCCACCGTGTTCGCCATCACGGTGTCGTACGGGCGGTGCCACGACTCGCCGACGTGGGCCTGCGCGCCGAGGTGGAAGACGTAGGGCTTGTCGGGCGCCTCCTTGAGCTGGCGCACGAGCAGGTCGATCGAGTGCTTGTCGGTCAGGTCGGCCCAGTGCACCTTGATCTGGTCGCGGATGTGGCCGATGTTGTTCAGCGCGCCGCTCGACGTCGCTCGGACGAAGGCGTGGACGTTCGCACCCAGCTGACAGAGCGCCTCCGTCAGGTGCGAGCCCATGAATCCGTCCGCACCGGTCACCAATACGGTCCGGTCGTTGTAGTAGGACCCGAACTCGTCGCGCACTTGCGCGAGCGACTCCTCTGTCCAGACCGAGTCGTTTCTGTTCGCCATGATCGGAAGGATGCGGCCGAACCGCGACCGAGAGACTACCGCGCCCGAACGCCGGAGCGCCCTCGCTAGCGGAATCCTTACAGGGGTCTCGAGCCTCATCCTGTCGGGCTCCGCGGCGGTCGCGGCCGCGATCCTGGCGCAGAAGTTCGGGCGCGACGCGGCGACGGACGGGTTCCTCGCCGCCTACGCCGTCTACGTCACCGTGACGCTCGCGGCGCAGGCGCTGCGGCTGACTGCGGTGCCCGAGCTGACCCGGACCGACGGGGCGGCGGCGGGGTCGTACGCCGCGGCGATCCTGCTCGTCGGGGTGCCGGCGACGGTCGTCGCGCTCGTCTTTCGCGATCCGCTCTCGGAGCTTCTGACGGGGAAGCTGCCGGACGAGGCGGCCCGGCTCGCCGCAGAGGCGCTGCCCTGGCTCATGGCCGCGGCGATCGGGCAGGTGCTCGCGGCGCTCGCGGCGGCGACGCTCGCCGCGCGGAAGCGCTTCGGGGCGGCGGCGCTCGGGTTCTCGCTGGGCGGGGTCGCTGGGCTCGTCACGTTCGTGGTGCTCGCGGACTCGCACGGGCTCGTCTCGCTCGGCTGGGGGCTCGCGGTGAACGCGGCGATCTCGCTCGGCGTGCCTTTGGTGGCGCTGGGCGGGACGTGGGGGCGGCTCCGGTTCGACGGCGTCGGGCGGCGCCTCGCGCTGCTCGGGGAGGCGGCGGCGGTGCCGTTCGCGCTCCAGGTGCTCTTCCTGATCGCGCTGCGCGGTGCCTCGGCGCTCGGCGTCGGGGCGGTGACGTCGCTCTCGTACGCGTACTTCTTCGCGGCGGTGCTCGTTGCGGCGACGGCGACCTCGCTGTCGATCATCTCGACCGCCGAGCTGACGCGGCGCGACATCGTGCCGGACGAGGCGGTCGCGCACGTCGTGCACGGCGCGTGGCTGAGCCTGCCGCTGATCGCGGCGGCGGCAGGTGTCTTCGCGGTCGCGGGGGATCGGATCTCGGGCGCGGTGCTCGGCGACGCGTACTCCGGCGCGGTGGGGCACGAGCTGGCGCGGCTCGTGGTCGCGCTCTCGCCGTGGACCGTTGCCGCGGTCGGGTTCACGCTCGCGTTTCCGCTGCTCTACGTGTTCGAGCGGAGCCGCGTGCTGATCCCGGTCGCGATCGGCGCAGTCGTCGTGCACGTGCCGATCTCGCTCGCGCTGCGCGCGCTTTGGGGGCTCGAAGGACTCGCGCTCGCGATGGGTGTGACGACGCTCGGCGTGCTCGCGGTGCTCCTGCTCGCGCTCTCGCCTCGCGCGCTGGGCGACGCTGCGAGCTCGCTCGTGCGCGTCTCGGCGTGGGTCGGCGGGCTCGCGGTGCTGTCGTTCGGCGCGTTCGCCCTGATCAGCAGCGACGCGCTTGCGGCCCTCGGCGGCCTTGCGGTGTACGCCGTGCTGTTGACGCTCCTCCGCCCGCGCGGCCTACGCGAAGCGTGGGGCTACGTGCGCGAGCTCAGCTAAATCGGCGCGCACACGACCCTTCGCGGAGACGCCGTTCCGCGCGGAGCCCGCCTCGAGCGACACGCAAACAGTCGCACGTTGCGAGCAGCCGGCCACGCCCTGTGGACGACTTGTCACACACTTGGCACGAACGACATGTCTCGGAGGGGCGAGACCCAGGGTCAGACCCAGGCGGCCCGGCGCGCTCAGCCCCGCCGGCGGAAGCGGAGGCCCGTCCGTCGCCGCGCGAGCTCGACTGCACGCAGGCCGAGGCGCGTCGAGAAGAGCCGCTGCCGAGCCGAGGCCACCGCGCGCTCGCGCGCGGGCAGGTAGCCGAAGCCCATCCCGCCGCCGATCCGCTCGCCCTCCCAGTCGAACGACGGGAGCCCGTCCGCCACCTTCCGGACGACCGCGGTGCGGAAGCTCGCCGCTTCCTCGACCGCCCACTGCGGCTGCGCCCGCAGCGCGTCCACGAGCGCCCGCACCGGTGGCATGTACGCGTCGTCGAGCAGCATGCGACCACCGACCTTCACCCCCGGCGCCACGAGCCACCAGTCGAGGATCGGATACGGGAACCCGTGCGCCCCGTCCACGAGCACGAGGTCGAGCTCGCGTGGCTCCAGCGCGCCGAGCACCTCGTGCGAGAGTCCGATCCGGAACGACACGCGCGATCCGTCGATCCCGAGCCGCTCGCACTCGGAGCGAAACCGAGCCTCCTCGTCGACCGAGGGCGTCACCGCCTCGTGCTCCGCCCCGCCCGCAGCGAAGACGAGCGTCGACGCGCCGGACCCCGTCTCGAGCGTCGCCATCCCCGGCCGCACCTCCCGCTCGAGCCACGCGAGCGCCTCCCACGCGAGCCCCCAGTACTCGGAACCGCCCGCATGGAGGCCCGGCGGCTCGCGCCGGAGCTGGTCCGTCAGCGTCCCCACGCGCCTATCATCGCCGCGCGTGACGAAACGGGCGCTCATCACCGGCATCGGCGGCCAGGACGGCTCGCTCCTCGCCGAGCTGCTGCTGGACAACGGCTACGAGGTGTCCGGCATCGTCCGCCGCACCGGCGCGAGCTACCCCAACCTCGACGCGATCCGCGAGCGCATCGACCTCGTCGAGGCCGACCTGAGCGACCAGCTCGCCCTGGTCCGCGCGCTCCGAGCGACCCGTCCGCACGAGGTCTACAACCTCGCCTCCGTCTCGTTCGTGCCGGCGTCGTGGGAGCAGCCCGTCCTCACGGCGGAGCTGGCGGCGGTCGGCGTGACCGCACTGCTCGAGGCGATCCGCGACGTCGACCCGGCGATCCGCTTCTACCAGGCGAGCTCGAGCGAGATCTTCGGCGAGCCGCTCGAGTCGCCGCAGACCGAGGAGACGCCGCTCTCGCCGCTCACGCCGTACGGCGTCGCGAAGGCGTACGCGCACTTCATCGCGCGCTCGTACCGCCACCGCTACGGCCTGCACAACTCGGCCGGGATCCTCTACAACCACGAGTCGCCGCGGCGCACGATCGAGTTCGTGCCGCGCAAGGTCGCCCACGCGGCGGCCGCGATCTCGCTCGGGCGGGAGGGCGAGCTCTGGCTCGGGGATCTCGACTCGCGGCGCGACTGGGGCTACGCGCCCGATTACGTCCGCGCGATGTGGCTGATGGTGCAGCAGGACGAGGGCGACGAGTACGTCGTCGCGACCGGCATCACGCACTCGGTGCGCGAGCTCGTCGACATCGCGTTCTCGCACGTCGGGCTCGACCAGGGAGAGTACGTCCACATCGACGAGTCGCTCGTGCGCGGCAAGGCCGAGCTGCACAACCTCGTCGGCGACCCGTCGAAGGCGAGGCGGAAGCTCGGCTGGGAGCCGACCGTGACGTTCGAGGAGCTCGTCCAGCGCCTCGTCGACGCCGAGGTCGAGCGCCTGCGCGGCGAGCGTCAGGCGGCGAGCTCGCGGTAGACGGCGTCGTGCCGTCGCGCGGTC
>DASTHC010000073.1:0-6680 GCA_035718485.1 Gaiellaceae bacterium
GTCGCGCGCCGCGGCTCGTCGGCGCGATCGTCTCCCGCGCGCGGCTCGTGATCGCCGTCTCCGAGGTCCTCGCCGGGGCCGCCCGCACCTGCGGTGCCCGCGATGTCCGGGTGATCCCGAACGGGATCGCCGTCCCCGTCCAGCGGGGACAGGAGGCCGAACCGGCCGAGGTGCTGTACGCGGGCCGTCTGAGCCCCGAGAAGGGCGTGAACGAGCTTCTGGAGGCCTCACAGGGGCTCAACCTCGTCGTCGCGGGAGACGGCCCGCTCCGGCCGCTCGTCCCCGGCGCGCTCGGCTTTCTCTCGGCCGACGAGCTCTCCGATCGCTACCGCCGCGCAGCGGTCGTCGTCTGCCCCTCGCGAAGCGAAGGCTTCGGCGTCGTTTGCGCCGAGGCGATGGCCCACGGGCGCCCGGTCGTCGCGACCGCCGTCGGCGGCCTGAAGGAGCTCGTCCGCCACGGGCGAACCGGCATTCTCGTGGAGCCCGGCGACCCGGCCGCACTGCGCGCGGCGATCGACATGCTGCTCGGCGACCCGGCGCTCCGTCGCCGGCTCGGCCAGGCCGCCCGCTACGACGTCGCGGATCGCTTCGCGTGGCCAGCGGTCACCCGCGCGACGATCGACGCGTACCGCGCCGCGCTCGGGATCGAGGCTCCGGAGCCCGCACCGCTCGAGGCGGTCGCCTGATGCTGAAGCTCCGCAAGGCCCCGGCGAGCTACGACGAGCGCTTCATGGACACGATGGCGTCCGAGTACCTCGAGCGCACGCCCTGGACGGAGCTCCGGCTCGAGGCCGTTCGAGACCTGCTCGACCCTCAGCGGGGCGACCGCATCGTCGACCTCGGGTGCGCGGCAGGCGCGATCACGCACTACCTCTCGACCTTCGGCGCCGAGCCCGTCGGCGTCGACCTCGAACCGCTCGCGATCGCGCGCGCACGCGAGCTCTTCCAAGGCCTTCGCTTCGAGGTCGCCGACGCGACGCGCCTCCCCTTCGACGACGCGAGCTTCGACAAGGCCGTCGCCGCCGACTTCGTCGAGCACATCGAGGACGAGACGTTCGTCGCGATGTGCGACGAACTCCGCCGCGTGCTCGTCCCGGGCGGGCTGTTCGCGATCTACGCCCCGAACCCGCGGCATCTGATCGAGCGGATGAAGGAGCGCGACTTCGTGCTCGCGCAGAACCCGACGCACATCGGCCTGCGCGACGCGGACCACATGCGCCGCGTGCTCGAGCAGGGCGGCTTCGAGGTGGTCCGCAGCGAGTGGCGGCCGAGCTTCTTCCGCGGGCTGCGAAGCGTCGAGAAGGTCGCTGGCCCGAAGCTCGAGCTGTTCCGGTACCGCGTCTGCGTGCTCGCTCAGGCGCGCTGAGCGTCCGCCCGACGGAGTAGAAGTTGCCCGTGCGGACAGCGTTCGTCGTTGCGTTCGCTGCGCTCGCCTTCGGTAGTGCGGCCTCCAACGATGCCCATGCACCTCAGGTGAGCGGCCTCGTCGTCACGAACGGCGGCACGCGCTATCTCGGGGACCGCGCGCTGCTCGCGACGATCAGCCCGAACGGCGATGGCTACCGGGAGAGCGCGCTCGTCCGGTTCCGGCTCGACGAGGCGGCGACGGTGAAGCTGACCGTCGCCTCGCTCGGCTACCGCGGCCGCAAGGTGTTCGATCGCACGCTGCGGCTCGGACGCGGGCGGCACACGATTCCCTGGGCGCCTCGCGCATGGATCCAGCCGCGCACGTACGTCGTGCGGCTGACGGTTCGCGACCGCAACGGCAACGTCGGCACGTACGGCTTCTCGCGCGGCTCGCGAAAGGCCGTGATCCGGGTCCTCGGCGTCGACGCCGCGTTCGAGCACGAGAGCTACGCGCCGAACACGTCGGCCGAGCTCGTGCTCGAGAGCGACCAGCCGACGCTCGCGCTGCAGCTGTTCCGCGCCGGGTCGGAGCGGATCGTCACGAAGGCGAACGACACGATGAGCGGCGAGCCGATGACCGAGCCTGCGCATATCGAGCGCGGCGACCGGCGCGACCAGCCGCGCCGCCTGCGCGTCTGGATCGGCGACTGGCCGAGCGGCGTCTACTTTGCGAAGCTCACCGGATCGGACGGCCGCTCCGGCTACGCGCCGTTCGTCGTCCGGCCGCGGCGGCTCGGCGAGCACCGCGTCGCCGTCGTGCTGCCCACGTACACGTGGCAGGCGTACAACTTCCGCGACGAGAACGGCGACGGTTACGGGGACACGTGGTACGCGGGACGGACGCACCGCACGCTCCTCGGACGCGCCTATCTCGACCGCGGCGTCCCGCCGTTCTTCCGCCAATACGACCTCAACTTCTTGATCTGGCTCGCGCGCGGCGAGCGCGCCGGCAAGGACCGCGCGGTCGACTTCCTCGCGGATTCCGACCTCGCGTCGGCGCCGAGCGCGTTCGAGCTCGCGCGCTCGTACGACCTGCTCGTCTTCCCCGGCCACCACGAGTACGTGACGAGGCGCGAGTACCTGCTCGTGCGCGAGTTCTGCAACCGCGGCGGCAACCTCATGCTCCTCTCGGCGAACAACTTCTTCTGGCGTGTCGACCACAAGGGACGGACGCTGACGCGGGTCGCGAAGTGGCGGGACCTCGGGCGGCCGGAGGCCGCGCTCCTCGGCGTCCAGTACCTCGCGAACGACCACGGCGACCGCAAGGCGCCCTTCGTCGTCCGCCACAGCCCGCAAAACGAATGGCTGCTCGCGGGGACCGGGCTCGCGCAGGGCTCGAGGTTCGGGCTCTTCGGGATCGAGATCGACCACATCACTCGGCGCTCGCCGCGCGGCACGTCGGTGATCGCCGAGATCCCGAACCTGCTCGGCCGCGGCAAGACGGCGCAGATGACGTACTACGAGACGGCGAAGAGCGCGAAGGTGTTCGCGGCAGGCGCGTTCACGCT
Organism: Gaiellaceae bacterium; assembly: GCA_035718485.1. GTDB lineage: Bacteria > Actinomycetota > Thermoleophilia > Gaiellales > Gaiellaceae > JACCTU01. The sequence goes on from DASTHC010000073.1 coordinate 2,916, forward strand.
CGGCGGCTACGCGCGGTACACGCCGGTATCGCAGCTCCTCGACAACCTCTGGGAGCGGATGGCGCGGCCCTAGGCGTCGGTCCTGCAGAGGACGTAGCGCGTGTCCGCGTAGACGTGCGGGCCGCAGATCCGCCCCTTGATGCGCATCCGGTCGAGCACGAACCAGTTCGTCGGACCCGGCCACGGCGCGCCGCGCACGAACGCGTTCCACTCGCGCACGCGCTCGTACGGCCGGTTCTCCTTCGTGTCGCCGACGTGCGTCGGCGGTGCGACCGAGATGTAGACGGGAACAGCGGCCGCGATCCAGTACGACGTCTCCGGATCGGCGAGGACGATGTCGCCGGGCGACGTCTCCCGGCGGAGGGCGTCGACGAGCCCAGGGTTGAGCTCCTGGTGCGGATGCGGGCGCGTCCATCCGCCCGTCGCGACGAGCGGGGCGACGAACAGGACGCACGCGGCGGCGGGCAGCCAGTCCGTCCGCTCGAGCGTCGGGAGGCGGCGACGGAGCACGACCGCGAGCACGACCGCGAGGAGCGCACCGCCGGCGGCGATCCACACCGGGAGCGTCGGTCCGCCCTCCTTCAGGCGGTAGCCGAAGTCGCCCGGCCAGGCCCACTCGAGCGCGATCCCCGCCGCGAGCGCGAGCGGCAGCAGCGCATACGAGACCATCCGCGCGAGCACGGCCGCGCCGCCGGCAAGCGCGAAGCCGATCGGAAGGAAGCCGGCGAGCCGTCGCGCCTGCGAGAGCGAGACGGCGTCGGCGAACGGCGCGAAGACATGGTCGAGCAGCAGGACGCCGAGCACGGCGAGCGTCCCACCGAGGACGAGTGCCGCCCAGCGCCTGCGCGCCGCGAAGAGCGCAAGAGGCACGAGGCAGAGCGCCGCGAGCGGCACCGGCCCGGCGCGCGTGATCACCTCCGGGTTCAGGTGGAACCGGCTGTCCGAGCTGACGATGAACTGCCCGGGGTACCGCTCGAACCCGTGCTGCCGGGACTGCACCTGTTCGCCCGAGGGCGTGAAGGACGCCGTGTCCTGCACCGTCGGGAAGAGCCACGCGAGGAAGACGAGCGCGCCGACGGCGAGCGCGCCTCCGGCGAGCGCGAGCGTGCGCAGCTCGCCCGGCGCGACGAGCAGGCGAACGACCGCGTACCCGCCCAGCACGAGCAGCGTGAACAGCGCGTAGGTCGGGTGGACGACCGCGAGCACCAGCCCCGACGCCGCGACGAGCACGAGGCGCCCCCGGTTCGGGTGACGCAGGTACGCGAAGACGAGCGCGATCGTCGCGGGCACGAGCAGGGAGCGTCCGCCCGCGGTCGCCGGCAGCGACAGCAGTCGGAGCGCGCCGCCCGAGCCCGACGCGAACGCCGTCAGCCCGAGCGTGCCGGCAAGCGTCGCGACCCCGAGCCAGCGCGATCGGAACACCGCCGCCCCCGCCTCGTAGACGACGAGGAACGCGAGCGGCGTGAGCACGGCCGGCTCGTACACGACGACGTCCGTCGGGTCGACGCCGGCGACCTTCGCGACGAGCGCGAGGAACGCGTGCCAGAGTGGGAACGCATAGCCCGGATGCAGCCCGCCGTCCACGAACTCGTCGACGGCGTTCAGCGAGAGGTCGTCGAGCGCCCACAGCTTGCGGACGCGTGCGAGGTGGAAGAGCGCGTCGCCAGAGGGCTCGGGCAGCACGCGCCAGAGCAGGAGCCCGACGAGGACTCCGACGCCGAGCACGGCGAGCCAGAACCGGTCGGGCCGCGGGCGCCCGCGTCTGAGCGCGAAGGGCAGCGCGGCGACGCCCGCCGCGATCAGCAGCCAGAGCGCGAGCGTGATCGACGAGCCCGTCGCGAACACGACGACCATCGCCCCGAAGAGGAGCGCGAGGCTTGCGACGAGCGCGCCGGACGCGGAGCGGGCCAGCAGTGCACCGGGCGCGAGCAGGAGCAGCGTCGCCCCGGCGAGCCGCAGGTAGAGCTCGATCACGGCCGCAGGAGACCCCGCGCGGCCTGCCGGTAGCTCCGCCCGCGCTCGCCGCGGAACGCGAGCCCGCGGAGCGCGAGCGAGACGATCAGCAACGCGCGCGTCAGCGCGGCGGCACCCGCGCCCTGGTGCTTGCCCACGAAGCGCACGTGGCTCCGCACCTGCGCGGTGAACATGCGCCCCCAGTCCCGCCGCGTCGCATCGCCGCCGACATGCACCACCTCGGCGCCCGGGAAGAAGACGACCTTCCAGCCCGCCTCGTGCATCCGGTACTGCCAGTCGGACTCCTCGTTGAACATGAAGAAGCCCTCGTCGAGCCCGCCGACCTGCTCGAACGCCTCGCGCCGGACGAGCATCGCGGCGCCGCTCAGCCACTCGACCTCGCGCACGCTCGCGTGGTCCCAGTTCGCCGCGTAGAACGCGTTCAGCGCGCGCGATCGCGGCGCCAGCTTGCGCAGGAAGAAGAACTCCGTCGCGAGGCGCCACGGCGTCGGGAAGCCGCGCGCCGAGCGCTGCAGCGTGCCGTCGGTGTTCAGGAGCTTCGGCCCGACGAGGGCAGCCTCGGGATGCTCGACCACGAACTCGAGCAGACGAGCGAGACCGTCGTCGAGCACCCACGCGTCGGCGTTCAGCAAGAGCACCCAAGGCTCCGTCGTCTCGGCCAGACCGCGGTTCCACCCCGCTCCGACTCCCGCGTTCGGCTGCTCGACCACGCGCACGTGCTCGAAGCGCCTCGCCGTCTCAAGGGTGCCGTCGGTCGAGCCGTGGTCGACGACGACGGTGGGGTACCCGGCGACGCTCGCGAGGCTCCGCTCGAGCCACGGCATCGCGTCGTACGTCACGACGACGACGGCGCCGTTCACCGGCGGAGGTTCTCCCACGCGAGGATCAGCAACCCAGGGAGCGACAGCAGGACGGTCACGAGGAAGAAGAGGAAGCCCGCGGCGAATGCCTGGTCGCCGGGCACGCCGAGCTTGCCGAGGAAGCTGACGAAGAACGCCTCGCGCACCGCGAACCCGTTCAGTGTGAAGGGCACCAGGAGCACGAGGAAGAAGAGCGGGCCCATCACGTAGAAGACGCGCACAGACAGGTCGATGCCGACGGCCTCGGCGGCCGCCCAGATCGCCAGCACGCGCACCGACTGGATCGCGAGTGTCAGCACGAAGACGCCGAACAGGAGCCGCGGCGTGTCGCGGTACGAGTGGATCGCCTCGTAGACCGCGCGCACCGGACGCTCGAGGCGCACGCGCCGGAGTAGCGGCACCGACCGCGCGAGCAGCGGCCGGAGCGAACGCGAGAAGAGGACGGCCGCGAGCACGATCGTCCCGACGAAGAAGAGCGCCTCGATCCAGAGGTACGCGCCGACGTCGTAGTTCCCGATCGCGAGCACGAGCCCGACCGCGCCGAGCGCGAGCGTCGCCGCGCCGCCGAGCGCACGCTCGAGCAACACGGAGCCGGCGACGGGTCCGCCACGACCCGGATGGCGCCGCGTGGTCTCGAAGATCCGCATCGCGTCGCCGCCGATCGACGTCGGCAGGATCTGCCCGGCCGCGTACGCAGTCAGGTACGCCCGCGTCAGCCACGGCACGCGGTCGCGGATCCCGTGCGCGTCGAGCAGCTTCTGCCACCGCCACGCCATCGGCAGGACGGTCACGAGCATGATCCCAGCGGAGAGGAAGAACCACCCCCAGCTCGCGTCGCCGAGGATCCGCAGCGCCTCGCCGACGTCGACCTTCCAGACGATGTAGGCGATCGCGAGCCCGGTGACGACCAGCGTCCCGAGGACGCGCCAGC
>DASTHC010000074.1:0-15336 GCA_035718485.1 Gaiellaceae bacterium
CCCCAACAGTTCCTCTCCGCAAGCCCGCATCTGAAGGCCTGGGGATGGGGAGAAGCTGAGGCCGCCGGCTCAGCCCTGAGGCTAACGCGTTCGTCACAGAGGGACGCGCGATCCGAGAGGCGTTCTGCTCGTCGCAACCGCCTGGCGGATCTCGTGGATGAACTTGGTCGCACCCACCGAGTCGTAGAAGGCAAGCGCCTCGCCAAACTGCTCGTTCGCCTGCGCGTGCAAACCCTTCTCGAGTAGCTGTCGGCCGGCTTCTGTTCGGATGTACGCCCCGGTCGATCTGAACCCCGCCGCCTGCGCGCGTTCGGCGGCCCTGACGAGGTCGCCGGTAATCGCAAGCTCGAGCGCGATAGTCCGGTAGCCCGCTCTTGGCTGCATCGCTTTGAGGCAGTCTCGCACTGGGTCGCCTCGTCCGATCTGGTCGGCGACGAAGATGAGGTCGCTTCCGTGACGCGCGACGATCGTCGGCCCGCGAGCGAGGATCTCATCCGCGATCTCCCGCGCCTGTTCGATCCGTCCGAGCGCCACCAGGAGCGAGACGGTGTACGTCAGGTGCTCGACCACTTCTTCGGTCGCCTGGTCGTCGCGGGCGAGGGTCAGCGCGCGCTCGGTGTCCGCGAGCGCGCCTTCCGAATTCCCGCGGCCGAGGCGTATCCAGGCTCGGATCGTGCGCGCCCCTGCCTCCTGAACGTGCAGATGCCCGGCCTCGCACTCGTCGAGGAAGACGTCGGCGATCGCGAGCGTGTCATCCCATCGGCCGTACTCCCACATCGAAGCCGCCAAGTGCGCGCGAGTGAAACGTGCGCGCTCGCGGTCGCCGACTCGCTCGTACAGCTGCAGAGACTGGACGAGAAGTTCGATGCTTTCACCCACGTCGTCCGAGATCGTCGCCAGGTTGTTGTAACCGCGGGCGGCCACGGCCAACGCGTTGGCCTCGAGGGCCAGTGCGATTCCGCGCTCGACGTCCGCTCTGCCGGCTGCGGCGTCGCTGCCTGCCCGTCCGGTTCCGAGCGAAATCAGTGCGTCTGCCCGAGTCGCGGCGAGGTCGAGTTGGTCGGCGAGCGCGAGCCCATCGCGTGCGACCCGGATCGCCTCCTCAAGGTCTCCCGCGATCACCCGGTACCGCGCGATCGAGGCAAGGACTCGTGCTTTCGCTGCCGTCGGAGCGCGACCATCGAGAAGTGTCATTGCCCGTTCGAGATGCTCGTCGAGCTGATCGCCGCGGCCGCGTAGCCACCACAGCTCTGCCAGTAGCAGTTCCGACTCGGCTGCCGTCTCGAGATCTTCGACTTGAAGGAGTAGGGAACTCGCCGCCTCGAGCGAACGTTCAGCCTCTGCGTCGCCTGTCAGGTACAAGGCGGACGCGTGGCGGAACACGAGCTGCGCCCGCCCTGGCTCGTTCTCCGCAGACCAGAGCCGGGTCGCCTCGGCGTAGAACTCGGCGGCCCGCGCAAACGCGTTCAACGCTGCGGAGCGGTCGCCGGCCTCGGCGAGCGCGACTCGCGTGCGTTCGACAAGCCGAGGGTCCTCGCCCGCCGTGTAGTCGAGCGCTCGCAGGCAGTGGTGCGCGAGCAGCTCGACGTGGTCGTCGGTCCGTCCCAGCGACTCGATCCATTCGACGGCGCGCAGGTGCTTGCCAGCCCGCTCTCCATGCGGGATGGCGCCGTAGGCGACCTCGCGGATCAGCTCGTGCGCGAACGTGTACTGATCGTCACCCTCGACCACTGATCGCCGTTCCCGGCGGAGGAACTCCCGCCGCTCGAGCCCGAGCAGGCGTTGCTCCACGGTCCAGCGGTCTCGTTCCACGAGGGCGCCGAGGCCGCCTCCCCAGAAGACAGTGCCGAGCACGGCCGCGTCTTGGAGCAGCGTCTTCTCCTCGATCTCGAGTCCGTCGAGTCGGGCCGCGATGATCGCTTGCAGAGCCTCGGGCGCGCTCTCCGTCGCCGAGTCCGGTCCGGCCGCCAGGAGGCGGCCATACTCCTCGGCGTAGAGCGGGTTGCCGCGCGCCTGCTCGAGCAGCTTCGTCCGCAGCACCCGGTCGTCGAGCGGGCGCTCGAGCAGATCGCTCAGCAGCCGGGTTGTTTCCGCGTCGGAGAGGGGCGCCAGCAGCACCGTCTCGGCGCCCTGAAGCGATGCAGCCCAGCCCGGCCGCCGTTGGCGCAGCTCCGGCCGCGCTGTCGCGATCGCGAGCAGCGGAACGTCGGTCACCGACTCGACCAGGTACTCGACGAAGTCGAGAAGCGTGTCGTCCGCCCAGTGCAGGTCTTCGAGCACGAGGACGAGCGCACGCTGCGCCGCGAGCGCCTCGAAGAAGCGCCGCCAGGCGGCAAACACCTCGGCCTGTCGATCCCCGGCTCTCTGCTCGTCCGCACCAAGAACGAGCGGCCGCAAGTGCGAAAGCACCCACTCGGCGTCCGAGGACTCGACGAGCGCGGCAGCGACAGTCGCCCGGAGCTTGCGGGCGGCTTCGTCGGCCGCGTCGGTCTCGAGAATTCCGCACTGCGCCTTGACGATCTCGCCCAGCGCCCAGAGCGTGATGCCGGCGCCGTAGGGAAGCGAGCGGCCCTCGAGCCAGCTCACGTCGGCTCGGTCGCCCTGGATCGTCTGGGACAGCTCGTGCACGAGCCGGCTCTTACCGATGCCGGGCACTCCGACGAGCGTCACCAGCCGAACCGCGCGTTCCGTGCGCGCGCTTGCCAGTGCGTGTTCGAGAATCGCGAGCTCGTTCGCTCGGCCGACGAACGTCGCGCGTGGAGGGCGCGCCGGCCGGACCGGAGCGAGCAGCCGCATGGCGTCCCAGGCCGCGACCGGAGCGGCCTTGCCCTTCGCCACGACCGGCCCCGCGCGCCGGTAGGCGATTACGTCGTTGGTGGCGCGGAAGGTCGTTTCGTCGACGAGCACCGCGTTCGGTTTGGCCGCCGTCTGCAGCCGTGCTGCGGTGTTGATCACGTCGCCAGAGGCCAGCCCCTCACCCGAGAGCGGCTGTACGTCGGAGTACACGAGCGCCTCCCCCGTCGTCACCGCGAGCCGGACACGAAACTCCGCGTGCTCTACGACCCAGTCGCGCAGGGCGAGCGCTGCGCGCACTGCCCGCTCCGGGTCGTCTTCGTGTGCGACCGGCGCACCGAAAAACGCGACCACAGCGTCGCCGATGAACTTCTCCACAGTGCCACCGTGGCGTTCGAATTCCTCGCGAGCGCGGGCGTAGTACGGGGCGAGAATTCTGCGTACCTCTTCCGGGTCGAGTCGTTCCGCCTGGGCGGTCGAGTCGACGAGGTCACAGAAGAGAACGCTTACGGCCTTCCGCTCTGCTCGAGGCGTGAGAGCAGTGGCGAGCTCGCAGCCGCAAGCAGAGCAATAGCGCGCCTCGTCGTTGTTCGGTCGCCCGCAGTTTGTGCAGACCGTCACCGACCAAGGATACGCCGGTTGTTGCCTGGATCTGCACCGCCATTGTCCAGGCAGGCGGCCCTGGCGGGTCTCTCTGCGTCGCTAGACCTCAGCACGCCGATGCATCATCAACTCTGCGAGCCCGGCTAAGGGGTAGTGATCGCGTAGAACGGATTGACCAGGACGGCCCAGGTCAGATCCAAAACCTCACGCACCTGCCCAACCACGTGTTGGTAGCAGGACGGTAGAACGGAGTGACGTCAATGAATCATCCCCGCGTGCACGTTTACCGCAATAGCGGGGATTTCTTCCGATGGAGCTAGCCGGACTCGAACCGGCGACCTCCTGGGTGCGATCCAGGCGCTCTCCCAACTGAGCTATAGCCCCGCGAGGGCCTCAGTGTAGCCGCGGTCAGCGGCGGCGGATCAGCGTCACGCCGTCCCGGACGGTCAGCATCACGGACACAACCCTCGTGTCCGCAGCGACGTGCTCGTTGAACGTCCGGATCGCGCGCGTCGACTCCTCGTCGTCGGACTCGTCGATGACCCGGCCGCTCCAGAGCGTGTTGTCGGCGGCGATCAGGCCGGTCGGCGAGAGGCGCGGCAGGACCTCCTCGTAGTAGGCGACGTAGTTCTCCTTGTCGGCGTCGATGAAGACGAAGTCCCACTCGCCCTCGAGCCCGCGGATCGTGTCGAGCGCAGGTCCGACGTGCACCGTCACGCGGTCCGCATGGCCGGCCCGCTCGATGTACCTGCGCGCAACGGCGGCATGCTCCTCGGAGATCTCGCACGAGTCGATCCGCCCGTCGGGCGGCAGCCCCGCCGACATGGAGAGCGTCCCGTAGCCGGAGTACGTCCCGAGCTCGAGCACGCGCCGGGCCCGGATCCCGTGCACCAGGAGCTCGAGGAAGCGCCCCTCGATCGTCCCCGTGAGCATCTGCGGGGACCGCAGGCTCGCCTGAGTCTCGGCCGCGAGCTCGGCGAGGAGCGGCTCCGGCAGCGTGGTGTGCGCGGCGGCGTACTCCTCGAGGCGCGGGTCGACGATGTCCATCGCGGCATTCTGACGGTTCAGGTCAGGCGAACGCGCGGGTCGAGCCAGGCGAAGACCAGATCGGCGATGAGGTTCGCGACGACGATCATCGTGGCGGTGATGCAGAGCCACGCCATGATCGGGTATGGGTCGGCCTCGCCGAGCGCCGTGATGTAGTAGGCGCCCATCCCGTCGAGCTGGAAGATCGTCTCGGCGATCACGGCGCCGCCGATCAGGCCGCCGAAGTTGAGCGCCGCGAGTGTGACGAGCGGGACGAGCGCGTTGCGGAACGCGTGGCGCATGATCACTCCACGCTCCTTAAGGCCCTTCGCCCGGGCGGTGCGCACGTAGTCCGCGTTGATCACCTCGAGCATCGACGCGCGCATGAAGCGGCTGTACGCGGCGATGTTCCCGACGGCGATCACGAACACGGGCAGTGCGAGGTGCTGGATGCGGTCGAGGACGACGTGGCTCGGGTCGACGGAATTGAGCCCCGCGACGTAGAAGACGCGGACGTCCGTCGCGAGGAAGATGTTCACGACGAGCACCTGAAGCATGAGCGCGAGCCAGAACTCCGGCGTCGAGAGACCGAGGAAGCTGAACGTCGTCGCGCCGTAGTCGAACGCCGAGTACTGGCGTATGGCCGAGTAGACGCCGACGGCGATCGCGACGAGCAGCGCGAGGATCTGCGCCGCGACGAGGAGCTGCAGCGTGTTGCCCATCACGCGCTTCAGCTCCGGCCAGATCGGCCGGTCGCCCAGCAGCGTCGTGCCGAACTTGTTCGTGACGGCGTCGCGCAGCCAGTAGCCGTAGCGCACGGGGACGGGCTCGTCGAGGTGCTTGCGCTCGACGATGTTCTGGACCGTGCCCCGGTCGACGCCCGGCTGCATCCGGAGCTGCGCGAGCGGGTCGCCGGAGACCGACACGAACGTGAAGATCAGGAACGTGGACGCGAACAGCACCGGGATGCTGTAGAGCAAGCGCCGTAGAACGTACGTCGCCATCGCCGTGCTCAACGTAAAGCCGCCCGCGGCGCCGGGTCTTGAACCACGTGAGCGAGCTTTGGTACGCCGTTAGCGCTGCACGAGCGCGCGGTAGCGCCCGGGCGTCACGCCCGTGTGGCGGCGGAACGCGCGCGTGAAGTGGCTCTGGTCCGCGAAGCCGGCGTCCACCGCGAGCCTGCAGATCGGCACGTCGCTCGTCAGCTGCTGGGCGGCCCAGTCGAGCCGCACCGCGCGGTTGTACTCGCCGACGGTCTGGCCGTACGTCCTCTTGAACGAGCGCGCGAGGTGGACCGGGTGCACACCCGCACGCTTGGCGAGGTCGCCGAGCGAGTAGCGCTCGGGCGCGCTCTCGCGGACGAACTCGTGGACGTCGCGGAGCCAGGGCTTCGCGCGACCGAGACGCGCGTCCTCCACCCGTGCCGCAGAGGCGACGAGCTGCGTCAGAAGCGACTCCGCCGCGCTCGCCCAGGTCGCGTCGGGCGCGCCGCCGAAGGACGTCGGCTTCACGCGACCCGAGTGCAGGCCGCCGCCAATCCCGTGTCGGCCGCTCGTCACACTCACTAGGACGCCTTGTCCGCGGAGCCGGTTAGCTAATCGTGTTCCAAATGTTGACGTCTGACTCGGTCGCGAACCGGTCGATCTCGGCGAGCTCGTCGTCCGTGAAGTCGGCGCGCTCGAGCGCCGCCACGTTCTGCTCGAGCTGCTCGATGCTGCTGACGCCGACGAGTGTCGAGGTGACCCGCGGGTCCCGGAGCGTCCACGCGAGGGCAAGCTGCGGCAGCTTCTGCCCACGGCGCGACGCGATCTCGGCGAGGCCTGCGATCTTCGCCCGCGTCTGCTCGTTCAGCTGATCTTGCGAGAACGTCTCGTTCCGGCTCGCGCGCGAGCCCTCGGGGATCTCGACGAGGTAGCGCTCGCTCAGCATGCCCTGGGCGAGCGGGGAGAACGTGATGCACCCGACTCCCTCGTCATCGAGCACGTCGAGCAAGCCGTCCTCGATCCAGCGGTTCAGCATCGAGTACGACGGCTGGTGGATCAGGAGCGGCGTCCCGAGGTCACGCAGCGCGGCCGCGGCCGCACGCGTCTCCTCCGGTAAGTAGGACGAGATGCCGGCATAGAGCGCCTTGCCCTGCCGCACCGCCGTGTCGAGGGCGCCCATCGTCTCCTCGATCGGCGTCTCGGGATCGGGCCGGTGCGAATAGAAGATGTCCACGTAGTCGAGACCCATGCGCGAGAGCGACTGGTCGAGCGACGCGAGCATGTACTTCCGCGAGCCCCACTCGCCGTACGGCCCCTGCCACATGTCGTAGCCCGCCTTCGTCGAGATCACGAGCTCGTCGCGGTACGGCCGGAAGTCCTGCGCGAAGAGCCATCCGAAGGTCTCCTCCGCGGAGCCGTACGGCGGCCCGTAGTTGTTCGCGAGATCGAAGTGCGTGATCCCGAGGTCGAAGGCGCGGCGCAGGATGGGGCGGCTCGTCTCGAGCGGACGTTCCGAGCCGAAGTTCTGCCAGAGGCCGAGCGAGACGGCCGGAAGGAGCAGCCCGCTCCGCCCTGTACGACGATAGGGCATGTCGTCGTAGCGCACGGGCGCAGGCGCGTACGGCTCGGGGATCACGACCGCTCGACGCGCGAGCCGCCGACGATCCGTTCCGTGCCGTCGGCCATCCGCACGAGCGCCTTGCCCTTGCCGTCGTAGTCCGGCGACCAGACGACGAGCGTCGCGTCCTCGCCGGCGACGCGCACCGCGTCGTCGATCGACGGCGCTGCCCCGAGCCAGTAGCGCAGGAAGGGGTTCTCCTCGCGCTCTCGCGCGATCGTCGTCTCCTCGGTGTGGCCGGGGAGCACGCGCGTGTCGTCGGGGAGATCCATCACCTTCAGCACGGACTCGCGTACGAGCGCGGCGTCGCCGCCGCCGACGGCGTCCTTGAAGAGGAGGTCGCCCGAGAAGCAGAGGTCGCCGACGACAAAGGTGACGTGATCGTCGGCGTGGCCCGGCGTCGGGAGCGACTCCGCCCACTCGACCTCCTGCGTGCCGCGGACCCCGAACCGGCGCCGGAGCTCGCCGTCGCCCGCGACGTGGTCGGAGTGGGTGTGGGTGGTGAGGAGCGCGGTCACGGTCAGCCCCTCCCGCTCGACCACCTCGAGCAGCGGCTCGAGCGGCGCTCCGCTGTCCACGAAATACGCCTCCCGCGTCCCCTCGTCCCAGACGAGGTAGGCGTTCGAGAGCCACTCCGGATGCATGCTTCTCTCGACGGGCACGTGGGTAGGCTAACCGGGAACCCGACGACGGAGGAACGATGGCCGGTCTGCTCTCACGTGCCGCGACTGTGATCAAGGCGAAGTTCTCGAGGCTGCTCGACCGCGCGGAGGACCCCGCGGAGACGCTCGACTACTCGTACGAGCAGCAGCTCCGGCTCCTCCAGGACGTGAAGCGCGGCGTCGTGGACGTGACGACCTCGAAGAAGCGGCTCACGATGCAGACCGCCCAGCTCGAGCAGAACGTCGTCAAGCTCGACACGCAGGCCCGGGACGCGCTCGCCGCCGGCCGGGAGGACCTCGCCCGCCAGGCGCTCGAGCGGAAGACGCTCGTCCAGCAGCAGCTCCAGGACCTCGACCAGCAGGTCGCGCAGCTGGAGCAGCAGCAGGAGAAGCTCGTCGCCTCCGAGAAGCAGCTCCAGGCCAAGGTCGAGGCGTTCCGCTCCCAGAAGGAAGTCATCAAGGCGCAGTACTCGGCCGCCGAGGCGCAGGTCCGGATCAGCGAGGCGGCGACGGGGATCGGCGACCAGATGGCCGACACCGGCCTCGCGATCCAGCGCGCGAAGGACAAGACGGAGCAGATGCAGGCGCGCGCGTCGGCGGTCGAGGAGCTGATCGAGGCCGGAACGCTCGAGGAGATCACCGCGGGGAACAAGACGCAGCTCGACCGCGAGCTCGAGCAGATCCAGGCGTCGAACCAGGTCGACCGGGAGCTTGAGCGGCTCAAGGCCGAGGTCGGCGCGGGCGACACCCAGAAGCAGCTCGACGCTTAGGAGGGCTTGGCGGAACGGGCCTCGCTGCCGGGGTGCGATGGGTGGTGCGAGGCAAGGACGCAGGGAGCGTTCGTATCCACTGGATACGGGCGCGACTGAGGACGCCGCATCGCGCCGCCCAGCGCGGCCCGGCGGCACAGCGCGTGTTTCGCCAAGCCCTCCCTAGTCGGTTGCGCGGCGGGCGATCGCCCGCAGCCATGCGTGCCGGATCAACCCGCTGAACGGGCGGACAACGAGCCAGTAGCGGCGGAACGAGCGGCGAGCGTGCGCGTCGGTCAGCTGCACGCGGGTCTCGGTCGAGAGCGTCCCGTTCTCGTACCTGTAGGCGAGCACCATCTTCGCGTAGCCCGGCTCGGCGAACGTCCGGAAGTCGACGCCGCGCGGCCGGCTTCCCCCGCGAAGCTTCCACGGCTGTCCGATCGCCGCGACGACGATCTCGCGCCCGGGCTCTTCCGCGACGACCTCGAAGCCGAGCCGGCCCATCTGCTCGAAGATCGGCCGGGACGCGTCGCCGCGCAACCCTCGGAGCCGGAACAGGATCCGCACCACCGGCGTGTCGTCGGCGCTCAGCCCGCGGACGGCGGCGAAGACGTGCTCCGGCGGTGCCTCGACTCGCCGCGCGTGCCGCTCGCGGAAGTCGTACTCCGGCAGAACCTCAGACAGGAGCGTCGAAGAGGGCAAGCCAGCGGGTGAGGTCCTGCTCGATCGGCAGCTCGTGCTCGAGCTTCGCCTTCAGCTCGAGCTCCTTGGCGTTGTCGCGCTCCTTGTCCTTCCCGGTTGGCACGAACGGCCAGAACGCACCGCGCTTGAAGCCGTAGATGAAGTACACCGGTTGCTCGGCGCCCTCGAAGCGGAACACCGCCGCGAGGAGCTGCTCGCCGAACCCGCGCGCCTGGAGCTCCGAGGCGACGAGGTGCGCTGTCGCGACGAGGTCCTCGAAGTCGTCGTCCTCGACGACGATCCAGTTGAAGCCGAACTCGTCCTCGGTGCGCGAGACCTTCGACGCCGTGTCGCGTGCGGCGACGTCGAGCAGCTCCTGCGTCTCGTTCTCGACGCGGACGAAGTCGCCGGACGACAGCGGCTTGAAGACGACCGCCGCCCGCCGTCCCGGCTTCAGCCCAAGCTCGACCTCGAGCGTGACGCGCGCGGTGGAGATCGCGAAGAGCCGCTCGCCCTTCGCCTCCTTGAGCTTCTTGCGGCCGAAGAGGACGTCCGTCAGGCCCAACGGCTCACCCGACCACGCAGAGCACCGCGAACGCGGCCGCCGCCAGCCCGGCGACCGCGAGTGCGACGGTCGCACGGGTCGACCTCGGCGAGACGCCGAGCACGAGGTACGCCACCGCACCGGCGAAGAGCGCCGGGAAGCCGAGGAAGAAGACCGCCACGGTAACGGCCGCGAGCGCCGCGAGCACGAGCGCGGGGATGTCGGGCCGATCCGCCCACCTGGGCACGAGCCAGAACAGGACTGCGACGACGACCGCATCAATGGCGAGGGTGATCAGGTACTCGCGCCCCCCGCCGTTCTCCCCCGGATCGACACCGGTGTTGGCGAAGGCGAGGAAGATCGCGGCGAAGGCGAACGATCCGAGCGCGAAGCCGAGCTCGCGGGACATCAAACCCCCTTGGTGGAGTGACGATGTCGCGGACTCTGTCAGACCGGTCGGCCCATCTCCCGTGCGATCTCCGCGAGCGCGGCGAGACGCTTCTCGAGCGGCGGGTGCGTGAGGAAGAGCCCCCCGAACGCCGACTTCACGTTCGTCGGGATGATGAAGAACGCGTTCAGCGCCTGCACCTCGCGCAGGTCCCGCTGTGGGATCGAGGCGATCCCGGACGAGATCTTCTGCAGGGCGCTCATCAGGTTCTCCGGTGCACCGGTCAGCAGCGCTGCGCCGCGGTCGGCCGCGAATTCGCGGTAGCGGGAGATCGTCCGGATGAGGATGTACGAGAGGAAGTAGGTGGCGATCGAGACGAGCAGCACGACGAGCCAGACAGGCGGACCACTGTCCCTGCTGCGCCCGCCGCCTCCGAAGAAGAAGGCGTACCGGGTCAGGATGCCGGCGAGCGTCGCGAAGAAGCCCGCGAGCGTCATGATCAGCACGTCCCGGTTCGCGACGTGCGAGAGCTCGTGCGCAAGCACGCCTTCCACCTCGCGCGGCTCGAGCCGCCGCCAGAGACCGGTCGTGACTGCGACGGCCGCGTGCTTCGGATTGCGGCCGGTCGCGAACGCGTTCGGGACGTCCGTGTCGATCATGGCGACCTTCGGCTTCGGCAGGTCGGCCATGGCGCAGAGCCGCTCCACCATCGCGTGCAGCTCAGGCGCCTCCTGCTCGGAGACGATCTTCGCGCCGGACGCCTTCAGCGCGAGCTTGTCGGACGTGAAGTACTGGACGAAGGCGAGCGCGCCGACGATCAGGATCATCGGGACGATCCCGACGTTGAGGTACGAGATCAGCACCACGCCGAAGACGACGTAGAGGAGCCCGAGCAACCCGCTCGTGGCAATTATCCGCAGGGTCAGACCACGGTCGCGACCGAAAGCCTGTCGTTTCATCAGAATCCTTGCTCCTTGGCGAGGGTCGTGTCCATCGTAGCTTTGGCCCTGTTGGCTACCGCGCAGCCCGCGGAGGCCGCGCAGCGCGTCTACGCCCTCGTCGTCACGGGCGAGCAGCCGGCGGCCGTGCGCGGGCGCGGGGCGGTCGGCCTCTACGTTCCGGGGCAGGGGCTCGACGTCAGCCGGGAGGAGGCGCTCGAGCGACTGGGCCGCCTGCCGCAAACTCCGTGCGGCGCGATCGGGCAGTGCCCCTTCGAGCTCTTCATCTCGGTGCCGCCGCTCGGGGCGCAGCCGAACGACAAGCGTTACCAGGTCACGATCCTCGGCGACGGCTACCACGGGATCCTGACCTCGGACAGCACGCGGATCCCGGGCCTGATCGCGATCTCCGATCTCCCGAAGACCGTGGCGGCGCTCGAGCAGGGACGGGAGCCGCCGCTCCGGTGGCAAGCGAGCGACCACCCTCAGCAGGAGCTCAGCGACCTCGACGAGCGGCTCAGCGACGCCCGCGACGCGCAGGTTCCAGGGACGGTCGCGCTGACGCTGGCGCTGCTCGCGCTGGCGGCCGCGGCCCTCGCCACACGGTCGGCGCTCGTCGCTCGGTCCGCTCTCCTCTACCCGCTCGCGGCGATCGGGCTGGCGCTGCTCGCGAGCGCGCTCGAGCTCGTTGGGCCGGTCGAGACGCCGATCGTCGTGCTGCTCGCCGTGCCGGTCGCGTTCGCGGCGGCGAGATGGGTGCCGCTGACGCTGGCGGTGCCGGTCTTCCTCGGCGTCTACGGCGTCGTGCTCGCGCTCTCGCCCGAGACGAACTCGCTGATGGCAATCGGCCCGCATCCCTGGAGCGGCGGCCGGTTCTACGGCATCACGAACATGATCGAGACGCTGCTGCTCGGCCCGGCGCTCGCCGCGGCCGCGCTGGTCGCCGGCTGGCGGCTCGTCGCGCTCGCGCTGCTCTCGCTCGTGGTCGTCGGCGCGAGCCGAACAGGTGCGGACGGCGGCGGGATCCTCGTCTTCGCAACTGGCTTCGCCGTGCTCTGGCTGCTCCTGAACGGCCGCCCTCGCTCGATTCCGTGGGCCCTCGGCGCGGTCGTCCTCTTCGGCCTCGCGTTCGTCGGGATCGACGCGGTCGCGGGCGGCTCGAGCCACGTCGTCGACGCGGTCTCGGAGGGGCCTGGCCATCTGTTCCACGTCCTCAGAGAACGAGCCGAGCGCTCTGTGTCGATCGCCACCTCCACCGTCTCGCAGCTCGCCGCCCTCCTCGGCGGGCTGGGCGCGCTCGTCTACTTCGCGACGCTCCGGCCCCGCTACGCGGTCGTCGATGCGTTCCTGGTGGCGATCGCCGTGTCCCTCGTCGTCAACGACTCGCCGACAAAGGTCGCCGGGTATGGCGCAATGGTCTGCGCGGCCCTTCGCGCCTGGTCGGTTTCGAGTGACCGCCGCGTCGGAATAGAATCCCCGTCGTGAAGCGCGCCGTCCTCTTCATCGTCGCCCTGACCTTCGTCCTCGGCGTCGCTGCGTGCGGCGGCGGAGAGGACACGACGGCCACGCCCGAGACCGTCGAGGGCACACTCCCGCAGGAGACCGGCGGCACGGCCGCCCGGGGGGATGCGGCCAAGGGCAAGGCGGTCTTCGCGTCGGCCGGGTGCGGCGGATGCCACACGTTCGGCCCGGCGGGCTCGAACGGCAGCGTCGGCCCGAATCTCGACGACGCCAACGTCAGCGACGACGCGGCGGTTCAGCAGATCACGAACGGCGGCGGGGGGATGCCGCCCTTCAAGGATCGCCTGAGCGAGCAGGAGATCGCCGACGTGGCCGCGTTCGTCTCGCAGTAGTAGCGCTGCAGCTTCCACCCGACTTCCCGCGGGACGTTGCGGCGTTCGCGTCCGACCTCGACCGAACGCTGATCGCCGAGGACGGGGTCGTCCACCCGCGGACGCGCGCGGCGGTGCAGGCGGTCCGCGACGCCGGGCTGCCGTTCGTGATCGCCACGGGGCGCATGTACCGCTCGGCGAAGCGGTACCTCGAGGACCTGGGGATCGCAGGGCCGATCGTCTGCTACCAGGGCGCGGTCGTCGCGGATGCAGCCGGGAGGTTCGTGCGCCACGTGCCGATTCCCCTCAAGCCGGCGCGCGAGGCGATCGCAGCGATCGTGGCCGGCGGCCACCACCTCAATGTGTACGTCGACGACGAGCTGTACGTCTCGGAAGTGACGCCGGAGGCCCGTGCGTACGCCGACTTCCAGGATCTGCCGATCCACGCCGTCGGGGACCTGCTCGAGTGGCTCGACCGACCGCCGACGAAGGTCGTCGCGGTCGGCGAGCGCACCGTGATGGACGAGCTCGAGGTCGAGCTGAAGGAACGCTTCGACGGCCGCCTCTACATTTCGAAGTCGCTCCCGGAGTTCCTCGAGCTCGCGGCGCCCGGAGTCACGAAGGCCGAAGGGCTCGCGTTCGCCGCCGATCTGCTCGGCGTCGACCTCCCGCAAATCGTCGCCTTCGGCGACGGTGAGAACGACATCGAGCTCGTGCAGGCCGCCGGCTACGGGATCGCGGTCGCGAACGCCCACGACCGCGTTCTCGAGGCCGCCGACTTCGTGTGCCCGCCCGCCTCGGAGGAGGGCGTCGCGCAGGTGCTCGAAGCCTTCCTAGACTGGCGGGAATGATCGACGTCCGCGCCGCCCGCAGCGACCCGGAGACCTACCGGGCGGCCGTGGCGCGCAAGGGCGCGGCGGAGGCGTTCGACGAGCTGATGCGGCGCGACGCGCGCTGGCGCGAGCTCGAGACGCAGGTCACGGAGATGCGCTCCCAGACGAAGACGAAGGGCAAGCCGACGCCGGAGCAGCTCGAGCAGCTCCGCGGCGTGAAGGAGCAGCTCTCCCGGCTCGAGGAGGAGCACACGGAAGCCGCACGCCTCCGCGACGAGGCGCTGGCGCGTGTGCCGAACCCGCCTCATCCCTCCGTGCCCGACGGCGAGACCGAGGACGAGGCGCAGGAGATCCGGCGGTGGGGTGAGATCCCGAAGCTCGAGCACCCGAAGGAGCACACAGAGATCGGGCGCTTCGACATGGATCGCGCCGCGCGGGTCTCCGGGGCGCGCTTCGGCTACTGGCTCGGCGACACGGCACTGCTCGCGCTCGCGCTCTATCGCTTCGCGCTCGACCGGCTCGTCGGTCACGGCTTCACGCCCGCAATACCGCCGGTGCTCGTGCGCGAGGAGGCGATGTACGGCACCGGGTTTTTCCCGACGGAGCGTTCGAACATCTACGCGATCGAGGGCGACGACCTGTACCTCACGGGAACGTCGGAGGTCGGGATGGCCGGCCTGCACATGACCGAGACGCTCGACGAGCTGCCGCTCCGCTACGCCGCGTTCTCGACGTGCTTCCGCCGCGAGGCCGGCGCGGCGGGACGCGACACGCGCGGGATGTTCCGCGTCCACCAGTTCAACAAGGTCGAGATGTTCGTGTACCAGCGGCCCGACGAGTCGTGGGACGAGCACGAGCGGCTGCTCGCGATCGAGGAGTCGCTGATGCAGGAGCTCGGGATGCCGTACCGCGTCGTGAACGTCGCGGCCGGCGACCTCGGCGATCCAGCGGCGAAGAAGTACGACATCGAGGCCTGGTTCCCGACCCAGGAGCGCTACCGGGAGGTGACCTCGTGCTCGAACACGACCGACTTCCAGGCACGCCGTCTCGGCATCCGCTTCAGGGGCGAGCGCGGCCTCGAGCCGGTGCACACACTGAACGGCACGGCGACGGTCGACCGCGTCGCGCTCGCGATCCTCGAGAACTTCCAGGGCGACGTGCCGAAGGTCCTGCAGACGTTCGGGGCTCCCGCTGCCGTCACCCGAGAGGGCTAGGGCTTCCGGCGAAAGGTGATCCGGAGGTCGTCGTCCCAGGTCTCGCCGTCGCGTGACAGCTTCCAGAGACCGTCGATCGTGTTGCCCTCGTCGCCGAACGTGCCGTCGAAGCGTTGCGAGAAGCCCGGCGCGTCGCGCGACATCGTCCAGACGCCCTCCGAGAAGCGCACGTCGTACAGGCGGTAGACGCCCCTCGAGTCGAAGTAGTGCATGAACAGGTCGTCTTCGTCGGCGGCGTAGACGATCAGCGAGTCGGGGAAGTCGGCGACGTCGGTGCGTGAGCGCTGAAGCAGGAACTGCTCGCCTTCGAGCCACTCGAACACCGACTCGCCGTGGGCGACCGCATCGATCGACGGGTGGGACGCCTCGATCGTCCAGGCGCCGACGAGCGCGTTCAGCTCCTCGAGCTGACCACCGGCCATGCCGTCGAGGATACGCCCAGGATTCCGACCAGCGACCACGACGACCGGCG
>DASTHC010000075.1:0-20626 GCA_035718485.1 Gaiellaceae bacterium
GTCTCCACGGCGGTCTGCGTCGTCGACCGCGAGGAGGGCGGAATCGACGCCCTCGCCCGCGATGCGGTGCGTCTTTGGCCCCTCTTCCGGGCCACAGAGGTGCTGGAAACGGGCGAAAACGCCTCAAAACCGCATGGTTGAGCCGTTTTCGTCCGATCGGTTCGATACGCTGACCCCCCGTACCCGGAAAGACCACGATTGGAGGACGTTCGTGACCAAGCAGGAGTTCGTTGACAAGATCGCCGAGAGGGCGAATCTGGGGCGGCGGGACGCGCAGAACGCGGTCGACGCGATGCTCGACACCATCACCGAGACGCTGAAGGGCCGTGGCGAGATCACCTTCACGGGCTTCGGCAAGTTCTCGACGCAGCATCGCGCGGAGCGTCAGGGGGTCAACCCGCGGAACCCGACGGAGAAGGTGACGATCCCGGCTTCGGTGGTCCCGAAGTTCTCGGCGGGCAGTGCGCTGAAGACGGCGGTTCGCGGCCGCTAGCAGGCGCCACGACCGGCTTACGGAGGGCCGCCGCGAGGCGGCCCTCCGCGTTTGTCGGCGTACGGCTCGAGCCGGCGGCCGGGACACGCGGTGTTCTGGCCCGCATGGTCACGGTGCCCGAGGAGCGGCTTTCCCGCCGCACCGGGGACGAGCCTGCGCCGGACGTGCTCGAGGCCGTCGAGCGCCGCCTTTGTGGGCCGCTCGACCTCGAAGTTCCCCATCAGCGCGATTCCGACCGTGCCGACGTTGTGACCGAGCACGTGCGCTCCGAGGCGGTCCGGCGGGCGGGCTGCGAAGACCCGGCCGCTCGGCGAGACGACGAAGTGGTAGCCGACCGTCGCCCACCCGCGGGCGAAGTGCCACTGCTGGATCTGGCGCATGTGCGCCGCCTCGGCCGCGAACGTCGTGCCGCCGATCCGGTTCGTCGGGAAGGCGGTGTGATGGAGGACGAGGTGGTCGAGCGGGCCGCGCGGCGGCAGGGCGACCCGCGTCGGCGCGGCGCCCCACTCACGGGGAGAGACGACCTGAACCGCCATGTCCTGTGCCGCCGTCGGGCGCGGAGCATACGCTTGGGCCGTCCATGGCGCAGAACGCGCGCGTCGAGTCCCAAGCCGCACCGGTCGCGTTCTCGGACCGCCTGGCGGCCGCCGTGCACCGGAAGCGGAGCCAGCTCTGCGTCGGTCTCGACCCGCGGGTCGACCTGTTCCCGGTCGAGCTCCGCGGCGAGGCGCCCGCCGACGCCGTCGCGCGCTTCTGCCGCGGGATCGTCGACGCGGTCGCACCATATGCCGTCGCGGTGAAGCCGCAGCTCGCCTTCTTCGAGGCGCTCGGTGCCGACGGCATCCGCGCGTTCCAGGACGTCTGCGCCTACGCGCGGGCGGCGGAGCTGATCGTGATCGTCGACGGCAAGCGCGGCGACATCGGCTCGACGGGCCGCGGCTACGCCGCCGCGTACCTCGAGGGCGAGCCGCCGCTCGGCGACGCCCTGACGGTCAACCCGTACCTCGGTCGGGACTCGCTCGATCCGTTTCTGAGCGCGTGCCGCCGCCACGGCACCGGCATCTTCTGCATCGTGAAGACGTCGAACGCCGGCAGCGCCGACGTGCAGGACCTCAAGCTCTCCGACGGACGCACGGTGTGGATGCAGGTCGCCGAGCTGGTCGACGACTGGGGCGAGGACCTCGTCGGGGAGAACGGGCTCTCGAGCGTCGGCGCCGTCGTCGGCGGCACGTTCCCGCGCGAGGTGGGTGAGGCGCGCCGGCTGATGCCGCGCTCGATCCTGCTCGTGCCGGGGATCGGCGAGCAAGGCGGTACCCCGGCTGACGTCGCGCGTGCGTTCACGAGCGGGCCGGCGAGCGCGCTCGCGTCCGCCTCGCGGTCCGTGATCTACGCGTACCGCTCCGGCTCCGCCGACTGGCGGGCGGCGGCCGGCGCCGAGGCCGCGCGGCTCCGCGCGGACGTCTGGGCCGTCTCCGGCTGGTGAACCGGCGGCTCGCGAAGCGGCTGGTCGCGCCTGCCGCATTCCTCGCGGGTGTCACGATCGCGGTGCTGCTCGTGCGGGCGGGGCTCGACGACGGGCAGGGGACGACCGTGGGGACGACGGTGGCCGCCACGACCGAGCGGACGACGACCCGGTCGGGGACGACGACGCAGGCCGCGCCGAAGCCGGTCTTCGTCGAGGTTCAGGCGGGCGACACGCTCGACCAGATCGCGATCGACAACAACACGACGGTCGAGCGGCTGCTGACGCTCAACCCCGGGCTCGACCCGACCGGCCTCCAGGTGGGCCAGCAGCTGCGCGTCCGCTAGCCTGACCGACCGATGGGACGCGCGCTTGCCGCCGTCGCCGCCGCACTCGTCGTCGCAGCACCGGCGGCAGCGGGACCCCCACAGGTCACGGCGAAGGCGTATCTCGTGGAGAACGGCGCGACCGGCGAAGTGCTCGCCGGCAGCCACGCGAACGCGCGCGTTCCGATCGCGAGCATCACCAAGCTGATGACCGTGCTCGTCGCGCTCGAGCACGCGAAGCTCGACGACGTCGTCGTCGCCCCGCCGTCGGCGGCCGCGGTCGGCGAGTCGACGATCGGCCTTCGCGCCGGCGAGCGGATCTCCGTGCACGACCTCGTCGAGGCGGCGCTCGTGCAGAGTGCGAACGACGCGGCGTGGGCGCTTGCAGCGTACGTCGGGAAGGGCGACGTGAACGCGTTCGTCCGCATGATGAACGCGAAGGCGCGCGCGATCGGACTGCGTGAGACGCACTTCATCCGTCCCGACGGGCTCGACGTCCCCGGCCACGTGTCGAGCGCTCGTGATGTGACGCTGCTCGCCCGCGCGGCGATGCGCAACCCGACGATCCGCTCGATCGTCGACGACCGCAACGCGACGATCTCCGGCGGTCGCCAGCTGCACACGTGGAACGACCTGCTCGGGACGTTCCCCGGGATGATCGGCGTCAAGACCGGCCACACGGCCGCCGCCGGGTGGTCGCAGGTCGCGGCCGTGCGCGGCAACGGCTTCATCCTCTACGCCACGATCCTCGGCAGCCCGACGCGTTCGCAGCGAAACGCGGACCTCGCGACGCTGCTGCACTGGGGGCTCTCACGGTACGCGGCGGCTCCGGTCGTCGACAGCACGCGGGAGTACGCGCGCGCCGAGGTCGGGTTCGGCAAGAAGCCGGTCGCGCTCGTCGCGCCGCGCTCGGTCGTCCGCTCCGTCCGCGTCGGCCGGCCGCTCCGCGAGCGGGTCGTCGCGTCGACCGCTGTCGAGCTGCCGGTGAAGAAGGGCCAGCGCCTCGGCGAGGTGCGCGTCTACGACGGCGCGCGGCTCGTCGCGAGCTCGCCGCTCGTCGCGTCGCGCGCTGTCGCGAAGCCGGGGGTCGTCGACCGTGCGTCCTGGTACGCGGGCCAGGCGGTCTCGAGCGTCTGGCCGTGATCGTCACCGTCACGCTCAACGCGGCGCTCGACCGCACGCTCTCGGTCCCGAACTTCCAGCAGGGCCATCGCCACCGCGCGAGCCAGGGCCTCACGCTTGCCGGCGGCAAGGGTCTCAACGTGGCGCGCGCTTTGAAGCGCCTCGACGTGCCCGTCGTCGCGACGGGCCTCGCCGGCGGCCGCACGGGGACCCGCATCGTCGAGGAGCTGACGTCCGAGGCGATCCTGAACGACTTCGTGCGCATCGCCGACGAGTCGCGCACGTCCACCGCCGTCGTCGACCCGATGGGGAACTCGTTCACCGAGATCAACGAGTGGGGTCCACACGTCGAGCCCGACGAGCTCGAGATGCTCCGCGACAAGCTGCGGTACCTCTCGCGCGGCGCCGACGCGGTCGTCTTCGCCGGCTCGCTGCCGCGCGGCGTCCAGGAGTCGTTCTACGCCGAGGCGATCCGCGAGCTGAACCGCACCGGCGTCCGCACGGTCCTCGACGCGGACGGCGAGCCGCTCAGGCTCGGGCTCGAGGCCGAGCCGTCGCTCGTGGCGCCGAACCAGCACGAGGCCGAGGCGCTTGTCGGCCAGGAGCTCGAGGACGAGGACTTCGCGATGGCGCTCGACTCGATCGCGGAGCTCGGTGCGCGGACGGTGCTGATCACGCTCGAGACGGGCTGCTACGGGCTGAACCGGGATGAGCGCCCGTCGCGACGCTTCCACGCCGTCGCGCCTCAGGTCGAGCCGGTCTCGACGGTCGGCGCCGGCGACGTGCTGACCGCCGCGTTCCTCGCCGCGCAGCTCGAGGAGCGCTCGTTCGGGGACGCGCTCAAGTACTCGGTCGCGGCCGCCTCGGCGTCGACGCTCGAGGTCGGTGCCGGCCGCTTCGAGCCGCGGGAGGCGAACCGGCTCACGGGCCAGGTAGAGGTCAGCGAGCTCGAGCCGGTCCAGTCGTAGAAAGGCGCTGGAAATCGGCGTATCCGCCGGAGCTGCTTCGCCGTTACACCTGCGAGCAACCGAAAGGACACACGGAAAATGGGTATCGGCGTAAGTCTTCTCTTGATCGCGATCGGAGCCATCCTCATCTGGGCGGTCAACGTCACGGTCAGCGGGCTCGAGCTGCAGACGATCGGCTGGATCCTGCTCATCGTGGGCGCGATCGGCGGCCTGCTCTCGCTCATCTTCTGGTCTAGCTGGGGCGGCTTCCACGGGCGGCGCACCGTCCGCGACGACGAGGTCGTCTACCGCTAGAGCAACACCGGCCGGCGCGCGGGGCTCGTCCTCGCGCGCCGGGCGCAGCGCGACGGCGGACGCCCTTCTGTGCCGTGGAGGCGGCACCCGGAACGCCCGCCGACTACGCGCCGAGGGTCAGCGTGCGAGGGAGGGGAAGTCACTCGCACGACCTCCATTTTGAACCTGCGCTGTTCCGCATTCGTTGCGGCGATGTTGCGCTTTCGTTGTCGTCGGAGGCCGTTGGTAGGCTGCGGTTCTTGGAAGGCCTGGAACTCGGACGACTCGACCTCGAGCGGCTCCTCTCGCTCGAGGCGAAGTTCGCCAAAGAGGGCCTCACCTTCGACGACGTCCTGCTCGTTCCGGCCGAGTCCGGCGTCCTCCCGAACGACGTCTCGACCGCGACGCGCTTCTCGCGCGGCATCCGGCTCGAGCTCCCCGTGGTCTCCGCCGCGATGGACACCGTGACCGAGGCGCCGATGGCGATCGCCCTCGCGCGCGAGGGTGGGATCGGCGTCGTGCACCGGAACCTCTCGATCGCCGAGCAGGTCGCGGAGGTCGACCGGGTCAAGCGCTCCGAGGCGGGGATGATCACCGAGCCGGTCACGCTGCCGCCCGACGCGCTCGTCCGCGACGCGCTCGAGCTGATGGCGCGCTACCGCATCTCCGGCGTGCCGATCGCCGACGCCGCGGGGAAGCTTGTCGGGATCCTGACGAACCGCGACCTGCGCTTCGAGCGCGACGAGGGTCGTCCGGTCTCGGAGTTGATGACGTCCGGCGGGCTCGTGACGGCGCCGGCGGGAACGACGCTGCGCGAGGCCGAGGAGATCCTCCACCGCCACAAGATCGAGAAGCTCCCAATCGTCGACGGCGAGGGGAGGCTCACGGGTCTGATCACCGTCAAGGACATCCAGAAGCGCGCCGACTACCCGCTCGCGACGAAGGATCCGCAGGGGCGTCTCCGGGTCGCGGCAGCGGTCGGCGTGGGCCCCGACGCGATGGAGCGCGCCGCCGCACTCGTCGACGCGGGCGCCGACGCGCTCGTCCTCGACACGGCGCACGGCCACTCGCACGCGGTCGTCGAGATGGCGCGCCGGCTCAAGACGTCGTTCGACGTCGAGCTCGTCGCGGGCAACGTCGCGACGGGTGAAGCCGCGGATGCGCTCGTCGAGGCCGGCGTCGACGGCGTGAAGGCGGGCGTCGGTCCGGGCTCGATCTGTACCACTCGCGTCGTCGCCGGCGTCGGCGTTCCGCAGATCACCGCGATCTACGACTGTGCGCGCGTGTGCGCACAGCACGACGTCCCGCTGATCGCCGACGGCGGCATGACGTCGTCCGGCGATCTCGCCAAGGCGATCGGCGCGGGCGCCGACTGTGCGATGTTCGGCTCGCTGCTCGCCGGGACCGAGGAGAGCCCGGGCGACGTCGTCATGAGTCAGGGCGAGCGCTACAAGGAGTACCGCGGCATGGGCTCGATCGGCGCGATGAAGGCGCGCGGCTTCTCGAAGGACCGCTACTTCCAGGGCGACGTCGAGGACGTCGAGAGGATGGTCCCCGAGGGCATCGAGGGGCGCGTGCCGTACAAGGGTCCGATGCGGAACGTGCTCTACCAGCTCGTGGGCGGGCTGCGGCAGTCGATGGGCTACTGCGGCGCCGCGACGGTCGAGGACCTGAAGCACGCGAAGTTCGTGCGCATCACCGGCGCAGGCCTGCGCGAGTCGCACCCGCACGACGTGACGATCACGAAAGAGGCACCGAACTATCGGCGCTGAGGTCGTTCGGCTGCCCGTCCCGGAGCAGGCTCCGGAGGAGCGGCCCGTGCTCGTCCTCGACTTCGGCGGCCAGTACGCGCAGCTGATTGCGCGGCGCGTGCGCGAGGCGCGCGTGTACTCGGAGCTCGTCTCGCACCGCGTCACGCCCGAGGAGGTTCGCGCGCGCAACCCGTACGCGATCATCCTCTCCGGTGGTCCCGCGTCCGTGTACGCGGAGCGTGCGCCGCGCGTCGATCCGGCGATCTTCGAGCTCGGCATCCCGACGCTCGGCATCTGCTACGGGATGCAGCTGATGGCGCTCGACCTCGGCGGAGAGGTCGCGCGGACAGGGTCGTCCGAGTTCGGGAAGACGGAGCTCCGCGCGGACGAGGGGGCGCTCTTCCGCGACCTGCCCGAGGAGCAGACGGTCTGGATGTCGCACCGCGACGCGGTTACGGCGCCGCCTGCGGGCGCGCGCGTCGTCGCCGGCTCGCCGTCGACGCCGATCGCGGCGTTCGAGGATTCCGCGCGCGCGCTCTACGGCGTCCAGTTCCACCCGGAGGTCGTCCACACGCCTCACGGCCAGGATCTCCTCAAGAACTTCCTCTACGAGGTCGCCGAGGCGCCGCCCGCCTGGACGCCCGCTGCGGTGATCGAGGAGCAGGTCGAGCGGATCCGGGCGCAGGTCGGCAAGGGGCGGGTGCTCTGCGCGCTCTCGGGCGGCGTCGACTCGGCCGTCGCGGCGCTCCTCGTCCACAAGGCGATCGGGGATCAGCTGACGTGCGTCTTCGTCGACCACGGCTTCCTGCGCAAGGACGAGGCCGCGCAGGTCGTCGAGACGTTCGGCAACCACTTCCACGTCCCGCTCGTCCACGTGCAGGCGCAGGACCGCTTCATCGAGCGGCTCGCCGGCGTGGACGACCCCGAGGAAAAGCGGATGCGGATCGGCGAGGAGTTCATCCGCGTCTTCGAGGAGGAGGCCAAGCGGCTCGGCGCCGTGCGGTACCTCGTGCAGGGGACGCTCTACTCCGACGTGATCGAGTCCGGCGGGAGCGACGGCGTGGCGGCGAAGATCAAGTCGCACCACAACGTCGGCGGCCTGCCGGAGCAGATGGACATGGATCTCGTCGAGCCGTTGCGGCTCCTCTTCAAGGACGAGGTGCGGCGCGTCGGCGAGGAGCTCGGGCTGCCCGAGCGGATGGTGTGGCGCCACCCGTTCCCGGGCCCCGGCCTCGCGATCCGGATCATCGGCGAGGTGACGCGGGAGCGACTCGAGATCCTGCGCGAGGCGGACGCGATCCTGCTCGACGAGATCCGCCGCGCGGGGCTCTACCGGGAGCTCTGGCAGTGCTTCGCGGTGCTCCCCGGGATCCGCTCCGTGGGCGTCCAGGGCGACGAGCGGACGTACGAGTACCCGATCGTCATCCGCGCGGTCACGTCGGAGGACGCGATGACGGCGGACTGGGCGCGGCTCCCGTACGACCTGCTCGAGACGATCTCGTCGCGGATCATCAACGAGCTCCCGGGCGTGAACCGCGTCGCGCTCGACATCTCGTCGAAGCCTCCCGCGACGATCGAGTGGGAGTAGCAGCCTCCGCGGACCCGTCCCGAGGGCCCATGACAGGGGTCAGACCCCGGCCGTGCCCTCTCCGGCCGCGTCCGACTCGCTGATCCGCTTCGCACCGGGCTTTCGCGCTTCCCCCAAGCGCCCGCCGGGCCAGGTCCAGGGTCTGACCCCGGACCACGCCCATTCGAGCGTGTCCGCCTCGGGCTAGCCCGTCACGCGGAAGTCGGTCAGGCCCTCCGGTGGCTCCGTTCGGGCGTCGACCTTTTCGACGGCTGCGTGCGGCGGGCCCTTGCGGCAGAAGTCGACGAGGCGCTCGACTGCGTCCGGCTCGCCCTCGAGGACGGCCTCGACCGTGCCGTCCCACGTGTTCCGCACCCAGCCGGCGACGCCGTGCTGGTCCGCGAGCCGACGCACGGAGTCGCGGAAGAACACACCCTGCACGCGCCCCGAGACGACGACGTGCTTCCTAACGCGCGCCATCGCCGTCGAACGTGAACGGCGGATACCGCCGGCGCACCTCGTCGACGTAGGCCGCCATCCGCTCGGCGAGTGCCGCGTCCTCGATCTCGAGCACGTTCTCCGCGTTCCGCTCGCCCGAGCGCGAGAGGTTGAAGCTGCCGAGGAACACCGTGTCGTCAGCGACCGTGAGCTTCGCGTGCATGAAGTCGTGCAGTCCGCCGTCGGGATGCCACGGCTGCGAGCGCTTGCCGGAGAACTCCCCGCGCATGACGCGTTCGAGCAGCGGGAGCTTCCACGCGACGTTGCCGTTCTGACGCCACTGGTAGATGACGCCGTGCACCTGCGGCTGGTCGACGCAGCCGGCGAGGTCGAGCTCGCCCTCCGACACGACCTGCGCGAGGATCGAGAGCACGGGCGCGGCGGTGATCACCGGCGAGCAGATGCGAACGCGCCGTTTCGCACGTGCGATCGCCTTCGCGATGTGCGTCGACAGCTCCTCGCCGTAGCCCGGTGTGAACCACGCACGCACCTTCCGCTCGTCGATCCGGATCGGGTTGGGCGGCACGCGCCCGCTCAGCTCGACCGACCCCGTCGACCAGAGCTCGTCGAAGTCTTCGACGTACCTCGCGGCGAGCGCACGCGAGCGCACGGTCGCGACGACGTTCTCCTGGCGCGTGAACGAGTCGTCGGTCCAGTTCATCGACCCGGTCCAGAGGGACTCGCTGTCGCGCACGACGTACTTGTGGTGCATCAGGTCGGGCACGCCGGCGATCGCGCGCGCGGGGACGTCGAACGAGGCGATCAGCTGCGCGTCGGGCTCGGGCGGAGGCGGCACCGGGATCGGGTTGCGGTGATCGACGTTGTAGAGGAAGCGAACTGCGACACCGCGCGCGACCGCCGCACGGATCGCGGCGCGCAAGCGGTCGGCGTTCTCCGGTCCGACGTTCAGGTCGTAGTGCGCGAGGTCGAGCGAGCGCTCCGCGCCGCCGAGGAACTCCTCGATCCGGCCGAGCACGGCCTCGCCCGACTGGCCGCCGTCGGTCAGAGTGTCGATCTCGATGGCGTCGGCGTTCGTCACGGAGCTTGCGTCTGCCCACATCGGCGCAACCCACAACCAGTACGCGGATTCTGCGCTTCGGCGGCACCGGCTTGCCGAGTACCTCGACTCGCGTCGCGACGCACGGCTCCTGTTGGTCGGTGAGGCCGCGGGCTACCGCGGCGCGCGTGTGTCCGGAATCGCGTTCACGTCCGAGCGCCAGCTGACGGGATCCGGCCCGACGGAGATCAGCGCGACGATCGTCCACCGCACGCTCGAGGAGCTCGGGATCGCGGAGGACGTCGTCCTCTGGAACCTCGTGCCGACCCACCCGCACGCGCCCGGACGTCCGGAGTCGAATCGGCGCCCGACGCGTGCCGAGATCGCGGCCGGCCTGCCGTTCGTCCGTCGCCTCGCCCGTGGTCGCTGCGTGCTCGCGGTCGGTCGCCTGGCAGAGGAGGCGCTCCACGCGCCGTACGTCCGCCATCCTGCCCACGGCGGCGCCGCCGACTTTCGTGCGACGCTTGCTCGATGCATCTGAACGTCCGCCGGAACACGATCCTGCTGGCGGCGGCGCTCGCGGTGAACTCGTGCCTGTTCCAGCTCGCAGCGGCCGTGAACTCGCTGACGTTCGTCGCGATCACCGGCATCGAGGGCCTGCTCGGGCTCGGGCCGGCGATCTTCCTCGCCTCGTCCGGGCTGGCTGCGCTTCCTGCCGGTCGCGCTATGGACCGCTTCGGCCGGGTGCCGGTGATCGCCGCGGGGTTCGTGATCGCCGCGATCGGCTGCTCGCTGATCGCGCTCGCGACGCGGACCGACTCCACGGTCACCGTGATCGCAGGGATGGCGCTGACCGGGGCGGCGGGCGGTGTCGCGCTCCTCGCGCGGACTGCCGCGGGCGATATGTACCCGCCGGAGCGCCGTGCGCGAGGGATCTCCTACGTGCTGTTCGGCGCGGTCTTCGGCGCGATCCTCGGCCCGGCCGTGTTCTCACCGCTCTTCGCGGGGAAGACCCTCGAGGCCGAGTCGCTGACCGTCCCGTGGCTGGCGGCCGGGGGGATCGCGCTCGTCGCGCTCGCGATCGTCCTCTTCATCCGCCCCGACCCCAAGAAGATCGCGGAGGCGATCGGGGCGCAGCAGTCGAGCGAGCCGCCGGCCCCGGCGGCGCCGCTCCGGGAGATCCTCCGCCGGCCCGGCGTGGTGCCGGCGATGCTCGTGGCGCTCGCGAGCTTCTCGGTGATGGTCTCGGTGATGAACCTGACGGGCTACGTCGTCGTGCAGCACCACCACCACACCCAGCAGGACGTTTTCCCGATCATCGGCGCACACGTGCTCGGGATGTACGCGCTCGTCCTCTTCGTCGGTCCGCTGATCGACCGAGTCGGCAGAAGCCAGGCGCTCTACTCGGGGCTCGTGCTGATGGGCCTCTCGTGCATCGGCCTGACCTGGTTCGCGAGTGTGATCGGCACCGCGTTCCTCCTCTTCGCCCTCGGGCTCGGCTGGAACGTCTCGTTCGTAGCCGCGACGGCGCAGCTCGCCGACCGGGCGGCCGCGTCCGAGCGGGGGCGACTGCTCGGACTGAACGATCTGCTCTCGTCGCTCGCGGGCGCCGCGCTCGCCCTCATCGGCGGAATCGCCCTCGACGCCCTCGGGGTCACGGCCCTTGCCCTGGGCGCCGCGGCGATCGTCCTGCTGCCCCTGGCGCGCCTCCTCCGCCGCCAGACCCCTGCTACAATCGCGCCCCGGCGGACGTAGCTCCGCCGTCCTTTCGTGAGCATGAAGACTTACACCGCAAAGCCGGGCGAGATCGAGCGCCGCTGGTACGTCGTCGACGCCGAGGGGCAGAACCTCGGCCGGCTGGCGACCCGGATCGCCGACACGCTCCGCGGCAAGAACAAGCCGCAGTTCACGCCGCACGTCGACACCGGCGACTTCGTCGTCGTCGTGAACGCCGAGAAGATCACGGTCACCGGCAAGAAGCTCGACGAGAAGATCTACTACCGGCACTCCGGCTACCCGGGCGGGCTCAAGCAGCGGACGCTCCGCGAGCAGCTCGACCGGCGGCCGACCGAGGTGCTCCGCATCGCGGTCAAGGGGATGCTCCCGAAGAACAAGCTCGCAGCGCGGCAGCTGACGAAGCTCAAGATCTACGCAGGCCCGGAGCACCCGCACACCGCGCAGGCTCCGCAGCCGCTGGAGGTCAAGTAGTGGCGACACCCGCCCAGTACCAGGGCACCGGCAAGCGCAAGACGTCAGTCGCGCGCGTGATCCTGCGCCCCGGCGACGGCACGACGTGGTTCAACGGCCGGACGCTCGACGAGTACTTCCCGCGCGACCTCCATCGGAAGATGGTGCTGGCTCCGCTCAAGGTGGCCGGCGTCGAGGGAACGTACGACCTGCGGGTCCGCGTGCACGGCGGCGGTCCGTCGGGCCAGGCCGGCGCGGTCCGGCACGGCATCGCGCGTGCGCTCGTCGAGGCCGACCCGAACCTCCGCGTGCCGCTGAAGCGCGAGGGCTTCCTGACGCGCGACGCGAGAATCGTCGAGCGCAAGAAGGCCGGGCTGCACAAGGCCCGTAAAGCGCCGCAATTCTCCAAGCGCTAGCGGCTCGCCGCGCACCGACGCGCTAGCGTCTGCCCGCTGTGAGGCGGTACTTCGGAACCGACGGTGTGCGCGGGGTTGTGGGCGCGTTCCTGACCGAGGAGCTCGTCGAGCGTCTCGGGAAGGCGTCGACGCTCTGGGTCGGCGACGACGCGCGTGTGTTCGTCGGTCGCGACACGCGGGCGTCCGGTGAGACGCTCGAAGCCGCGTTCGCTCGCGGCGTCGTGTCCGCCGGCGGGCACGCGGTGCTCGGCGGGGTGCTGCCGACTCCTGCGGTGGCGCTACTGCGCCTCGACCTCGGCGTCGTGATCTCCGCGTCGCACAACCCGCCGGAGTACAACGGCGTCAAGTTCTTCGACGGCGAGGGGCGGAAGCTCGTCGACGCGCAGGAGGAAGAGATCGAGGCGCTGTTCGACGCGCCGGCGACGAACGGCGGGACGATCGACGAGGTCGGCATCGCGACCGACAGCTACCTCGAGCACGTGCTCGAACGGTTCGGCTCCGACCTCTCGGGGTTGAAGATCGTCGTCGACTGCGCGAACGGCGCGTACGCACACCTCGCGCCGAAGGCGTTCGAGCAGCTCGGCGCGCAGGTGCTCGCGATCGGCGACGAGCCCGATGGGACGAACATCAACGTCGGATGCGGGGCGACCGACCTCCGCGCCTTGCAACAGACTGTTACAAGCCGCGGGTTCGACCTCGGCGTCGCGTTCGACGGAGACGGCGACCGGATGCTCGCGGTCGACGCGAGCGGCAACGCGATCGACGGCGACCAGATCCTCGCTGTGCTCGCGCTCCACCGCCGCGTCGACCTCGTCGCCGTCACCGTGATGACGAACCTCGGCTTCCACAAGCTGATGGACGAGGAAGGCATCCGCGTCGTCACGACGGACGTCGGCGACCGCTACGTGCTCGAGGCCCTCCGCCGCGAGGGCGGCATCCTCGGCGGCGAGCAGTCGGGGCACATCATCTGGCTCGAGGGCCACGTCACCGGCGACGGGCTCGTCGCGGCGCTCCTTCTCTGCTCCGCCCTCGAGGGACGCTCGCTCGAGGAGGCCGTCTCGATCCTCGAGCTGATGCCGCAGGCTCTCGAGAACGTCCCCGTCCGGAGGAAGGAGATCCCACCCGAACTGCGGGCGCAGATCGATGCGATCGGGGCGGGAAACGGCGGCCGGGTGCTCGTCCGCCCGTCCGGGACCGAACCGGTCGTACGGGTGCTCGCCGAGGCGGAAACCCCTCAAAGTGCGGGGGATCTGTGTGCTAGGATCGCGACTCTCGTTGCCCGAGAGCTCGGCTGAAACCGGTTTTCGACGAGGAAAATCGGTGGCGCAGCCGGGCTTTTGCGTTTCGAGGGGTCCGGACCGATGGCGACGCTTGAGACCGGGGGAACGCAATGTGCGGGATCATCGGATACGTCGGGAGTCGTGAGGCCAAGCCGCTCCTGCTCCAGGGCCTGAAGCGCCTCGAGTACCGCGGCTACGACTCGGCGGGCATCGCGCTGCGCGAGGACGACGAGCTCGACTTCGTGCGCGCCGTCGGCAACCTCGCGAACCTCGTGGAGGCCGCGGGCCCGAATGGCTCCGTCTCGAACCACGGCCTCGGGCACACGCGCTGGGCGACCCACGGCGCCGTCACGGAGCAGAACGCGCATCCGCTGACCGGCTGCCCCGACGGCAAGGTCGCGATCGTGCTCAACGGGATCGTCGAGAACTACCGCGAGCTGCGTGCGTCACTCCAGAAGGAGGGCCACACGTTCCACTCCGAGACCGACGCCGAGGTGGTCACGCATCTCGTCGAGCGGCACTACTCGGGCGACCTGCTCGAAGCGGTGCGCGCCGCGTACGCCGAGCTCGAGGGCCACTTCGCATTCGTCGTGATCCATCACGACCACCCCGACCTGCTCGTCGGCGCAAGGCACCAGTGCCCGCTCGTCGTCGGCGTCGGCGAGGGCGAGATGTTCTTCGCGTCCGCCACGACGGCGTTCATGCCGCATACGCGCAGGATCCAGCTCGTCGAGGACGGCGAGGTCGTCGCGATCACGCCCGCAGGCGCCAGCTTCTTCACGAAGGACGGGCCGGTCGAGCACAAAGAGATCGAGCCCGTCGACTGGAACGACGAGGAAGCCGAGAAGGGCGGCTACGAGACCTTCATGCTGAAGGAGATCTACGAGCAGCCCGACGCGGTGCGCGAGACGATCGGCGACCGTATCCGCCCCGGCGCGAAGCTCGAGCTCGAGGGCCTCGGTCTCTCCGAGAAGCAGATCAGGAACCTGCGCCGGATCGTCGTCCTCGCGTGCGGCACCGCGTATCACGCCGGCGTCGTCGGCCGCTACATCATCGAGGAGTGGGCGCGCCTCCCGGTCGAGCCCGACATCGCGTCCGAGTGGATCTACCGCAACCCGGTGCTCTCGAGGGACACGCTCGTGATCGGGATCTCGCAGTCCGGCGAGACGCGCGACACCGTCGCCGCGATGCGACTCGCGAAGCAGGCCGGCGCGCACACCGTCGCGATCACGAACCAGATGGGCTCGCAGATCACGCGCGAGGTCGACTCGGTGCTCTACACGCGCTGCGGCCTCGAGGTCGGCGTCGCAGCGTCGAAGACGTTCACCGCGCAGGTCTCGCTGCTCATCCTCGTCGCGCTGAAGCTCGCGCAGGTCCGGCGCACGCTCTCGGAGGAAGACCACGGGTTCATCCTCGAAGCGGTCTACAACCTGCCCGAGAAGATCGCGCAGTTCCTCGACGGCGACCATCCGATCGAGGACATCGCGCAGCGCTACTACGAGAAGCCCTTCTTCCTCTACCTCGGGCGGCACATCGGCCTGCCGGTCGCGCTCGAAGGCGCGCTCAAGCTGAAGGAGATCTCGTACATCCCGACCGAGGCGTACTCCGCCGGCGAGATGAAGCACGGCCCGATCGCGCTGCTCGACGAGGACACGCCGGTCGTCGTCGTCGCGACGAAGATCCACGTCTACGACAAGATCGTCTCGAACATCCAGGAGGTGCGCGCACGTGGGGCGCACGTGATCGCGATCGCGACGGACGGCAACGAGGACATCCAGCACCACGCCGACGACGTGATCTACGTGCCGAAGACGCCTGCGTTCCTCCAGTCGGTGCTCGCGGTCGTCCCGCTCCAGCTGCTCGCGTACCGGATCGCGCGCCTGCGCGGCCTGAACGTCGACCAGCCGCGCAACCTGGCGAAGACCGTCACGGTCGAGTAGCGCGGGAACGTTTCGCGCCGCCCGGGCGTACGATCGGGTGATGGCGCGTGTCGCTGCGATCGGGGCGCTGCTCCTGGCCGTTCTGGCCGGCTCCGCGCCGGCGTCGACCGCTCCGGAGCGGGTGAACGCGCTCGTCGTCTCCTCGGGCGGGGGGACGATCGTCGAGCTGGACGCGCGCACGCTCGAGCAGACGGCTCCGCCGGGGGTCAGGCTGCCGAACCTCGGCCCGTGGGCGTTCTCGCCTGACCGGGCGACGCTCGCGGTCTCGACCGGGTACTCCGACCGGGCGACGCAGGTACGCCTGCGGCTCGTCGACCTCGCGACGCGGAGGCGCACCGCGAGCATCCCGCTCGGGCGCGACCCGCAGCTCCGGACGGGCTGGATCGATCCGGTCGTGGTCGTGAGCTGGAGCTCGCCGCGGACCGTACTCGTCGTCCGGCGGCTCGCCGACAAGAGCCTCCAGCTGGTGACGGTCGACACCGTGAACCGTCGCGTCGTCAGGCGTCAGCCGTTCGCGGGCGAGGTGCTCGGTCACGTGCAGTCGGTCGACGCGCTCGTGCTGCTCGTCGGCGAGCCGGAACGGATCGTGTCGCCCAGGCTCGTGGTGATCGCCGCCGACGGGTCGATGCGATCGGTCGCGCTGGCCCGGCTCCGCGCCGGCTGGACGTGGGACTCGAGCGCGCAGCCGCCGGTCGGGCAGCAGTGGATGCCGGGTCTCACGGTCGACGGAGGGACGGCGTTCGTCGTCGCCCCGAGCGGGACGATCGCATCCGTGGCGCTCGACGACCTCGCCGTCCGCTACCAGGAGCGTGGGACGCTCGCGAAGTACGTGACCGGCTCGGGACGCCAAGCCGTCGCGGTCGGCGGCGGCGTGCTCGCCGTCACGGGCTCCGACTACGAGATGCGGGCGCGACCAGGCGCCGACCCGGAGCAGATCTCGACACCCGCGGGCCTCGAGCTCGTGAACCCGGCCACCGGCGAGCGGCACCGAGTGGACGCGACGACGCGCTCGATCCACCAATGGGGCGACGCGCTTCTCGCCGAGGGCGGCGGGCTCACCGTCTACGAGCGCGACGGCCGCGTCCGCTCGCGGATGCTCCAGGGCTCCTCGGTCTGGGTGAATGCCGTCAGCGGCTCGATCGCGTACGCGTACGAGGAACACGAGTGGCTGCTCGTCGATCTCGTCGAGGGCAAGGTGATCGCCCGCCGCGCCTCGCTGCCGGTGCTGCTCGTCCCTTAGTGGTGGTGCACGGTGCCGCCGCCACCGCCGTGCGCGTGGTGGTGACCGCCGGTCACCGACACCATCAGCAGCGCGAGGAAGACGCCAGCGATCACCGTCAGCGGCGCGAACCCGAGCTCGTCGTCGTCGCGCGCGCGGAGCGCAGCCAGCAAGCCGACCGCCTCGACCACCTTCGTCCCGATGTCGAGCGCCTGGACCGGCTCGCCGTTGATCAGGTGGACGACCGGATACGCGACGAGCAGGCTCGCGAACAGCGCAGCAGCGAGGTACGGCGCCCACGTCAGCCCGGGCCGGGTGAGCAAGACGCCGACGAGCACAGCCGCGATCGTCGCGAGCGCGAACGAGACGGCGAGGAACGGCTCCTCGGTGTGCTGCGGCACGAGCACCGCGTGCACCACGGCGCTCGCCGTCAGTGCCCCGATCGTCAGCTCACGTGCGCCGACTCCGAGCCAGTTGTCGCTGCTCCGCTCTCGTAAGGTTTCGTCGTGCACCGTCGCCAACTCACACGGTACTTCGTGGAGACCCCAGGATCGGATCGATTACGGTGAGAAACGTGGCGGGTGGCGACGGGCTCGTGATCGTGGGAGGAGGCCTGTCGACCGGCCGGGCGATCAAGAGCTATCGCGAGTCGGGCGGCGAGGGGCCGATCACGCTCTTTTCCCGCGACTCCCACGTCCCCTACCACCGGCCGCCGCTCTCGAAGCGGTTTCTGCGTGGAGAGGCGGAGGTCGCCGACACCCTCGTCGAGCCCGAGCAGTTCTACCGCGACAACGACGTCGACGTGCACCTCGAGACGAGCGTTTCGGAGCTCGATCTGCGCGACCGCCGACTCGTGATCGAGGGCTCCGCCGACAAGCGGTTCGACAAGCTCCTGATCGCGTCCGGAGCGACGCCGCGCAAGCTCGACGTCCCGGGCGCAGAGCTCGAAGGCGTCCACACGCTGCGGACGCTCGACGACTCCGCGGGGATCCGCGAGGCTGCGAAGGACGCCCGGCACGCGGTCGTCGTCGGCGCGGGCTTCATCGGAATGGAGGTCGCCGCGTCGCTGAGCCAGCTCGGGCTCGAGGTGACGCTCGTGCACCGCGGCAAGGGCCTGTTCGAGATCCTGCGCGCTCGGCAGGTCGCGCAGTTTCTCCAGGATCTGTACGGCCAGCACGGCGTCGAGCTCGTGCTTGGCGACGAGGTGGCGTCGTTCAACGGCTTCTCGAAGCTCGATTCCGTCGAGACGAAGCGCGGTCGCGTCGCCCAGGCCGAGCTGGTCGTGGTCGGCATCGGGGTCGTGCCGTGGGTCGACTGGCTCCAGTCGAGCGGCGTGCCGATCGACAACGGCGTCGTCGTCAACGAGCGCTTCGAGGTCGGCCCGGACAACGTGTGGGCCGTCGGGGACGTCGCCC
Organism: Gaiellaceae bacterium; assembly: GCA_035718485.1. Lineage (GTDB taxonomy): Bacteria > Actinomycetota > Thermoleophilia > Gaiellales > Gaiellaceae > JACCTU01. The sequence goes on from DASTHC010000075.1 coordinate 17,915, forward strand.
GATTCTACGACCCGGTGTTCGGGAAGCACCGCCGGATCGAGCACTGGTCGCACGCGAACTACTCGGGCACGAAGGTCGGGGAGCTGATGGCCGGGAAGGACGGCGCGTACGACGTCGTCTCGACGTTCTTCTCGGAGGTGTTCGGGTTCACGTTCCGGCTGCTCGGTGACGTGGACGACTGCGAAGAGATCGTGGTCCGCGGGTCGCTCGAGGCCGGCGATGCGATCGTCTTCTACCTCCTCGAAGGCCGCCTCGTCGCCGCGCTCGTCGTCGGGCAGGACGAGGCGACCGAGACCCGGTTGAAGGAGCTGCTCGCCGTGCAGGCGCCGATCGTTGAGCCCGATCGGCTCGGGGACGAGAGCACGCCGCTCGAGGAGCTCTTGCCCTAGGGGTCGCGCCGAAGACGCTTCGTCTGCGAGCGGCGGCGCTTGTCCTCGAGGCGCCGCTCGCGCGACGCGGCGGTCGGCTTCGTCGGCCTGCGGCGCCGCTCGACCCGGAGCGCCTCACGCAGCTGGTCGGCGACACGCTCCACCGCAAGTTCCCGGTTCCGCCACTGGCTTCGCTCGTCCTGCGCGACCGCCCGGATCGTCGGGCCCGTCCGCGCGAGGACGCGCCGCTTCTGGGCGGCGGTGAGCGCCTGCGACGCCTCGACGTCGAACCGCGCCTCGACGCGCGTCTCCGAGCGGTTCGCGTGCTGGCCCCCGGGGCCGCTCGAGCGGGAGAAGCGAAAGTCGATCTCGGAGAGCGGGAGGAGGACGCTCCGCGTGACCCGAATAGACTCGCCGTCCATGGCCGCCATTCTCCTCGACGTCGACGGGGTGCTCCACGTGTCGGGTCGACCGATCCCGGGGGCCGCGTCCGCCGTCCGCCGGCTGCGCGAGGACGGGCATCGCCTGCGCTTCGTCACGAACAACACGACGCAGTCGCGCGCGGCCCTCGCAGAGGAGCTGCGAGCGATGGGGATCGAGCTCGAGGCCGAGGAGCTTCAGACGACGCCGCGGGCCGCCGCCCACGCCCTCGCGGGCAAGCGCGTGCTCGCGCTCACGATGCCGGCGATCATCGAAGACCTCGAGGGGGTCCAGCTCGTCGGAGAGTCCGCCGAGGTCGTACTCATCGGCGGCGCGGACGAGACCCCGGAGACGAACACGGTCTTCTCGTACATGAACCTCGCGCGCGCGTTCGCGGAGCTCGACGCGGGCGCGGAGCTCTACTGCCTGCATAAGAACGCGTGGTGGCAGACGTCGCGCGGCCCGCTGCTCGACTCCGGTGCGTTCGTCGCCGGGCTCGAGTACGCGGCCGGGGTGGAGGCGACCGTGCTCGGGAAGCCGAGCCCGACGTACTTCCTCGCGGCGCTCGAGGCGGTCGACGGCGACCCCGAGCGGACGTGGATGATCGGCGACGACATCGAGGCCGACATCCGCGGCGCGCAGCTGCACGGCATGCGGACCGCGCTCGTCCGCACCGGCAAGTTCAGGCCCGACGCGGTGGAACGGTCGGGGATCATGCCCGACGCGATCCTCTCTTCCGTGGCCGACCTGCCGGACTGGCTCGACCGCTCGTCGTGAAGGTCGGCGTCGACCTGATCGAGATCGCGCGGGTCCGGCGGGCGCTCGAGCGGTACCCAGGCTTCCGCGAGCGCTGCTTCACGAAGGCCGAGATCGTGTACTGCGACTCTCGCCCGAACCCCGCGGAGAGCTACGCGGGGCGCTTCGCGGGCAAGGAGGCGGTCGGGAAGGCGCTCGGCGTCGGCGTCCGGTTCACGTGGAAGGAGATCGAGATCGTCGGCCGACCGAAGCCCGGCGTCTCGCTCTCCGGCCGCACGCGCGCGGCCTGGGAGCGGCTCGGGAGCGGCGAGATCGACCTCTCGATGACGCACTCGCGCGAGCTGGCCGCAGCGATCTGCATCGTCACGTAGATGTTCGACCCGCTCTATACGGCGGACGAGATGCGGGCGGCCGAGGCGGGGCACGACGTCGAGGTGCTGATGGAGCGGGCGGGTCGCGCGGTCGCCGAGACGGTGCTCGCGCGGTTTCCCGACGCGCGTCGGATTGTCGGCGTCTGCGGCAAGGGAGCGAACGGCGGTGACGGACGGATCGCGCTCCGCTTCCTGCGGGAGGCCGGCCGTGACGCCGAAGAATCGGAGGATCCCGCCGGCGCGGACCTCGTGCTCGACGCGCTCTTCGGGACGGGCTTCCACGGCGAGCCGCGCCCCGACGCGGCTGCGCTGATCGAACGGATGAACGCGTCGCGCGTGCCGATCGTCTCCGTCGACGTCCCGTCGGGCGTCGACGCGTCGACGGGAGAGATCTCGGGCGAAGCGGTGCGCGCCTCTCACACGGTCACGTTCCACGGGAAGAAGGTCGGGCTCGTTGTCGCACCCGGCCGATTCCGGGCCGGCACCGTGACGATCGCGGACATCGGCCTCGAGCCCGGCGAGACGGAGCATCGACTCGCAACGCGCGACGTGCTGCTCCTCGTGCCGCGCCGCCGGGAAGGCGACAACAAGTACACCGCCGGCTCGGTGCTCGTCGTCGGCGGTTCGCCCGGGTACACGGGCGCCGCGTGCCTGGCCGCCGAAGCGGCGTTTCGCGCGGACGCCGGCTACGTGGCCGTGGCCGCTCCCGACGAGTCGCTCCCGGTACTCGAGACGCGGCTGCTCGAGGCGGTGAAGAGACGTCTCGACGACGTGTTCGACGCGGCGGAGCGGGCACG
>DASTHC010000076.1:0-5672 GCA_035718485.1 Gaiellaceae bacterium
GACGCAGTCTTCCCAGCCGCGAGTGAGCTCGTGATGCTCTACGCCGGCGCGCTCGCCGCCGGCGCGTTCGCCTCGGGCGTCGTGCTGCTCGGCAACGAGCTCGACAGCGGCTTCGGCGCGTGGGTCGCGATGGTCCTCGCAGGCACGATCGGCTACACGATCGGCTCGCTGATCGGCTGGGCGATCGGCATCTACGGCGGCCGGCCGTTCCTCGAGCGGCGCGGACGCTGGTTCCACCTCTCGCACGAGAAGCTCGAGCGTGCCGAGCGCTGGTTCGACCGCTGGGGCGACTGGGCGGTGCTGATCGGCCGGATCACGCCGATCGCGCGGTCGTTCATCTCGATCCCCGCCGGCGTCTTCCGCATGCCGCTCCTGCGCTACCTGGTGCTGACGTTCATCGGCTCGACGCTGTGGTGCATCGCGTTCGCGGGCGCCGGCTACGCCGCGGGCACCCGCTGGGAGTCGATTCACGAGCGCTTCCACTACCTCGACTACGCCGTGCTCGCCGCGATCGTCGCCGGCGTGGTGTATCTGCTGATCCGCCGCCGCCGCTCCAGTAGCCTTTCTCGCCGTGCCGACGCCGCTCGTTGACGTCAAGGCGCAGTACGCGCCGCTCCTGAACGAGCTCCGGGCCCGCTTCGACGCGGTGCTCGAGTCGGGCGAGTTCATCCGCGGCCCGAACTTCTACGCCTTCGAGGAAGAAGCGGCCGCGTATCTCGGCGTGCAGCGGACGATCGGCGTCGCGAACGGGACCGACGCGCTCGTGCTCGTCCTCGACGCGATGGAGATCGGCCCCGGCGACGAGGTGATCTGCCCGGCGTTCACGTTCTACGCGACGGCGGAGTCGATCGCGAGGCGGGGTGCGACGCCCGTGTTCGCTGAGATCGACCCGGCGACGCTCAACGTGGATCCGGAGGACGTCGCGGCGAAGCTGACGCCGCGCACGAAGGCGATCATGCCCGTGCACCTGTTCGGGCGGCCGGCGGCGATCGGCGAGCTCGAGGGGCTCGGCGTGCCGTTGATCGAGGACGCTGCGCAGGCGTTCGGCTCGCCCGGCATCGCGACGAGCGTCGCGTCGACGTTCAGCTTCTACCCGACGAAGAATCTCTTCTGCCTGGGCGACGGCGGGCTCGTCGCGGTCAACGACGACGAGCTCGCCGAGCGCGTGCGGATGCTCGCGTTCCACGGCTCGCGGGACAAGAGCGACTTCCAGTTCGTCGGCTACAACTCGCGCCTCGACGAGCTGCAGGCTGCGTTCCTGCGGCTCTTCCTCCAGCACCTCGACGAATGGACGCGGGGACGCCGCGAGGCGGCAGCGCGCTACGCGGAGCTCGGCCTCGGCGACCTCGTCGAGCTGCCCTTCGACGAGCCGGGGCACGTGTACCACCTCTTCGTCTGCCGCTCGCCCGAGCGCGACGCGATCCGTACAGCGCTCGCCGAGTCGGAGATCGCCTCCGCGACGTACTACACGACGCCGCTCCACCTCCAGCCGGCGCTGCGGTTCCTCGGCTGGGAGCCGGGATCGCTGCCGGAGACGGAGCGCGCGGCGCGGGAGAACTTCTCGGTGCCGCTCTGGCCGGGGATCGACCCCGCGATCCAGGAGCGCATCGTCGACGTCGTTCGTTCCGCCGTCGGTGTGAGCGTGTAGTGCCGATCACGCGACACAGGCTGTGGCAGGTCGCAGCGGACGCCGCGCTGATCGCAGCGGCCTGGTGGCTCGCGTTCCAGCTGCGCTTCGACTTCGAGGTCCCGCCGTACTACGAGACGATGCTGCGCGAGACGATCCTCTTCGTCGTTGCGATCCAGCTCGCGGTCTTCGTCGCGTTCGGCTTCTACCAGCGCTGGTGGCGCTACGTCTCGACGCGCGACATGTGGCGCGCGCTGATCGGCGTGGCCGTCGCGTCGGTGCTCGCGATCGCGGCCGTCTACTTCTTCTACCCCGTCGAGCGCCTGCGGCTTCCGCGCGGCGTCGCGCTCGTCGATCCGCTGCTCTTGCTCGCGTTCGTCGCGGGCTCGCGGCTCCTCGCCCGCACGGTGATCGAGCGGCCGAAGACGGGGATCGTCGCGCGCGGACGAGAGGTGCTGATCGTCGGCGCGGGGAACGCCGGCGAGCAGACGGTGCGCGAGCTCCAGCGGGCGAGCATCCCGAACTACACACCGATCGGCCTGATCGATGACGACCCGCGCAAGCGCGGGATGCGCCTCCACGGCGTCCGCGTGCTCGGCACGACCGCGAACCTCGCGCATGTGCTTCGCGACCGGCGCCCGGACGAGGTGCTGATCGCGGCGCCGTCTGCCTCCGGTGACTTCCGCCGCCGCGTCGTCGAGGCGGCGCGGGTCGAGAGCATTCCGGTCAAGACGCTCCCGTCGCTGCACGAGCTGATCACCGGCGACGTCGACCTCGCGCAGATCCGCCCCGTGCAGGTCGAGGACCTCCTCGGTCGCGAGCAGGTCGAGGTCGACCTCGCCGAGGTCGCGTCGTACCTGCGCGACAAGACCGTGCTGGTCTCCGGGGCGGGCGGCTCGATCGGCTCCGAGCTCTGCCGCCAGATCGCGCGCGTCCAGCCGGCGCGGCTCGTCCTCGTCGACTACGCCGAGACGGCCCTCTTCGAGATCGAGCGCGAGCTCGTCGAGGAGCGCGAGTTTCCGGCGAGCGTGCCGGTGCTCGCGGACTGCGGCAACCGCGCGAAGCTCCGGCAGGTGTTCGAGCGGTACAAGCCCGAGGTCGTCTTCCACGCGGCTGCCTTCAAGCACGTGCCGCTGATGGAAGCGAACCCGATCGAATCCGTGCGGAACAACGTGCTCGCGACGCGCTCTGTCGCTGAGACGGCGGTCGAGTTCGGCGCCGACCGCTTCGTGCTCGTCTCGACCGACAAGGCCGCCAACCCGAAGACGGTGATGGGCCAGTCGAAGGCGCTCTGCGAGTGGGTCGTCGAGTCGTACGGCCACCGCACCGACGTGCCGACCCGGTTCGTCGCCGTGCGCTTCGGCAACGTGCTCGGCTCGTCCGGCTCGGTCGTGCCGATCTTCCGGCGGCAGCTCGAGCGCGGCGGCCCGCTCACCGTCACCCACCCGGAGATGACGCGGTACTTCATGACGATCCCGGAGGCGTCGTCGCTCGTCGTCCAGGCCGGGGCCATCGGCGGCCGCGGCGAGGTCTACGTTCTCGACATGGGCGAGCCGGTGAAGATCGTCGAGCTGGCCGAGAACATGATCCGCCTCTCCGGGCAGACCGACGTCCAGATCGAGTTCGTCGGCACCCGCCCGGGCGAGAAGCTCCACGAGGAGCTGTGGAACGACGGGGAGACCGTCCACCCGACGACCCACCCCAAGATCTCGCGCGCGACCCGTGCTCCGGTCGACCCGGCGTGGCTCTCCGAGGAGCTGAACGAGCTCCAGCGGCTCGTTGACGAAGGCGACACGCTCGAGCTCGTCTCGCGGCTCGCGACGATCGTCCGGGCCCCTGTGCGCGCTTCGGCACAGACTCGTTCCACGCCCGTCACACCCGGGTAACACCTTCGGCGCGGCTCCGTCCCGCGCGCTCTCTACGGTTGGACGTCCCATGGACCCGGGCGCCATCCTCGGAACGCTGAACCCGGAGCAGCGGGTCGCCGCCGAGGCGGTGCGCGGACCCGTCTGCATCCTCGCCGGCGCGGGCTCGGGCAAGACGACCACGATCACGCACCGCATCGCGAACCAGGTCGCGACCGACGCCTTCATCGCCGAGCAGATCCTCGCCGTCACCTTCACCGACAAGGCGGCCGGCGAGATGCGCGCCCGGCTGGCGCGGCTCGGCGTCGAGCGCGTCCGCGCCGCGACGTTCCATTCCGCGGCACTCGCGCAGCTCAGGTTCTTCGGGAAGGTGAACCAGCTGAACGTGCTCGCCTCGAAGGCGCTGCCGCTGCGCTGGATCGGCAACTCGCTGCCGATGCCGTACAAGTTCACACCGGCCGTCGACCTCGCAACCGAGGTCGAGTGGGCGAAGAACCGCCGGCTGACACCGGAGACGTACCTCGACGGGCTCGAGGAGCACGAGCCGCCGATTCCGGCGGAGCTGATGCAGCGGGTCTTTCGCGACTACGAGCGCCGCAAGGAGGCGAACGACCACGTCGACTTCGAGGACCTGCTCGTGATGGCGGTCGAGCTCTACGAGCAGGATCGCGACGCGCTCGGGGTCGTCCAGGCGCGGTACCGCGCCTTCACGGTCGACGAATACCAGGACGTGAACCTGCTCCAGCAGACGCTGCTCGAGCTCTGGCTCGGCGAGCAAGACGACCTCTGCGCGGTCGGCGACGACTACCAGGCGATCTACGCGTTCACGGGCGCGACCCCGCGGCATCTGCTCGAGCTTCCGCGTCGCTATCCCCACGCGGTCGGCGTGCGGCTCGAGGCGAACTACCGCTCGACCCCGGAGGTGCTCTCGCTCGCGAACCGGCTCGTGCCGAAGCTCGGCGGCGCCGAGAAGACGCTCCGCGCGACCTGTTCGCCCGGGCCGGAACCGGTCGTCAGGCCGCTCGGCTCGCTCGCCGACGAGCTCGACTTCGTGGTCGAGCGCGTGCGTGCGCTTCATGGGGAGGGTGTCCCGTACGAGGAGATGGCGGTGCTGTACCGATTGAACGCGCGCTCGGCCGACTTCGAGCTCGCGTTCGCCGCTGCGGAGATCCCGTTCCAGGGCGCGGCGCTCCTCGAGCGCGACGCGGCGCGGCAGCTGCTGAAGGGGCTGCGCGGGCGTGAGGGCGAGCTCGCGCGCGAGCGGGTCCCGCGGCTCGCCCGCGAGCAAGGTCTGCTCGACGCCCTTCCCCCGCGGCTCGGCGAGCGCGAAGAGACGCGGCAGAAGGACCTGCGGCTGCTCCTCGGGATTGCCGGCTCGCTGCCGGAAGCGACCGTCGGCGAATTCGTCGCGCAGCTCCGCTCGCGCTTCGCGAGCAGGGCCGCGGGAGGCGTGCACCTCCTCACGTACCACCGCGCGAAGGGCCTCGAGTTCGACGCGGTCTTCCTTCCGCGCCTCGAGTCGCGCGAGCTCCCGTCCCGGCGGGCGAAGACCGACGACGAGGTCGCCGAGGAGCGACGCCTCTTCTACGTCGGCCTGACGCGTGCACGACGGCATCTCACCCTCACGTGGTCCGCGAAGCCGAGCCGCTTCCTGACCGAGCTCGGCGTCGGCGAGGCGCCGCCGGTGGCGCCCGACGACCCATTGCTCACGTCGCTCAAGCAGTGGCGCCGCGACCGCGCGAAGGAGGAGGGCAAGCCTGCGTACGTCGTCTTCCACGACACGACGCTTGCCGAGATCGCCGCGCGCCGGCCTGGGAGCCTGGCGGAGCTCGGCGCTGTCTCGGGTGTGGGCCCGACGAAGCTCGAGCGCTACGGCGACGACGTGCTCGCCGCCGTCGCCGCCGGGGCCTGAGCCCCGGCGGCGAGGCAAGCGCGCCTAAGAGCCGGGAAGCGTGAAGAGCATCAGCTGACCGGCTTCACGCATGTAGGTGACGCCGGGGAACGGGCTCGGCGCGGTTGCGATCTCGAAGCCGTGCGCCTGCACGTCCACGAGGAACGCCCCCGGGCCGAACGCCGACGAGGCGTCGACGATCCCGCTCGACTCCCACGAGCCGATCGGGAGATCGGGCCGCAGCGACTGGTTGACCTGGGCGACCGGTACCGGCGCGCCGGACGGCAGC
>DASTHC010000077.1:0-21419 GCA_035718485.1 Gaiellaceae bacterium
GCAGGAACACCCACGCCTCGGTCGTCTCCGTCACGCCGCGGTTCCAGCCCGCGCCGACGCCGTCGTTCGCCTGCTCCACCACGCGCACGTTCTCGAAGCGTCGCGCGACCTCGAGCGTCCGGTCGGTCGAGCCGTGGTCGACGACGACGGTCGGGTACTCGCGCACGCTCTCGAGGCACCGCTCGAGCCACGGCATCGCGTTGTACGTCACGACGACGACGGCGACCTCACCCACGGCGCAGGTTCTCCCAGCCGAGGATGAAGAGCCCAGGGAGCGAGAGCAGGATCGTCACGAGGAAGAAGAGGAAGCCCGCCGCGAAGGCCTGGTCCGACGGAACCCCGAGGTTGCCGAGGAAGCTGACGAAGAAGGCCTCGCGCACCGCGAACCCGTTCAGCGTGAACGGCACCAAAAGCACGAGGAAGAAGAGCGGCCCCATCACGTAGAAGACGCGGACGGAGAGGTCGATGCCGACGGCCTCCGCGGACGCCCAGATCGCGAGAACGCGCACGGCCTGGACCGCGAGCGTCAGCGCAAAGACGCCGACGAGCAGCCGAGGCGTCGTCCGGTAGGAGTGGATCGCTTCGTAGACGGAGCGCACGATGCGGTCGAGCCGCAGCGGCCGCAGGAGCGGAGCGAGCCGAGCGAGCAGCGGTCGCAGCGAGCTCGAGAAGAGCACGAACGCGAGCACGATCGTCGCGACGACGAACGCCGCCTCGATCCAGAGGTACGCGCCGACGTCGTAGTTCCCGATCGCGAGCACGAGGCCGACCGCGCCGAGCGCGAGCGTCGCCGCGCCGCCGAGCGCACGCTCGAGCAGCACCGACCCGGCGACCGGCCCTCCGCGGCCGGGATGGCGCCGCGTCGTCTCGAAGATCCGCATCGCGTCCCCGCCGATCGACGTCGGCAGGATCTGCCCGGCCGCATACGCAGTCAGGTAGGCGCGCGTCAGCCATGGCACGCGGTCGTGGATGCCGTGCGCGTCGAGCAGCTTCTGCCAGCGCCACGCCATCGGCACGACGGTCACGAGCATGATCGCCGCGGAGAGGAAGAACCACCCCCAACTCGCGTCGCCGAGGATCCGCAGCGCCTCGCCGACGTCGACCTTCCAGACGATGTAGGCGATCGCGAGCCCGGTGACGACCAGCGTCCCGAGGACGCGCCAGCTTCTCTTCATCCAGCGAAGCGCTCGTGCACGCGGCGGAGCGCCGCGATCGCGTCCTCGACGTCGTCGTCGGAGTGCGCCGGCGAGAGCGGCAGCGAGAGCACCTCGGACCCCGCGCGCTCCGCGACGGGCAGCGAGATGCCGGGTTGGAGCTCCCGGTAGTACGAGAGCCGGTGGACCGGGAGGAAGTGGATCGACGTCCCGATGTTCTCGTCCGTCAGCGCCTCCTGATACTCGTCGCGCGTCGCGCCCGCGCGCTCGGGGTCGACGCGGACGACGTACAGGTGCAGCGCGTGGACGTCGCGCGGATCGCGCGCGAGCGGCGTGATCCCGTCGAGCTCGCCGACCGCCGCGTCGTAGAGCGCGACGTGACGCTCGCGGATCTCGCGGTGCGCGTCGACCTTCGTGAGCTGGACGACCGCGATCGACGCGAGCACGTCGCTCAAGTTCGCCTTGTAGCCGGGAACGCCGATGTCGTAGAGCGTCCCGTGTCCGCGGCGCATCAGCCGCCGCTCCCGGATCGCCTCGGCGACGTCGTCGCGGTCGGTCGTGACGATCCCGCCCTCGCCCGCGGCGATGTTCTTCGTCGCGTAGAGGGAGAAGCACGTTGCGTCGGCGATCGCGCCGACCTTTCGTCCGCGATAGAACGACTCAGCCGCGTGTGCCGCGTCCTCGATCACGGGGAGGCCGAGCTCGAGCAGCGGATCGAGGTCGGCCGGCTGCCCGGCGAGATCGACCGGCATGATCGCCTTCGTCCTCGGCGTCACGGCCGCGCGCGCGAGCTCCGGGTCGATGTTCAGGTCGTCGTCCTTCACGTCGACGAAGACGGGCGTCGCGCCCGCGTGGACGATCACGTTCGCGGTCGCGGGCCACGTGATCGGCGTCGTGATCACCTCGTCGCCCGGCTCTACGGCGAGCGCAAGCAGGGAGAGATGCAGCGCCGCCGTCCCGCTCGAGAGCGCGATCGCGTGCCTGGCGCCCGTGTACTCCGCGAAGCGCTCCTCGAGCTCCGCCGTCCGCGGGCCGGTCGTCAACCAGCCGGAGCGGATCGTCTCTGCGACCGCCTCGATCTCGTCCTCGCCGACGGCGGGCGGTTGGAACGAGAGGAAGGAGGTCCGCCTACGCGAGAGCTTTGGCGTCGACATCGGCGGTGACGAAGCGTATGCGGTCCGCCGCGGCGGCGGCTCGCTCGAGCGCCTCCTCGCGCGTGTCGCCGACCGCCTGCACCGCACCGGCGCGGTCGCTGCCGACGCGAAGCTCGCCGAAGCGCCAGCCCGGCGTGCGGTAGATGCGCACGCGGACGACGCCGTCCATGCGGGCGGCCTCTTCGGCTCCCTCGACTGACGTGAGCTCGCCCGGCGGCGCCGTGAGGAAGCGTGTGACCGCACCGCCGACGGGGTCGAGCGGCGCGAGCACCTGCCGCGGGATCGCCTCGCCGAGTGCGCTCGCGAGCGCGAGCTCGTTCAGGTCGACGCCGAGCGCGGCCTCGCAGAGCTCGGCGTCGTGGCCTCCCCCGAGCCGCGCCGCGAGCTCGACGACCTTCGCGCCGGCGAGCCCGACGACGACCTGCGTGTACGTCGGCCCGTTCTCGATCCCGAGCGCGGCAGCCGCCTCGCGTGCCGCCTCGACGGCGGCGCCGACGTGCGCGGACGAGAGCGCGCTCGGCCAGACGTGTGCGAGCGCGACGCCGAACGCCGGCGGCTCCGCGCGGACGCGGTCGGTCACGGTCAGCGGGTAGAAGCGCCCTTCGAGCGAGAACGCGTTGACCGTGACCTCCTGGCCGTCGATCAGCTCCTCGACGAGGCAGGCGTTCGACCGGGATGCCTCGAGCGCGGCGTCGACGGCGGCGGTGAGCCCTGATTCGTCGCGGACGAGCGCGAGCCCACGCTGGCCCTGGCGGTCGGGCGCCTTCACGACGCACGGAAACCCGAGCCGTTCGACCGCGGTGCGCGCCTCGTCGAGGCTCTTGCAGAGCTCCGTCTGCGGCTGGGGCACTCCCGCCTCGGCGAAGCGCTCGCGCTGACGGACCTTCGACGTCGTCAGCTGCGCGACCTCCGGTGTGAGCGGATGCGGGAGCGCCAGCCGTTTCGCGACGCGCGCGGCCACCCCGACGGGCCAGTCGATGCCCGGCGCGATCACGCCGTTGACCCGCTCGGCCTCGGCGAGCCGTTCGATGCCCGGCTCGTCCTCGGTCGAGATGATCGCCCTGCGGTCGGCGAGCGGGAACCCGGGCGCGGCGGGATCGCGGTCGACCGCGATCACGAAGAGGTCGAGCGCACGAGCCGCCTCGAGCAGCCCGAGCTGCGCCGCGCCGGCGCCTAGGACGAGGAGGCGCCTGCGACGCCGCTCGGGCGAGCCAGAACCTCTCTCCACCAGGCCTCGTTCTCGCGGTACCAGTCGATCGTGCGCGCGAGCCCCTCGTCGAAGGACGTGCGCGGGCGGAAACCCGTCAGCCGCTCCATCTTCTCGGTCGACCCGATGTGCCGGTCGACCTGGCCGAGCCGCTCGGGCACGTTCGTCGTCAGGTCGTGCGGCTTGTCGAGCGCGTCGAGCACGCGCGCCGCGATCTGGGAGACGGAGATGTCGACGCCGGTCGCGACGTTCAGCACCTCGCCGGCGACGTTCTCGAGCGGCGCGGCGATGATCGCCTCGATCGCCTCGCCCGTGTCGTCGACGTAGAGCCAGTCGCGCGAGGCGTGGCCGTCGCCGTGGATCGTCAGCGGGGCGTCCTGCAGCGCCTGCGTGATGAACCGTGGGATCACCTTCTCGGGATGCTGCCGCGGCCCGTAGTTGTTGAACGGGCGGACGATCGTGATCGGCAGGCCGTAGGTGACGTGGTACGAATACGCGAGCCGGTCGCCGCCCGCCTTCGTCGCCGCGTACGGCGAGCGCGGGTTGAGCGGGTGCTCCTCGTCCATCGGGTCGGACTCCGCCGTGCCGTAGACCTCGCTCGACGAGATGAGGATGAAGCGCTCGACGGGCGTGCGGCGGATCGCGTCGAGCAGGATCTGGGTGCCCTCGACGTTCGTCGTCACGAACTCCGAGCCGCCCTCCTCGATCGACTTCTCGACGTGCGACTCGGCGGCGGCGTTGACGATCACGTCGACGTTCGCGACGACCTCGGCGACGAGGTCGGCGTTGCGGATGTCGCCGTGCACGAACGAGAGGCGCTCGTGGGCCATCACGTCCTGCAGGTTCGCCGGGTTGCCCGCGTACGTCAGCGCGTCGAGCGAGACGACCTCGTACGGCGTCGCCCGGAGGAGGTGATGGATGAAGTTGGCGGCGATGAACCCGGCGCCGCCGGTGACGAGGACGCGCTTCACGGGCTGCTTTGTACCTGTTCCCGGCGGGCGGCGAACCTGCCTACAGCTCGCGCTCGATCGTGTAGAGCGGCCGGCCGCTCACGTCCCGCTGGATCCGCGCGAGGTACTCGCCGACGAGCGCGAGGATGAAGCCCTGGATCCCGAGGACGAAGAGCACGGCGACGCCGCCGAGGAGCGGCCCCGGGAAGTTCTCGCGGTCGATCCACCACCAGATGCCGTAGATCCCGAGGGCGAGCGCGAGGAACGTGCACACGACGCCGAGCGCGATCCCGATCCACTGGATGGGCTGCGGCCAGAACCCCGCGAGCACGTGCAGCGCGAGCCCGGTCAGGCGGAGCGGCGAGTAGCGCGAGCGACCCTGCCGCGGCGCGTGCGCGACGTCGACCTCGACCACGCTCGCACCGCCGGAGAGGATCAGCGCCTTCGTGAACTTCTGCTTGCCGATCGCGCCGAGCATCGGCTCGACCGCCGAGCGGCGGTACGCGTTGAATGCGCAGCCGAAGTCGGTGATGTCGACGCGCGTGAAGCGGCGGAGCATGCCGTTGATCATCCGGCTCGGCAGCGTCCGCCCCCACGAGTCGTGCCGGGAGGCGCGCCGCCCGCTCGCGACGTCGGAGCCGTTCTCGACCGCACCAATGAGCTTCGGAATGTCCTCGGGCGCGTTCTGCAGGTCGCCGTCCATCGTCACGAGGATCTCGCCGCGCGCACGCACGAGGCCGGCATGCATCGCGGGATGCTGACCGAAGTTCCGCTTGAAGCGGACGACGCGCACGCGCGGGTCGGCGTCGTGCAGCCGCTCGAGCATCGCGAACGTCCCGTCGCTCGATCCGTCGTCGACGAAGATCAACTCGAACGAGACGCCGTCCGCCTCGAGCGTCTCGATCGTGCGCCGGTACAGCTCGTCGACGCTCGCCTCCTCGTTGTAGATCGGCACGACGAGCGAGACGTGTGGCGCGGCCTCGAGCTCGGCGTCCGCCGAAGGAACCGCGAGCACCTCGGGTTCGGCCATCGTCGGGCGGAGCCTACACTCACGCCCCGTGGCCGAGTCGTTCGCGCCCGGGCACCCGATCGTCGTCCGTCACACGCGTGGCGAGCGCACGTTCCTCGTCTGGTCCGCCAACGTCGTTGCGGACGACGACGACCTGCTGGCGCTCTGGATTCCCACCGGAGCGCCGCGCCTGCAGCCGGCGGTTCGCGACGAGCTGCCGTACGAGCAGGAGCTCGTCGAGCGGCCCTGGCAGGCACCGGGGGTGCTCCAGCTCTGGCCGGCCGGCGCGGCGCACGCGATCTGGCTGCTCGGCGACGCCTGGTACGTGAACCTCCAGGAGCCGTTCAGACGGACGGCGCTCGGCTTCGACACGGCCGATCAGCTGCTCGACCTCGTCCGGACGCGCGACGGCAAGTGGCGCTGGAAGGACGAGCACGAGCTCGCGAGCGCGGTCGCCGGGGGATTCCTGTCGGCAGACGAGGCGGCCGCGATCTGCGCCGAGGCCCGGCGCGTGATCGCTGCCGATCCGTTTCCGACGGGGTGGGAGGCCTGGGAGCCGGATCCGAACTGGCCGCTCCCAGGCCTGCCGCCGTCTCTCTAGGCCGCCTCCAGCGCAGGCTCGCCGACCCGCTCGGCCTGCTTGCGACCGGGAATCGCGAGCGCCGACACCGCGCCGGCGGCGACGACGACCGCGCCGACCCAGGTCGCGACGACGAGGCCGTCGTTGAACGCCTCCGCCGACTCGTACCCGCCGTAGCGCGAGAACACCGACGCGAGCACCGCGACGCCGAGCACGCCGCCGACCTCGCGCACCGCGTTGTTCGCGCCGGACGCCTTGCCCTCCTCGGCGGGCCTCACCGCGCTGAGGATGACGTTCGCCATCGGTGCGAAGAACATCCCCATCCCGATGCCCGAGACGATGAACGGGCCCACGAGCGACGTGTAGCCGACCGTTGCAGTCGAGACCGCGGCGATCCAGGCGAGGCCGACCGCCTGCAGCCCGAGCCCGACCGCAAGGATCGGACGCGAACCGATGCGGTCGGAGAGCGCTCCGGCGATCGGCGCGACGACCATCGGCATCGCCGTCCAGGGGAGAACGCGGAGGCCCGCCTCGAGCGGCGAGTACCCCTGCGCCGTCTGGAAGAACTGCGTCAGCAGGAAGATCGAGCCGAACATCCCAAACGACATCGCGAGCGACGCGCCGTTCGCGGCGGAGAACCCGCGGTTGCGGAAGAAGCGCATCGGCAGCATCGGCTGCTCGGTGCGGAGCTCCCACATGACGAACGCGACGAGCAGCGCGACCCCGGCGGCGAGCGACGCGACGATCGACGGGCTCGTCCAGCCGTCCGCGTTGCCGTTCACGAGACCCCAGACGATGCCGAGCAATCCGCCGCTCGCGAGCGCGAGGCCGGGCAGGTCGAGCGCCTTGTCCGGGCCGAAGCTCTCGCGCAGGCGCGCGATGGCGAGTGGCACGAGCAGCAGCCCGACGGGCACGTTGAGCCAGAAGACCCACTGCCACGAGATGCCCTCGATGACCGCGCCGCCGACGAGCGGACCGCTCGCCACGGCGATGCCGCCGATCGCACCCCAGATGCCGAGCGCGACGCCGCGTCGCTCGGCGGGGAACGCCGCCGACAAGAGCGTCAGCGTCAGCGGCATCACGAGCGCGCCACCGGCACCCTGAACGGCGCGCGCCGCGATGAGCGCGCCCATCGAGGGCGCAAGCGCGGCGGCCGCCGACGCGGCGGTGAAGATCACGAGCCCGAGCACGAACATGCGCTTGCGGCCGAACCGGTCGCCGAGCGCTGCGCCCGTGAGCAGGAACACGGCGAACGTGAGCGTGTACGCGTTCACCGTCCATTCGAGCTCCTCGATCGAGGCGCCGAGATCGACGCGGATGACCGGGAGTGCGGTCGAGACGACGAGGTTGTCGAGCACGACCATGAAGAGTGCGATCGACGTGATCGCCAGCGTCCAGAGCGTGCGTGCACGTGACACCGGTGCCTCGCTTTCCATGGTGGTGTGAGTAGTCACTACCTTCAAGACGAAAAAGAGAGCGCGTTCTTCCCTAGTGGCCGTCCCGGCAGCCCTCGAGCAGGCGCTGCGCCCACGGCTCGTCGGAGTTGAGGAGATCCATCGCGGCGACGACGTTCAGCAGCATTCCGAAGGCGAAGAAGCGGCTCACCTCGGCCGGCGGCAGCCCCGAGACCCGCTCGGTCCAGCTGAAGAGGTCGCCGAAGCCCTCGCGGACGACCGCGCGGATCTCGGGGTCGTCGCAGGAGGCGTACGCCTGCATCTGCGCCATCAGGCGGCTGCGGTCGGTCAGAAGCCCCATGTACGACTCGCCCATCGCCTTCAGCGCCTCCTCGCCGCGCTTCCCCTCTGCCGCCCGCATGAACGTCTCGAGGGTCTCGCGGAAGCAGCGCCGCAGGCTCGCGAGGAAGAGCTCCTTCTTCGTCCCGAAGAGCCGGAAGAGGTACGGCTGCGAGATCCCAGCCGCCTCGGCGATCGTCTCCGTCGACGTCCCGTGGTAGCCGGTCGACGCGAACTCGTCGCGCGCGGCCTCGAGGATCGCCTCGCGGCGCTCGTCGGCGGTCATGCGGGTCGCGGTCGGACTCATGGCCCGAGATAGTAAGTGATCACTTACTTCCTGTCAAGAGCCTGCTGCGGTACCAGGCGACCGTCCGGCCGAGACCCTCGTCGAGCTCGACGGCCGCCTCGAACCCGAGGAGGTCGCGCGCCTTGTCGACGTTCGGGATCCGCAGCTCGACGTCCGTGTAATGGAGCGGCCGGAAGACGATCTCGCCCGGGCATCCGGTCAGCCGCTTGATGCGCTGTGCGAGGTCGAAGATCGTGACCGCCGAGCGTGCGTTGCCGATGTTGAAGCTCTCACCGACCGCGTTCGGGTGCTCGAGCGCGAGCAGCGTGCCGTTCACCATGTCGTCGACGTAGCACCAGGCGCGGATCTGCGATCCGTCGCCGTGGATCGTCAGGTCATCATCGGCGAGCGCCGATTCGATGAACGCGCGGATGGCGCCGCCGCCGATCTGGCCGGGGCCATAGACGTTGAAGGGGCGCACCGACGTCGTCGGCAGCTCGAGCTCCGCGTGGTAGGCGTGCGCCATGTGCTCGCCTGCGAGCTTCGACACCGCATAGGTCCAGCGCGCTTCGCCGACCGAGCCGGTCACGGTCGCACTCGTCTCCGCGACCCGGAACGCCTGGGAGCCGAAGACCTCGCTGGTCGAGAAATCGACGAGGCGTTCGAGCGTGTCGATGGTGGCGAGCCCGGCCTCGAGCACGTTGTAGGTCCCGATCACGTTCACCCGCATCGTGCGAACCGGGCTCTGCAGCACCGTGTCGACGCCCGCGATACCGGCGCAGTGGACGATGTGGGTCGCGCCGCGCGCGAGCTCGCGGATCAGGTCGGCGTCGAGGACGTCGCCCTGCTGGAGCGTGAAGTTCGGATGGTCGGCGAGCTCGGTCTGCGACAGCGCGTCGCGGTGGAGGTTGTCGACGGCGACGATCTCGTTGCGATCGACGAGCTCGCGGGCGAGCGTCGTGCCGATGAAGCCCGCGCCGCCCGTGATCAGGACGCGTTTGCCTTCGAGCGCCACCGGGCGAGTCTAGCCTGGGTACCCTCGGGATCATGGCGCCGCTCGCGGCCGCACTCGCGGCTCTGACGATCACGATCTGGCCGCAGGGCACGGACGGGGCGTCTCAGCGCTGGACGCTTCGGTGCGCCCCGACCGGCGGCTCTCACCCCTCGCGCAGCGCTGCCTGCACGAAGCTGCTCGCAACGCCGAACCCGTTCCGGCCGGTGCCGAGAGGCTCCGTGTGCACCGAGATCTTCGGCGGCCCCGACGTCGCGATCGTGACCGGGCGCTTTCGCGGCGCGCGCATCTGGGCGAAGTTCCAGCTCCGGAACGGCTGCGAGATCTCGCGCTGGAAGCGGGTCGTGCCGCTCCTGCCGTCCCTGGACGCGTAGCGTTTCGCCGTCGTGAAGACGGTCCTCTTCGTCGGCGCCGGCCGGCACCAGCGCCGCGCGATCGCGCAGGCCCGCGCCCGCGGCCTTCGGGTCGTCGCCGTCGACCGCAACCCGGAGGCGCCGGGGCTCGCTGAAGCGGACGTCGCAGAGGTCGTGGACTTCAGCGACGTCGCGGCGGTCGTCGAAGTCGGGCGCCGCCACGCCGTCGACGGCGTGCTGACGATCTCGGCCGATCGTGCCGTTCCCGTCGTCGCTGCCGTGGCGGAGGCGCTCGGCCTCCCCGGCATCGGCACCGAGACCGCGTACGTGATGACGCAGAAGATCGCGATGCGCCGGGTGCTCGCCGAGGCGGGTGTCCCGCAGCCGCGGTTCGCCGCCGTGCGGAACGTGCACGAGGGCTACGCGGCACTCGAGCATGTCGGGCTGCCGGCGGTCCTCAAGCCCGCGGACTCGGGCGGACAGCGAGGCGTCTTCCGCCTCGAGTCGGCGGACGACCTCGAGCGTCACCTGCACGTCGCGCTCGCCGAGTCGCCGACCGACGAGGCGATCGTCGAGGAGTACGTCGACGCGCTCGAGCTGAACGGGCTCGTCGTCGTCCGCGACGGCGTCGCGTTCCCCCTGACGCTCTCCGACCGCCTGCGCCCACCGGGAATCGGCTTCGGCGTCGGATGGATCCACGTCTACCCGGCGACGATCTTCGGCGACCAGCTCGAGGAAGCGGAGCGCGTCGCCGTGCACGCGGTCCACGCGCTCGGCCTCGAGAACGGGATCGCCTTCCCCCAGCTGCTCGCGACCGACGACGGGCGGGTGCTCGTGATCGAGGTCGCCGCGCGCATCCCCGGCGGCCAGATGGCGGACCTCGCGCGGCACGCGACCGGCGTCGACCTCGTCGAGGTCGCGCTCCGGCAGGCGCTCGGCGAGGAGGTTCCGGACGAGCTCGTGCAGCCTGCGTTCACGCAGCCGCTCGCGATCCGCTTCCTCACCGCGTCGCCCGGCCCTCTGCCGACCGGCACCGTGACGTCGATCGGCACGCTCGAGAAGGTGCTCGCGTTTCCGGGCGTCGTTCAGGCGGACCTCTACCTGGCCGAGGGCGAGACGATCCGACCGGTGCGGCTCGACGGCGACCGGCGCGGCTACGTGATCGCGGTCGCCGACACGAACCTCGAGGCACTCGAGCGGGCCGAGGCGGCGGCGAAGCTCGTCGACGTGGAGGTCGCGTGACGGCGTCCTGCGGGTTCGAGCTCGAGCATTACCGCGAGCTGCTCGAGGCGGCGAAGGCCGGCGGCTACCGGTTCGCGACCTTCGACGGCGCGCCGGCGGCCGGCGACGTGATCCTGCGGCACGACGTCGACCTCGCGCTCGACGCGGCGCTCCGGATGGCGGAGCTCGAGTCGCAGGCGGGCGCTGTCGCGACGTACTTCCTGATGACGCGGAGCGTCTTCTACAACCTCGCGTCGCACGAGGGCGAGCTCGCGATCGCACGCCTGCGGGAGCTCGGCCATCGTGTGGGGCATCACGCGGTGCACCCGCACGTCGACCTCGACGACCGCTTCGACCGCGTGGTCGCGTGGCACAACCCGGAGCCCGAGTTCATGCGCGCACCGCTCGACGGCGCGGTGAACGTGATGGCGGAGCCGTGGTTCTCGCCAGACCACTACCGCTCCGACTCGAACCGCCACTGGCGCTCCGGCTGCCCGCACGAGGCGCTTCGCCGCGGCGAGCTCGAGTGGCTCCAGCTGCTGACGCATCCCGAGATCTGGGTGTATCCCGGCGCGTCGATGGGCGAGACGATGCACGCGATGCTGGACGCGGAGCGGCTGCGCGACCTCGAGCGGCTGGCCGACGACCGGATCGACATGTCTTGAGGCCGCTCACCGTCCTCCTCACGGCCGCGGGTGTCCCCGGCGCGCCGGCTCTCGTTCGCGCGCTGCGGACGAACGGCGAGCGGGAGATTCGCGTCGTGGGTACCGACATGTCGGAGCTCGCCGCGGGTCGGCACCTGTGCGATGCGTTCCACGTCACGCCGGGAGGCGGCGATCCCGCGTTCGTGGATGCGCTGCTCGACGTGTGCGGGCGCGAGAGCGTGGATGCCGTGATTCCGCAGTCGTCGTACGAGCTGCTCACCCTCGCGGAGTCGCGCGACCGGTTCGACGCAACGGTGCTCGTCGCGTCTCCCGGGGCCGTTCGCCGCTCGAACGACAAGGCGGAGACGTACGCGCTGCTCGACGCGATCGGCGCCCCGGGGCCGGCGTGGCGCCGCGCTCGCGGCCGCGACGAGGTCGCTGCCGCCGCGCGCGAGCTGGGGTATCCCGGTGAGGACGTCGCGGTGAAGCCGCTCGAGTCGTCGGGGTCGCGCGGGTTCCGGGTGCTGTCCGCGTCTGCCGACGCTCTCGAGGAGCTCCTCACGAACCGGCCCGGCGTCGCGCCGGCAATGCGGCTCGACGAGCTCCTCGCGCTCCTCCCGGACGAGGGCGGGCCGGAGCTGCTCGTGATGGAGCTGGCGCGCGGCAGGGAACGGACGATCGACGGGATCGCGCGCGAAGGGCGGATCGTGCTCGGCCACCCCAAGACGCGAGAGGCGATGCGCGCCGGCCTCGCGATGTACTTCGAGACACTCGACGACCCGTGGCTGATCGACGTCGCGCAGCGGATCGTCGGCGAGCTCGGACTCGACCACTTCTTCAACATCCAACTCGTCGGCGACAAGGTGATCGAGATCAACCCGCGGATCTCGACCGTCGTCTACCAGGACGACCTGAACCTCCCGTACCTCGGCGTCAAGTTCGCGCTCGGCGAGCTCGACGAGGACGAACTCGCGGCGCACGGGTCCAGAGTCCGCCCGACCCGCCGAGCCCTGCGCTACTTCGACCAGGTCGAGTGGGACGAGTGACCCCGCGCGCCCGGTGGTTCGCCCCCACCCACTCACCCCCCACCCTCCCAGAGGGGGAACAAGGGGATTCGCTTCGAGCCTACCGGCCGAGGTGTGACGCAGCTGTGTCGGCTTCGTGCCGAGCTCGGGGCGATTCGTGAACAGGCCGCTGCGGGTCACGCACGCGCCTGTGAACATGGCCGGCATCGCCTACAAGAACGTCGAGGCGCTCAAGCGGCGCGGCGTCGACGCGCGGCTCGTCGTCTTCAAGCCGCAGCCGTTCCGCCCGACCGAGTTCGACGTCAACCTGAACCGCCCGGACGGCTTCCTCCGCGCCCAGCTCACGCAGTGGCGCGCGCTCGCGCGGCTGCTGCCGACGACGGACGTCTTCCACTTCTACTTCGGCCTCACGCTGGTCCCGCGCCGCCTCCAGTTCCCGATCCTCCGCGCCACGGGGCGCAAGGCGGTCTTCCACTTCGTCGGCTCGGACATCCGCGGCAAGACGCCCGAGCAGCTCTCGTACGCCCGCAAGGCCGACGCGCGCGTCGTCGGCTCGTACGACGCGATCCGCTGGGTGCCCGACGCCGACGTGATCCCGCCCGGGATCGACCTGAAGCGCTACATGCCCTCGCCCGGGCGAGCGGAGCAGCGACCGCTCGTCGTCCACGCACCGTCGCGCAAGGCAAGCAAGGGCACCGAGTTCGTGGAAGCCGCGTGCGCGCAGCTGCAGGTCGACCTCGATGTCGTGCACGGGGTCACGCACGACGAGGCGGTCGAGCGGTACCGGCGCGCCGACATCGTCGTCGACCAGCTCAACGCCGGGTGGTACGGCATCTTCGCGATCGAGGCGATGGCGCTCGGGAAGCCGGTCGTGACGTTCCTCCACGACGAGGCGGTGCGACGCACGCAGGAAGCCTTCGGCGTCCCGGTGCCGATCGCGAACGCGACGAAGGAGACGCTCGTCGACGTCCTTCGCCCGCTCGTTGAGGACGAGAGCGAGCGGCGGCGGCGTGGCGAGCAGAGCCGCGCGTACGTCGAGGCCGTCCACGACGACGAGAAGATCGCCGACCGGCTCCTCGCCCTCTACGCACGTCTCTGACCGTGCGGATCCTCGTCACGGGCGGGACGGGCTACCTCGGCCGTGAGCTCGTCGCGCGGGGCTGCGACGGCGTTTCGACCCGCGACTTCGACGTGCGCGACCCTGACGCGGTCGGCCGGGCCGTCGCGCGGTACCACACCGTGATCCACACCGCCTACCGCCAGGACCCGCCCGACGCGTGGAGCGTCAATGTCGACGGCGCGCGCGTCGTGGCGGAGGCCGCGTCGGCGGCCGGTGCCAGACTGATCCACATGTCGACGGACGTCGTCTTCAGCGGCGCGGGCGGCCGCTACGTCGAGGACGACGAGCCCGACCCCGTGACGGAGTACGGCCGCGCGAAGGCGGCGGCCGAGCGCGCGGTCGCTGACGCAAACCCCGGCGCGCTCCTCGTCCGGACGTCGCTGCTCTACGGCGGCCCTGTCCCGGGGCGCCACGAGCAGGACGCGCTCGACGCGCGCTTCCCCTTCTTCACCGACGAGCTCCGCTGCCCGACACACGTCGGCGACCTCGCGGACGCGCTCCTCGAGCTCACCGGACTCGACGTCTCGGGCCCGCTGCACGTCGCAGCCGACGAGGCCGTGAGCCGCTGTGACCTGGCCCGGCTGATCGCCAAGCGCGACGTCCCATGCACCTCGACGACGGAGGCGGGCCTGACGCGCCCGCTCGACTGCACCCTCGACTCGTCGCGCTCGCGCTCGCTCATGACGACGAGGCTGCGGAACGTCCGCGAGGTGCTCACGTGATCGGCGCCCAGCTCCGGCGACTCGGCAAGCACTCGGCGATCTACGGCCTCGGAGGACTCGTCTCGCGGATCCTGGCCGTCCTCCTCCTCCCGCTTTACACGAGCTACCTCACGCCCGCGGACTACGGCCGCGTCGAGACGCTCGTCGCGCTGAACGCGATCCTCGTGACGCTCCTCCGCGCAGGTATCTCGACCGCGTTCTTCCGGTTCTACTTCGACTCGAGCGAGCCGGCGCAGCGCCTGAAGGTCCTCCGCACGTCGTTCTGGTTCACGATGGCAACCTCGACGGTCGGGCTGGCGCTCGGCTGGGTCTTCGCCCACGCCGTCTCGGAGTTCCTGAACGTCCACGACGACACGCTCGTCCGTGCGTCGTTCGTCGGGCTCTGGGCCCAGATGAACTACGAGCAGCTGACCTCGCTCTTCCGCGTCGAGGAGCGCGCGGTCGCGTTCGTCGCGGCGAGCCTCGCGAACGTGCTCCTGACGATCGGCACGACGATCATGCTCGTGGTCGTCTTCGACGAAGGCGCGCTCGGCGTCGTCGTCGGGAACTTCACCGGCACGCTCCTCGTCTACCTCGCGCTCCTCGGCTACCGCCGCGAGCAGCTCGGCCTCCAGTTCGACCGCGAGCTGCTCCGACGCATGAACCGGTTCGGGCTCCCGCTCGTGCCGTCCGGGCTCGCGCTCTGGGCGCTCAACTTCAGCGACCGCTTCTTTCTCGCGCGGATCGCGGGTCAGGAGGAGGTGGGCCGCTACTCGCTCGGCGTCCGCATCGCCTCCGCGATGGTGCTGCTGCTCGTCGCGTTCCGCATGGCGTGGCCGGCGTTCGCGTACTCGATCGAGGACGAGCGCGAGGCGCGGCGCACGTACGCATTCGTGCTCACCTATCTCCTCTACGTCTCGTGCTGGCTCTCGCTCGCGCTCGGCGTGCTCGCGCCGTGGATTGTGCGGGTGCTCGCCCGGAACGAGGCGTTCTGGCCCGGCGCCGACGTCGTCGCGCCGCTCGCGTTCTCCGGCGCCTTGTGGGGCGCATACACCGTCGTCGCGATCGGAATCGGCCGGCTGCGCCGCACGCAGTTCAACTGGGTGATCACTGGCTCGGCGGCACTGATCGACGTCGTGCTCAACCTGCTGCTGATTCCGCCCTACGGCATCCGCGGCGCGGCAGCTGCCGCGCTGACCGCGTTCACCGTCATGTTCGCCGCGATGGCCGTGTACTCGCAGCGCCTCTATCCGGTCCCGTACCAGTGGCGCCGCGTGTGCACGGTGCTCTTCACGGCTGCGGCGCTGACCGTGGTCGGCAGGGTCGTCGACCGGCTCGACGTCTCCATCGCGCTCATCGTCGCGTACCCGCTCGTGCTGCTCGCGCTCGGCTTCTACTTGCCTGTCGAGCGCGCTCGGCTCGCGCGGGCGCTCGTCCGCCACGCGTAGCCGAGCGCCGTCAGGCCGAGGAGCCCCCAGCTCATCGGGTCCTCGAAGAACGCGTTGTAGAAGAGCGAGTGCACGAGGATCGTCACGAGCGCGAGCCCGAAGCAGAGGGATGCGCGCCCCGCGAAGCTGTGCGACACGCGACGGAACGGCAGCCAGAGCGCAGTGCCGACGAGCCAGCCGAAGAGCAGGAGCCCCGGCAGCCCGGTCTCGGCGGCCACGGTCACCGGCGTGTTGTGCGAGGCGGCGCGCGCCGGGTCGGCGGCGCGGAAGCCGACGAGCTCGCCGTAGGCGCGCTTGAACCCGCCGAGCCCGACGCCGCCGAGCGGATGGTCGACCGCGATCCTCGTCCCTTCGCGCACGAGGCTCGAGCGGTTGCCCGTCGCCCGGTCGGTGTTGTCGAGGATCTCCGCCCGAACCGACGGGACGACGAAGCCGGCGGCGAGCAGGGCGACCGCGGCACAGGCGAGCGCGATCACGGCGCGCCTCTGCCAAAGCAGCGCGATCGCCCCCACGACGCCCGCGATGAGGGCGACGAAGCTCGACTGCGAGAACGAAAACAGCAGCCCGACCCAGAGTCCGACGATCGCGAGCGCGGCGTAGATCGAGTCGCGGCGCTGCCCGTAGAGCGCGACGACGAGCGCGACCACGATCGCGACGACGAGGAAGCGGCCGTAGATCGAGGGGTCCCAGAACACCGAGTTCACCCGGAAGAACGGCGCGTAGGCGTTCGAGACGATCACCTTCGGGTTCCAGAAGACGTCGCGCGTCGCCCACTGGTAGACGCCGATCGCCGCGAACGCCGCGGCCATCACCACGAGCTCGATCGTGAGCGCCTTGAGCCACCGACGCTGCCACGGCAGGCGCGCGACCATCAGCGCGAGCAGCCCGAATGGCAGGAAGAACGCCGCCAGCGACACCGCTCCCTGACGTGGCCCGTCGCTCCAGAGCAGCGACACGCCCGTCCACGCGAGGAATGCCGCGAGCGGCCACGACAGCGGTCCGAGCTCGCGCGATCGCACGTCGCCGCGCCAGAGCTCCCACGCGAGCGCGACGACTCCGCCGCTGACGACGACGTAGAGCGGGAGGAGCAGGCTCGCCTCCTCGCCGCCGATTTTGACCGGCACGCGTGCCGGCGCACACGCGAGGGCCGCCATCGGTAGCAGCCACGGCCACCGGACGAACAACGCTCCGAGCAGGACGGCGACGACCGCTCCGGCGACGGCGGCCGCCGCGAGCAGCGCGTCGTTCCCCTCCGGCCGAAGCGTGACGACGAGGATCGCGCCGCCGACGAGCGTCGCACCGAGCGCGGCGAGCCGCAGCGAGCGCCCCGGGAGCACGATGAGCGCGGCGACCCCGAGCGCGCCGATGATCCCGCCGGCGATCACGGCCGCGGCCTGACGAAGACGGGGATCGCGCTGCTGTGGCCGTCGTACGCGACCGCGAGCGTGTAGCGGCCGGGCCGCTGCGGCGCGCGGAGCACCAGCACCTTCGCCGACGACGACCTGCGACGCCCGCCGAGCTGCCAGCGGTAGCGGCGGACGTCCGTCGAAACGCGCACGCCGAACCGGACGCCGGCCGGAACGACGAAGCGCGACGGCGCGACCTCGATGAACCGGAGCCGGACGCGCACAGGCGCCGACGGCCGCGCGACGTTGCCGGCGAGGTCGCGTGCGCCGAGGGCCACCGCGTACGTCCCTTCGCGCCGGCCCCGCCCGTACCAGTCGAGCTTGCCCTTCCGGCGCGGCGGGCTCTCGACCGCCCGCTCACCGTCGACGAGCAGCAGCACCGACGCGCGCTCCGAGACCGAGTAGAGCGCGTGCACGGCGTCCGCCCTCCCGTCGCCGTCAGGCGAGAACGCCCTCGGCGTGACCGACTCCACGGTGAGGACGGGCGGGGTGGTGTCGAGCCGCATCGTGTTCGGGATCACGATCGTGCGTCGCGCACGCGCGAGATGGACCTTCGTCCGGTACTCGCCCTCGCTGGCGCCGCGGCCGTCCCACGTGAATCGGACGGGGCCCGCCTGGTGCTCCTCGCCTTCGGTCAACGTTGCGACGGTGTCCCCGTCGGCGTCGACGATCGTCACCGTCAGCCGGTCCGGGTCGCGCAGCCGGAAGCGCACGAGCGCGACGTCGGTGCCGCAGTCGCACGCCGGAGAGAACGACTCCGTCACCTTCGGGGCGATGATCGGCGAGGGGACGAGCTTCAAGCGCTCGGTGACCGCGAAGGCAGCCGACGTGCCGACCAGGAGGCCGACCACGAGCAGCGTGGAGAGGACGCGCGGCAACCCGCGCGCGAGGCTATCCGAAGACCTTTGCGCGCCTGGGGCGAACACGCACGCGCGCCCCTTCGACCAGCTCGAGCCGCTCGGCCTCCTCGCGCGTCACCTGCGCCCAGAGCTCCTCGCCGTTCTGCAGCCGCAGCTCGACGCGGACCTCGAACCCGAGGTGGACGATGCGCTCGACGCGGGCCTCGTCGCCGTCATCGACGAACTCGACGTCGTGGGGCCGCACGAACGAGCCGCCCATTTGGTTCACCTCGCCCACGAACGTCATCACGAACTCGTTCGCAGGGTTGTCGTACAGCTCGCGCGCACCGCCGACCTGCTCGATCCGCCCGTGGCTCATGACCACGATCTGGTCGGCGAGATCCATCGCCTCCTCCTGGTCGTGCGTGACGAAGATCGTCGTGACGTGAACCTCGTCGTGCAGCCGCCGGAGCCAGGCGCGGAGCTCCTTGCGCACCCGCGCGTCGAGCGCGCCGAACGGCTCGTCGAGCAGGAGCACGTTCGGCTCGACGGCGAGCGCGCGCGCGAGCGCCATGCGCTGCCGCTGGCCGCCAGAGAGCTGTGCCGGATAGCGGTCGGCGAGGCCGCCGAGCTGGACGAGCTCGAGCAGCTGCGTCACGCGCTCCTTGATCTCGCGCTTCGGACGCCGCCGGATCTCGAGCCCGAACGCGACGTTCTTCCAGACGGTCATGTGCTTGAACGCCGCGTAGTGCTGGAACACGAAGCCGACGCCGCGCTTCTGCGGGGGCTTCGACGTGATGTCGTGGTCCTCGATCAGCACGCGGCCGGAGTCCGGCTGCTCGAGCCCGGCGATGATCCGGAGGAGCGTCGACTTGCCGCTTCCGCTCGGCCCGAGGAGCGCCGTCAGCGAGCCGGCAGGGACGTCCACCGAGACGTCGTCGAGCGCGACGAACGACCCGAACTGCTTCGACACCGAACGTGCCTCGATCATCTGCCCTCCTTGGGCTTGAAGACGCTCATCGCGACGAGCGTCGCGATCGCGAGCAGGGCGAGCACGACCGACGCGGCGTACGCGCCGACGTAGTCGAACGACTGGAAGCGCTCCTCGACGTGCAGGGTCAGCGTGTCGGTCTTGCCGACGATCCGCCCCGAGACCACGCTGACCGCTCCGAACTCGCCCAGGGCGCGCGCGGTCGTGAGGACGACGCCGTACGCGACGGCCCAGCGGATCGCGGGCAGCGTCACGCGGCGGAACGTCTGCCACGACGACGCGCCGAGCGTCGAGGCCGCCTGCTCCTGCTCGGTCCCGATCTCGCGCAGCACGGGGACGACCTCGCGCACCACGAACGGCAGGGAGACGAAGATCGTCGCGAGCACCATCGCCGGCAGCGCGAAGATCACGTCGAACGGCAGGTCGGCGAACCAGCCGCCTGTGCCGAAGAGGAGCAGGAACGCGAGCCCGACCACGACCGGCGAGAGCGCGAGCGGCAGGTCGACGATCGCGTTCACGATCCCCTTGCCGGGGAAGCGGTGCCGCACGATCGCGATCGCGCACGCGATCCCGAAGATCGTGTTCGCGGGAACGGCGATCAGCGCGATCACGATCGTGATCAGAAACGCGTGCTTGGCCTCGGGGGTCGTGACGGCGTCCCACGCAGCGCCGACGCCGTCCTCGAACGCGCGCCGAAAGACCATCGCGACGGGCAGCACGAGGAGCAGCGTGAGGTAGCCGAGCGCGGTGAAGCGGAGTCCGTACCTACGCAGCACGGTCGTGCCTCGTCACGCGGCGCCGGAGGCCGCCGATGGCCAGGAGCGTCGCGAAGGAGACGGCGAGCAGGACGACCGACACGGCCGCCGCCCCAGCCGGGTCGCCGCTCTCGATCCGCCCGAAGATGTAGACGGACGCGACCTCGGTCTTGAACGGCAGGTTGCCCGAGATGAGGACGACCGAGCCGAACTCGCCGATCGCGCGTGCGAACGCGAGCGCCACGCCCGACAGCACCGCGGGGAACAGGTTCGGGAAGACGACGCGCCGGAAGATCTGGATCGCGCCCGCGCCGAGCGAAGCGGCCGCCTCCTCCATCTCCCGGTCGAGTTCGAGCAGCACCGGCTGCACGGTCCGGATCACGAACGGCAGCGTCACGAAGAGGAGCGCGAGGACGATCGCCGCACGGGAGAACGCGACGTCGACGCCGAACGGCCCGTTGGGGCCGTAGAGCGCGAGTAGGGTCAGGCCCGCGACGATCGTCGGCAGCGCGAAGGGGAGGTCGATCAGCGCGTTCACGAACGACTGGCCGCGGAAGCGGTCCCGCACGAGCACCCAGGCGATGAGCGTCCCCATCACCGCGTTGACGAGTGCGACCGCGACCGACGCGAAGAACGTGAGCTTGAGCGCGGAGACGGCCTGCGGCTCGGTGACGGCGTCCCAGAAGCTCTGCTCTCCCTGCGTCGACTTCCAGACGACCGCGGCGAGCGGCACGAGCACGATCAGCGTCAGGTACGCCGTGACGAGGCCCTGCGAGATCGCGGCGCCCGGCCGGGAGACGGCGGCCGGGCGCGCGGGAGCTTCTGCGTGCGTGCTCAGCTGGACGTCCCGGTCTCGCGCTGGATCTTCGTGACGATCCCGGTGTGCGGGTCGAAGAAGCGCTGGTCGACCTTCGCCCAGCCGCCGAGCCACTTGATCGAGAAGAGCTGCGGCCGGACCGGGAACGAGAAGCCCTTCGCCGCCGCCGGCACGACGGGCCGGTAGCCGTTCTCGGCGAAGATCTTCTGAGCAGGCACCGTGCGCAAGAAGCGGAGGAACGCGTTCGCGGTCGCCTTGTTCTGCGACTTCGAAGCGACGGCGATCGGGTTCTCGATCCGGATCGTCGCCTTCGGGATGACGTACGGGACCTCCTGGTTGTTCTGGTTGGCGAAGATCGCCTCGTTCTCGTACGCGAGCAGCACGTCGCCGCGGCCCGCGAGGAACGTCTGGAGCGCCTCGCGCGCGCTCTTGTCCTGCGAGACGATGTGCTTGTAGAGGTTCCGCAGGTACGCGACGGCCTGTGCGTGCGTCTTCTTCTTACGGAGCTGCGCGCCGTAGGCGGCCATGATGTTCCACTTCGCGCCGCCGGAGGTCTGCACGTTCGGCGTCACGACCTGGACGCCCGGCTTCACGAGGTCGCTCCAGTCGCGGATCCTCTTCGGGTTCCCGCGGCGCACCGCGAAGACGACCACGGAGCGCGTGACGATGCCGCCCCACTTGTCGTTCTTCCAGCCGCGCGGGACGAGCCCCTTGCTCACGAGTGCCGTCACGTCGGGCTCGAGCGAGAGCGCGACGACGTCGGCCTTCAGCCCCGCCTCGACCGCCCGCGCCTGCTCGCCCGACGCGCCGTAGCTCTGCTGGAACGACGTGTCCTTGCCCGCTGCCGTCTTCTGGAACGCCGGGATCAGGTCGGCGTACGCGGCGCGAGGCGTCGAGTAGGCGACGAGCGCGATCGACCCGCTGTTCGTTCGAGCCGAGGCGCCGGCGACAACCGCGAGCGCGATCGACACGAGCACGGGCAGTGCGAGAATGCGTCTGGGCACGGAGACCTCC
>DASTHC010000078.1:0-34811 GCA_035718485.1 Gaiellaceae bacterium
CACCGCAACGGGATCGTCCACCGCGACATCAAGCCGCACAACGTGATCGTCGACGCCGAGGGCCGAGTGAAGGTGACCGACTTCGGGATCGCGCGCGCGGGCACTTCGCAGATGACCGAGGTCGGCTCGATCATCGGCACCGCGCAGTACCTCTCGCCGGAGCAGGCGAAGGGCGCGCCGGTCGACCAGACGTCGGACCTCTACTCGGTCGGCATCGTGCTCTACGAGCTCCTGACCGGGAAGGTGCCGTTCACCGGCGACTCGCCGGTCGAGATCGCGATGAAGCACATCTCGGCGATCCCCGAGCCGCCGTCGTCGATCCGGCCGGACATCCCCGAGGACCTCGACCTGATCGTCCTCCGCGCGCTCGGGAAGACGCCCGAGGAGCGCTACCCGAGCGCCGAGGAGATGGACAAGGACCTCGCGCGCGTCGCGCAGGGCCTCTCGGTCAGCCGCGAGACCGAGGAAGCGGCGACGCAGATCCTCTCCCGCTCGCAGCTCACGCCGGCGACGATGGTCGCCGCGCCGCCGCGCCCGCCTGCCGAGGTGCTCTACGAGTACGACCAGCCGCGCCGCGGCCGCCCGGTCTGGCCCTGGCTCCTCGTTCTGCTGCTCCTGCTCGCCGCCGGCCTGACCGGCTGGTTCGTCTACCAGCAGGTCCGGGACGAGCTCGCCGACGCCGGCACGGTCGGCGTCCCGTACCTGATCGACCTGCGCGAGACGCAGGCCGTCGGACAAGTGCTCGACGCCGGGCTCGAGCCGAACGTGATCCGCGAGGCGAACGCCGACGTCGAGGCGGGCTTCGTCTTCGAGCAGGAGCCGAAGTTCGGCGAGAAGGTCGACCCCGGATCGACGGTCGATATCCACGTGTCGACCGGCCCGCCGCAGACCGAGGTCCCGGACGTGGTCGGCCAGTCGCGCGACGAGGCGGTCGCGGCGCTCGCGCGCGCGGACCTGGAACCCAAGATCGTCGAGGTCTACTCCGAGAAGGACACCGGCACAGTGACCGCGCAGAACCCGAAGGGCGGCGAGAAGGTCAAGGTCGGAACGCGCGTGCAGATCAACGTCTCCCGCGGCGTCAAGCCGCTGACCATCCCCTCGGTCGTGGGCCAGCCCTACGAGTCGGTCGCGTCCGCGCTCGAGGGCGCGGGCTTCAAGGTCGTCCGCACCAACGTCGAGTCCGACCAGCCGGCGGGCACCGTCGTCGACCAGAACCCCGCGTCCGGACAGAGCGCGCCCGCCGGGACGACGGTCACGCTCAGCGTCTCCAAGGGGCCGGTGGAGTCGCAGGTGCCCGACGTGTCGAGCCAGGCCGAGGACGATGCGATCACGACGCTCGAGGCTGCCGGCTTCCAGGTCGACGTCCAGCGTGAGGGCACCGACGATCCCGCGCTCGACGGCTTCGTGCTCCGGCAGGACCCGACGGGCGGATCGCGCGCGCCGAAGGGCTCGACCGTCACGATCGTCGTCGGCCAGTTCACCCCGTGAGCGAACGAATCCGCGTGGCGGTCGTCCTCGGGGGGCGGTCGAGCGAGCACGACATCTCCGTCACTTCCGGCCGCTCGGTCCTCGCCGCGCTCGATCCGGAGCGCTACGAGGCCGTGACGGTCGAGATCGGCCGCGACGGGACGTGGGCCATCGCGCCCGGTGGGCCGGAGTTAGTCGCTCAGAGCCACAAACCCGGCGAGACGCTCCCGGTGCCGGCGGAGCCCAACGTTCCCGCGACGCTCGCCGACGTCGACGTCGTGCTGCCGATCCTGCACGGGCCGTTCGGCGAGGACGGCACGGTGCAGGGGCTGCTCGAGCTCGCCGACGTGCCCTACGTCGGCGCGGGCGTCGCCGCGAGCGCGGTGAACATGGACAAGGACCTCGCGAAGGCCGTGCTTCGAGCGCGCGGGATTCCGACGACGAGGAGCGTGACGATCCGCGAGGGCGATCCGATCGACCATCCCTTCGACTACCCCGTCTTCGTGAAGCCGGCGCGGCTCGGCTCGTCGGTCGGCATCTCGAAGGTGCGCGAGCCGGAGGAGCTCGAGCCGGCTGTCGCGCTCGCGCGCCAGCACGACGAGAAGGTGCTCGTCGAGGAGTTCTGCGACGGGATCGAGGTCGAGTGCGGAGTGCTCGGCAACCGCAGCCCGACCGCGTCGCTGCCGGGCGAGATCGTCGCGCACGGGTTCGACGGAGCCGACTGGTACGACTTCTCGGCGAAGTACGACGAAGGCGGGATGGACCTCGTCGTGCCGCCGCGCATCCCGGCCGAGACGGTGGCGCGCGTCCAGGAGATCTCGGTCGACGCGTTCATCGCGACGGAGTGCGAGGGAATGGCGCGCGTCGACTGCTTCGTGACATCCGGCGGCGAGGTGCTCGTGAACGAGCTGAACACGATCCCCGGCTTTACGCCGACCTCGGTGTACGCGAAGCTCTTCGAGGCTTCGGGCGTTCCGTACGGCGAGCTGCTCGACCGCCTGATCGAGCTCGCGCTCGAGCGGCACGAGCGCCGCGCACGGCTGAAGTACTAGAGGAGCGTGCGCGTCTCGGCTGCGAACCAGCCGAGCCCGAACGACTCGAAATCCGCGAGCGCCTCGCGAAGCAGCGCCTCGTCGCCGCGCACTCGACCAAGGGCCCGGAGCGCGAACGGCCGCAGGTAGTTCCGCCGGCGCGCGTGGCGGGGCGCCTCCTCCTCGAGCTCGTCGCGCCGCCCGAGCGCGGCGAGCGCGTCGAGGCGGGCGGCGACGTTCGCGAAGACGAACCACCCGCGGTGCCATCCGTGCGGCGTGTCCGGAAGAGCAAGCAGCTCCGCGACCTCGTCGAGGTCGCTCCGCATCAGCGCCAGACGGATCCGCGGCGTGTCGAGCGTCGCGCCGTAGCCCTGCATCCACAGGTCGCGTGCCGACTTCTCGAGCGAGCGCGACTCGGCCGGGTTCCCCGCGACCTCATGCGCAACCGCCGAGACGAGCAGCACACGCGGATTCCGCACGCACGGCGTTGCGAGGTTCTCCTCGACGGCGACCTCGGTCCGCGCCTGCAGCCCGCGAACGACGTCCCACCGGCCGAGCAACTCCTCGACCTCGATCGTGATCGCGACGCCGTGCAGCCGGTGGTGAGGCGTCAGCGAGGAGGCGATCTCGTCGTGCGCCCGCGCAAGGCGTCGCGCCTCCCGGAAACGGCCGCTCCAGATGCAGCCGGAGATCGGAGCCGAGTGGATGTCGGCACGCACGTCGGGATCCGAGATGCGGTCGAGCAGCTCGAAGCGCCGCTCGGCCCAGGCGCGGCCGTGGTCGAACTCGCCGGCAACGAACGAGACGATTCCGCGCGAGTCCCACGCGGCCGACCGGAGCTCCGCATCGTCGAGCGCCTCGGCGATACGAGAGGCCTCGATCGCGGCTTCGGCGCCCTCGCCCGGGTTCCAGCGCGCGCGGGCGATCAGCGCCATCGCGCGGGCGCGGCTCCCTGGCGGCGCACCCTCGAGCGCGCGGTCGACCCAGGTGTCGACGCTCTCTCGCCTCGGCATCTGTTGCCAGATCCCGGAGCGGAGCGCGGACTCGAAGGCGATCTCCGCGTAGAGCTCACTCTTGACCTGCTCATCGTCCGCGTGCGCGATCGCGAGCTGCATCGACTCCCAGAACGGCTCGCCGGCGAAGTTGTACGCGTGCGCCCGTGCGGTCGCACGATGGACGGCAAGCAGATCCTCGCGCGTCTCGGCGAGTGGCAGTGCGCGCGCGAGCAGCTCGAACGCGTCCTCGAGCTCGTACCGCTGGATCGCGCGGGCCGCCGCGCGCTGGAGCCACGCGAGCGCCTTCTGGCGCAGGCGTGCGAGCTCGCCCGGCCGGTCCGCCCACGCGAGCTCGGCATCCTCCGGGCGGACCGACTCGGCGTAGTGGTGCGCCAGTAGGGAAGCCACCTCGTCGCGCTGCTCACCGCGCTCGATCCAGTCCGCGAACGACGCGTGCAGCTGCGCACGACTCGCGCGCGGGATGCTGGCGTACGCGATCTCGCGTGTGAGCGCGTGCTTGATCGCGTACTCGAGCTGCCCCGGAAGCGACGACCCGCCGCGGCGCCGCACGAAGTCGCGTTCCTCGAGGAGGGCGAGATCGGCGTCCTGGCCGATCAGCTCGCGCACCGGGCCGTCCCAGAACACGCGCCCGATCACGGCGGCGGCCTGGAGCGCCGACTTCTCGGGCGCGGGAAGCAGGTCGATGCGGGCGGCCAGGACACCCTGCACCGAATCGGGAATGCCCGTGTCGAGCGGCGCCCCGCTCAACCGCCAGCCGCCGTTCTCCCGCTCGAGCACGCCCTGGTCGATCAGCGCGGCGGTGAGCTCCTCGACGAAGAAGGGGTTGCCCTCGCCTCGCGCGACGACGAGCTCGCGCGCCTCGGGCGGGAGGTCCGCGAGCATCGCGCCCGCGGCGTCGCTGCCGAGCGGCTCGAGGACGATTGCGCGCGCGCCGGCTCGCCCGCCGCTCCACTCGAGCTCGGGGCGAAGCGTCGCGAGCAGCAGGACCGGGCCGCGTGCCTCGCGCGCGGTCCGCTCGATCAGCTCGATCAGCGGCGGCTCCGCCCAGTGCACGTCCTCGATCACGAGCACGACGGGCCGCACCGACGCGAGCTCCTCGACGAACGAGATCCACGCGTCGCGCAGTCGGTCGCGCGCGGCGAGCGGGTGGAGGTCTCCTGCGACGTCGAGCCCGAGCGCGAGGCCGAGGATGCGCCGTTCGCCGAGCTGCTCGAGCTGCTTCGCCTCGCCGCCGCGCAGGCCGAGCTCCTCCTGGAGGATCTCCCGGATCGGCCAGTAGGTGATCCCGCTCCCGTACGCGAGGCAGCGCCCTGCCCGCCGCAGCACGTCGCGCTCACCGAGGTCGGCCCACAGCTCGCGAACGAGGCGCGACTTGCCGACTCCGGCGTCGCCGACGATCGTCACGAGCTGCGGCCGCCGTTCCGCGACGGCCGCCTCGAACGCGTCGCGGAGGACGTCGAGCTCGCGGTCGCGCCCGGCGAACACGCTCGGCAATCCGGCGATGCCGCGCGGCCGCATGAGCGAGAGCGCGCGCAGGAGCCGGCGGCAGGCGACCGGCTCACGCTTCCCCTTCACCTCGATCTGCCGGAGCTCTTCGAACTCGAACGCCGCACCGGCGATCTGCACGGTGCGTTCGCCGACGAGCACGTCCCCAGGCTCGGCGTTCTGCTCGAGACGCGCGCAGACGTTGACGACGTCGCCGGAGACCCACGAGCTGCCGGTCTGCGGCTCGTCGACGACGACCTCGCCGGTGTTCACGCCGACGCGCATCGCGAGCCCGTCCGGCAGGCGGCGCTGCATTGCGAGCGCTGCGTGCAGCGCGCGCTCTGCGTGGTCCTCGAGCGCGACCGGCGCGCCGAACGCCGCCATCACCGCGTCGCCGGCGAACTTCTCGACGGTCCCGCCCGCCTGCTCGACCTCCTCCGCCATCGCGGCGTAGAAGCGCTCGAGCAGCGCACGCGTCTGCTCGGGGTCGCCCTCGCCGAGCCCGGTCGAATCGACGAGATCGGCGAAGAGCACGGTCGCGACTTTCCGCTCCACGCAGCGATTCTGGCCTCTTCCTAGCGGGCAGTCACCTCATTGACGTGCACGGCCGGGTTCGCGCCGCGGTTCGTGATCCAGAGGACAAAGCTCGTGGCGTCGGTTCCCGAGGGGAGCGTGAACGTCGTGGCCGTGCCGACGGTCTGGGCAGGTGCCAGCACCGTGTTCCCGCTGCGCAGATCGGCCGTGAAGCCGGGCGTGTCGCTCTGGACGACGACGGCCGCCGGCGGACGGTTCGTCTCGAGCGTGATCCCGACGCCCGCCTTCCCGAAGCCGCCTCCCGGGAATCGGTACTCGGAGGTCCTCCAATACGTCTCGACGTCACCGTCGGTCGCGTTCGGCACCTCCGAATCGTGCTCGCCGTCGCCCTTCGGGTCGACGGCCGAGACCGCCTCGATGCCGAGCCTCGGCGGTGCGGCAGCCGTCGTGCCGCCGGGCTGATCGTTCAGCAGGACGCCCGCGACGGCGCCGGCGATGACGAGCAGTCCGAGGACCGCGACGAGCAGCGGCCAGCGGCTCCGACGCCGGCGCGTGCGTGGTAGCGGCCGCCGGAGCACCATCGTGTCGTCTCCGCCGACGGCGCCATGCTGCATGGCCTCGAGCTCCGCAACGACCTCGTCCATCGACGGGCGGAGCGTGTGGTCCTTCTCCAGCATCGCGTCGACGAGCCCCGCGAGCCGCGGCGGTGCGTCCGGCCGCCGCGCGAGCACCGACGGCGGCGGCTCGTGGATGTGCTTCATCGCGACGGCGACGAAGCTCTCGCCCGGGAACGGCACCTCGCCGGTCAGCAGCTCGTAGAGCACGACGCCGAGCGAATAGACGTCGGAGCGGTCGTCGACCTGCTGGCCGCTGGCCTGCTCCGGCGCGATGTAGTTCGACGTGCCGAGCACGGTCCCGGTCTCAGTGACGCCGCGCTCGACGTCGAGCGAACGCGCGATTCCGAAGTCCGTCACCTTTGCGCGTCCGTCCCCGTTCAGCAGCACGTTCTGTGGCTTCACGTCTCGGTGGACGATCCCGCGCCCGTGCGCGAACGCGAGCCCCGAGGCGATGCCTCCGCCGAGCCGGAGGACCTCGTCGACCGGCAGCGGGCCGCCCGCGTCGACGACCTCCTTCAGCGTCTTGCCGTCGATGTACTCGAAGACGATGAACTGCCGGCCCTCGTCGTCACCGCGGTCGATCACCGTGACGATGTTCGGGTGCGCGAGCTGCGCGACGGCGCGAGCCTCGCGACGGAAGCGCTCGATGTACTCGTCGTCCTCGCCGAGCCGCGAGTGGAGGATCTTGAGCGCGACCTTCCGCTCGAGCATGCGGTCGTGCGCCCGGTAGACGGATGACATCCCGCCGCTGCCGACGAGCTCCTCCAGCTCGTAGCGGCCGCCGATCACCTCCCCGAGCTTCACGCCGGGAATGAGGCTACCCGCGCGGGTTCGACGCTAGACGGCGTGCTGCAGCGCGTCCTCCCAGACGTCGAGCGCCTCGTCGAGCTCGGCGTCGGTGAGGACGAGCGGGCAGAGCACCCGGATGCAGTTCGAGTAGATCCCGGACTTCAGGAGCAGGAGCCCGCGTTCAATGGCGCCCTCGACCACGGCGGTCGCGAGCGCGGCGTTCGGGTCCTTGGTGTCGCGGTCCGTCACGAACTCGATCGCCAGCATCGCCCCGAGCCCCCGGACGTCGCCGATCTGCTCGAAGCGCTCCTGCCAGGAGACCATCCGCTCGCGGATCCGCTCGCCGATCAGCTGCGAGCGCTCGAGCAGGCCTTCCTCCTCGAACACCTCGAGGACAGCGAGCGCCGCCGCCTGCGCGACCGGGTTGCCGACGTAGGTGCCGCCGATCGCCGAGTCGGGCGGGGCGTCCATGATCGCCGCCTTGCCGAGCACGCCCGAGAGCGGCAGCCCGCCCGCGATCGACTTCGCGACGGTCATCAGGTCCGGCTCGACGCCGTAGTGCTCGATCGCGAACATCTTCCCGGTGCGGCCGAAGCCGGTCTGCACCTCGTCGACGACCATCACGATCCCGTGCTCGTCGCAGATGCGCCGCACGCCGGCCATGAAGTCGCGGGGCGCGACGACGAAGCCTCCCTCGCCCTGCACCGGCTCGATCACGATCGCCGCGACGCTCTCGGCCGCGACCTGCGTGACGAGCGCGCGCTCGAGCGCTGCGAGCGCCGTCCGCGTGTCGGGCCCGCGGTAGTCCTGCGCGAACGGCACGCGGTACACCTCGGGCGCGAACGGCCCGAGACCCGCCTTGTACGGGCGCGTCTTCGACGTCATCGTCATCGAGAGCAACGTGCGGCCGTGGAACGCGCCCTCGAACACGATCACGGCGGGACGCTTCGTGTACGAGCGCGCGAACTTGATCGCGTTCTCGACGGCCTCGGTGCCCGCGTTGAAGAACGCGGCCTTCGCGGGGCCGGTGAACGGCGAGAGCGCGATCAGGCGCTCGGCGAGCGTGACGTAGACCTCGTAGGGGACGATCGTGAAGTCGGTGTGCGCGAACTTCGTCAGCTGCTCCTGCGCGGCCTCGACGAGCTTCGGGTGCGAGTGCCCGACGTTGAGGCACCCGACACCGCCGGTGAAGTCGATGAAGGTGTTGGCGTCGACGTCCGTGAGCGTCGCGCCGCGTCCCTCCGCGATCACGACCGGCAGGTAGATCGAGAGCGGGTCGGCGATCACCTTGTCCTTGCGCTCGAGGATCTCCTTCGAGCGAGGCCCCGGGATCGCCGTCCGGAGCTCGATCGTCCGTGTGGTCGCCATGCCCGGAATCTAGCGGAGTGTCCGGCGGGGCTGAATAGGTGAATAGCGGCTAGTAGCCGCGCCAGCGGGCCGCTTCGACGGCCCCGGGCGTGTAGATCCCGGCGGCGTTCCAGAGCAGGTAACCGCCGGTCTTGGCCCGCCGGGCCGAGTCGATCTGCGCCTGGACGTCGGCGAGCGTGTAGGTCCGGTTCCAGGAGAAGTCCTGAAGCCACGGGATGATCCGCACCGTCGTCCCGGCGAGCTGGCGGTTGAAGTCGCGGAGGGCGTACGCGACCGTCGCACCTGGATTCGAGTTCGGGTCGTCGAGGTTGTACTCGCCCGGCCCGAAGTGGGACGGGTAGACCATCGGGTAGACCGCGTCGAGGTAGCGGCCGATGCGCTTCGGGAGCTGACCGATGCCGAGGTCGCGCGTTGCCGAGAGGCCGAAGACGTCCGCCGAGACGCGGACGCCGAGCGGCTTCAGCCGCTTCGAGGCGTAGTGGACGAACTCGGCGATCACCCACGCGGGCGGCGTCGAGGTCTTGCCTGGGAAGACGACGGAGGTCATGTCGCCGTCGCTCGGGAAGCGGACGTAGTCGAACTGGATCTCGTCGAAGCCCGTGCGCGCTGCGGCTTCGGCGACGTCGACGTTGTACTTCCAGACGCGCTCGTCGTAGGGGTTCGACCAGCCCAAACCCGCATGGTTGAGCCATCTGCCGCCGCTCGTCGTCCGGATCGCGAGGTCGGGCCGCTGGAGCGAGAGGACCGGGTCCTCCATCACGACGACCCGGCCGACGAGGTACATGCCCTTGTCGTGGATCTTCTTCGCGACGACGCGCGGCTTGTAGTACGGCTTGCCGGACCCGATGCGGCTCGCGAGCGGCACCGACGAGGGGATGAACCCGATCTCGCCGTTCTCGTCCTTCACGTCGAGCTGGATCGTGTTGAGCCCGCCGAGCGCCAGGTACTCCTCGAGCTTCCCGGGGATCGAGGCGAGCGCCATCGTCACGTGGAG
This sequence comes from Gaiellaceae bacterium, assembly GCA_035718485.1. Taxonomy (GTDB): domain Bacteria; phylum Actinomycetota; class Thermoleophilia; order Gaiellales; family Gaiellaceae; genus JACCTU01. The sequence continues at coordinate 9,302 of DASTHC010000078.1, forward strand.
GCCGCGCATGACCTTCGGCGGCTGCATCGGCCTGACGGCGTTGTTCTTCGCCTGCTGCACGACCTGCGCCGCGCGCTCGGGCGGCTTGGCGGCCTGGCCCTCGGCCGTGATCACCCGCGCGGCGTACGCGACCCCGGCCGCAAAGACGACCAGTACCGCAATCGCGACCGTACGCCTGACCTGCCGACGCCGGCGCTGCTTTCGGCGCCGCTCGCGGTAGTGAGCGTTGCGATCGACCGGCTGGAGGACCACGGGACCGCGGAGTATGACCTCTGCCGCGCCCTTTTGCCCCCTAGAATCGCGCCCGTGGTCCTGTCCGACCGGACGATCGCCCGTTTCCTGGAGGAAGGCCGGATCGAGATCGATCCGTACGACAGCGCCCTCCTCCAGCCGTCGAGCGTGGACGTCCGGGTCGACCGGTTCTTTCGGGTTTTCCACAACGCCCGCTACCCCTACATCGACGTCCGGGAGCCGCAGGAGGAGCTGACGGAGCTCGTCGAGATCGAGGACGAGCGGCCGTTCATCCTCCACCCCGGCGAGTTCGTGCTCGGGTCGACGCTCGAGCGGATCAAGCTCCCGGACGACCTCGTCGCCCGGCTCGAGGGCAAGAGCTCGCTCGGGCGGCTCGGCCTCCTGATCCACTCGACCGCGGGCTTCATCGACCCCGGCTGGGACGGCCACGTGACGCTCGAGCTCTCGAACGTCGCGAACCTCCCGATCACGATCTACGTCGGGATGAAGATCGGCCAGGTCTCGTTCGTCCAGCTGACCGAGCCGGCCGAGACGCCGTACGGCGCGAGCGAGCTCGGGTCGAAGTACCAGGGGCAGCGCGGCCCGACGCCCTCGCGCTACTGGCAGAACTTCGAGCAGGTCGAGTCGTGAACGTCCTCGTGACGGGCGGGACCGGGTTCGTCGGGCCTGCGGTCGTGCGGGCGATCGTGGAGGCGGGTCACGAGGTGCGCGCGCTCGCGCGCTCGCCCGAGGCCGGCGCGGGCGCCGCCGCGCTCGGAGCGGAGCTCGTCGTCGGCGACATGACCGACGCCGCGAGCCTCCGCCCGGCGGCCCAGGGGGTGGACGCGATCGTCCACCTCGTCGCGATCCGACAGGGCAAGCCGGAGGAGTTCCAGCGGGTCATGGTCGACGGGACGCGCAGCCTCATCGAGGCGGCGCAGGCGGCCGGGGTGAAGCGCTTCGTGCTCATGAGCGCGCTCGGGACGACGGACGAGACGAAGGACGAGGTGCCCTACTACGGCGCGAAGTGGGAGCAGGAGCGGATGCTCCGGGACTCCGGGCTCGAGCACGTGATCTTCAGGCCGAGCTTCGTGTTCGGCCGCGACGGCGGGATCCTCACGACGTTCCGCAAGCTCGCGAAGGTGGCGCCGGTGACGCCGATCATCGGCTCGGGCGAGCAGCGGATCCAGCCGATCTGGATCGACGACGTCGGCGCGTACTTCGCGCGCGGGCTCGACGAGCCGGCCGCGGCGAACAGGACCTTCGAGCTCGGCGGACCCGACCAGGTGTCGTGGAACGAGTTCTGGGCGCGGCTCAAGCAGGCACTCGGCGTGCGGCGCCCGAGCATCCACATGCCCATGGGGTTCATGCGCGCGAATGCGGCGATCACCGAGCGGCTGCCCGGAGACATCCCGCTCACCCGAGACCTGCTGCGGATGATGGAGCTCGGCGACAACGTCGTCACGAACGACGACGCCGTCGAGGCGTTCGGGCTGCCGCTCGTGCCGCTCGACGACCAGCTCCGCCGCGCCGCTTGAGGCACAGCCAGCCGCCTGTCATCGTGACTGCGTGGGCTTCACCGAGCGGGTCGCGCGGGCCTGTGCCGCCCACCCGTGGCGGACGGTCGGCGCGTGGATCCTCGTTCTCGTCGCCTCGGTAGTTGCGCTCGCGTTCGTCTTCACAGGGCTGACGACTGAGGCTTCCGGAACCAACAACCCCGAGTCCGAGCGCGCCGACGAACGACTCGTCCGGGCGTTCCCGCCCGACCCCGACCGCATCGTGACGGACGTGATCGTGGTCCGCTCGCCGCGCTACACGGTCGACGACCCACGGTTCCGAAGCTTCGCGCAGAACCTCGAGCGGACACTGCGCGAGAGGCAAGCGATCGCCAGCGCGCGCACGTTCTACGACAGCAACGACCGCTCGCTGGTCTCGACTGACCGCCACGCAACGCTCATCCCGATCTTCGTTCGGGGCGAGGACGAAGCGCCCGATGCCGTCGAGGCGGTCGGGCGCGCCGATGCGGACCCGAGCTTCGAGGCCGCGATCACGGGAAACCAAACGCGGGACTACGACTCGAACCGACTCTCCGAGAGCGACCTCCGGAACGGCGAGCTGAAGTTCGGCCTTCCGGCCGCGCTGGTCATTCTCCTGCTCGTCTTCGGAACGGTCGTCGCCGGCGTCATCCCGCTACTGATGGCGCTCGTGTCGATCCTCTCCGCGATGGGCCTCGTCGCAGTGGTCACGCAGTTCTTCGAGCTCTCGATCTTCACCACGAACATGCTCGTCGGCATGGGACTGGCGCTTGGGATCGACTACTCACTGTTTGTCATCTCGCGCTACCGCGAGGAACGCGGGCGCAAGCGTGAGCCGCCCGCTGCGATCGCAGCCTCTGGCGCGACCGCGAGCCGTGCGGTGCTCTTCAGCGGATCCGCTTTTGTGGTGGCGATGTTCGGGCTCCTGATCGTCCCCTCGACGATCTTCCGAAGCCTGGCCGCGGGGGCGATCCTCGTCGGCATCACCTCGGTGTTCGCCGCGCTGACGCTTCTCCCGGCGCTGCTCGGCCTTCTGCGCGACCGCATCGACGCGCTGCGGCTCCCGTTCTTCGGGCGCGCGACGCTCGAGCGAGAGAACCCGGAGGGACGCTTCTGGGGCGGGATCGTCGACTGGGTGCTGCGCCGCCCGGCGCTCAGCCTCGTGCTCGCAGTCGCCTTCCTGGTCGCCCTCGCCGTTCCGGCGCTCGGTATCTCGATCGGAAGCGCGGGCGTGAGCACGTTTCCCGACGATGCGGCTTCCAAGCGCGGTTACCTCGCCCTCCAGCGCTCGTTTCCGGCGAGCACGACCGACCCCGCACACATCGTCGTGCAGAACTCCACCTCGCCCGACGTCAAGGAGGCGACGGAGCGGCTCCGCGACCGCGTTGCCGGGGACCCGCGCTTCGGACCCCCTGAGATCCGGGTTGGCAGCGGCGGCATCGTCGACCTCGTCGTGCCCGTGCGCGGCGATCCGGCGGGCGACAAGGCCGTCGGCGCCGTCCGGGACCTCCGGGAACGGATCGTGCCCGAAGCGTACGCCGGGACGGACGCCGCTCCGCTCGTCGGCGGAACGACTTCGGAGAACGTCGATTACTTCGACGGGGTGACCGATCCCGCGCCGATCGTGTTCGCATTCGTCCTCGGGCTCTCGTTCGTCTTGCTCACGGTCGCCTTCCGCTCGGTGGTCGTCGCGCTGACCGCGATCGCACTCAACCTGCTCTCGGTCGGCGCCGCCTACGGCCTGCTTGTGCTCGTCTTCCAGCACGGCGTCGGCGCCGGCCTACTCGGCTTCACCCAACTGGACGTGATCGAGGCGTGGGTCCCGCTCTTCCTCTTCTCGGTCCTGTTCGGGCTCTCGATGGACTACCAGGTGTTCCTGCTCAGCCGGATCCGCGAGCGCTACGACCGGACGCGCGATACCCGCGACGCCGTGCGCTGGGGTGTGGCCTCGACCGCGCGCATCATCACCGGCGCGGCGCTGATCATCGTCGCCGTGTTCTCGGGGTTCGCGCGCGGCGACCTCGTGATGTTCCAGCAGATGGGCTTCGGCGTCGCGGTCGCGCTCCTGATCGACGCGACGATCATCCGCTCGGTGCTCCTGCCGAGCCTCATGGCCCTTCTCGGGGAGCGGAACTGGTACCTCCCGCGCTGGCTCGAGTGGATCCCGCACCTCGAGGTTGAAGGACACACGGCGCCAACTCGGCCGTAACTCTCAGCAACCTCTTACACAGAGCGCGGCCCATTTCGTCATGATCCGCCGCGATGGTGAGGGGGTTCGCCGTCGCGCTGGTTCTCGTGGGGTCGCTGGTCGCGGCCGCACCGACCGCCGAGTCGCGCTCGAAGGAGAGCGCGGTCGAGCCGTGGATCGAGCTCGAGCTCGACGCGATCGCCGCCGACCGCGTGAACCCGCCGCGCGCGGCACGCGCCCTCGCGCTCACGAGCCGCGCGATGTACGAGGCGGCGCAGCTCGGAGACTCGGACCGGGACGCCGCGGTCGCCGGTGCCGCCTCGACCGTCCTCGCGTACCTGTTCCCGTCGCACTCGGCGCAGATCGACGCGCTCGCAGACGAGTCCGAGAGCGGCTTCGAGATCGGCGTCGCGGTCGGCCGGCAAATGATCGCGCGCGCCGAGTCGGACGGCTCGTCCGCCGTCTGGGACGGCACCCGCCCGACCGGCCCGGGGCTCTGGACGCCGACGCCCCCGGCGGTCGCGCCGCCGCTCGAGCCGCTCGCCGGCACATGGCGCACCTGGAACCTCGACTCCGGCTCGCAGTTCCGACCGGGCCCGCCGCCGGCCTACGGAAGCGCGACGTTCCTCTCGGAGCTCCACGAGGTCTACGACGTGTCCCGAACCGCGACGCCGGAGCAACGCGCGATCGCGCTGTTCTGGGCCGACGGCGCCGGCACCGTGACTCCGCCCGGACACTGGAACGCGATCGCGCTCGACCTGTTCGCCGACAAGCCGCGCAACACCATCCAGACGACACGCATCTTCGCCGCGCTCAACACCGCCCAGGCCGACGCGTTCATCGCGTGCTGGGACGCGAAGTTCGCGTACTGGTCGATCCGCCCGGTCTCGGCGATCCGCGAGCTGCTCGACCCCGCGTGGTCGCCGCTGATCGTCACTCCGCCGTTCCCCTCCTACGTCTCCGGCCACTCCTCGACGTCGGGCGCGGCCTCGACCGTCCTCGCCGGTTTCTTCCCCTCCCGCGCCGCGGAGCTCGGCGTGCTCGCCGACGAGGCCGCGATGTCGCGACTCTACGGCGGGATCCACTTCCGAAGCGACAACGACGCCGGCCTGGCGCTCGGCCGGCGAGTCGGCGAGGTCGCGCTTCAGTCCTACAACGACTGAGGGCCGGTCTCCCGGCCCTCAATCTCGGCTACCAGCGGTGGATTGGTAGGGACGCATTCCAGCTCGGTCGTCGAACGACCGGGCGGCGCGAGACGCGAGTCCCCCACGCTGGCTAGGCGGTTCCCCGTAGGTCCCGGGGACAGCACCCCTACCCGCTGGTACCTCCGCTGCCCGTACTTGAATCGCTCACTATCCGGACCACCTCCTTTCCGCGTTGGACGGAATGTAGCGGTCCTAGCGGAGGACAACCGAGACCTCGAGCCCGCGGTCGAGCGGCACGGTCGTCGAGACGAGCGTCGGGTCGGCCTGCCGCACGGCGGAGTACTCGCCGAGCACGTCGGCGTGCGAGAGCACGTTGTCCGCGACGATGAGCGCGCCCGGCTCGACCTTGTCGCGCGCGAGCACGAAGAGCCGCTCGTAGTCGTCCTTCTCGGCGTCGATGAAGACGACGTCGAAGACGTCCTGGATCCTCGGCAGGACCTCGAACGCATCGCCCGCCTCGAGCTCGGCGCATTCCTCGAGCCCGGCGTCGGCGACGTTCCTCCGCCACGCCTCGACCTTGCGCGGGTCGTTCTCGATCGAGACCACCCGCCCGCTGAACTGCCGCACTCCCGCCGCGAACCAGATCGACGAGTAGCCACGCGACCCGCCGATCTCGAGCACCCCGCAGTCGTTCATCGGCGAGACGATGGAAAAGAGGAACTGCCCGGTCGTCCGCGCCACCTGCCGCCCGCGATCGGCGGCCGGCACGCCGCGCTCACGCTCGTCGGCGTCCTCGGCCTCCAGTCGAGCGAGCACCTCGAGGACGCGGTCGTCCAGCACGGGTCGAACGATAGGCTCGATCCGTGATCGAGGTCGAGCACACGCTCGAGATCGCGCGACCGATCGACGAGGTCTTCGGCTACCTGACCGACGTCGCGCGGATCCCCGAATGGCAGGCGAGCGCGGAGGAGGCGAAGCTCGAGGGCGCGCTCGGAGCGGGAGCCCGGATCCGCGAGGTGCGCTCGTTCATGGGCCGCCGCGCCGCGTCGACGATGGAGATCACCGAGTACGACCCGCCGAAGCGCTTCTCGCTCCACTCGGTCGATGGCCCGATCACGTACGCGGTCGAGCATGCGCTCGAAGCCGTCGACGGCGGCACGCGCATGACGCTCACCGGCCGCGGCGAGACGAATCGGGTCCCGCGGCTGATGCTCGGCACGGTCCGCCGCACGATCGAGCGTCAGTTCGTCAAGGACCTCGAGACGCTCAAGCGCAGGCTGGAGTCGACATAAGCCGGGCGATCGGACTCGACGACGACGCCATCCGCGTGCAGTACAGCGGGCTCGACGCGGTGCTCGCGTTCAAGCGCGAGCTCGACGTTCCCTACCACGCGATCGAGGACGTCCAGGTCGGACTCGACGACGCACCCTCGACGTGGACGTTCCTCCGGCTCGGCCTGTCCGACCCGATCACCGGGACCCGCAAGGGTCACTTCCGGACCGGAGGCACGCGCTACTTCCTCGACCTCCGGCGCCCGGCGCGCGCGCTCGTGCTGCGGCTGAAGCCGGGCTACCACGCGGACGTCGTGGCGATCGAGGTCGACCACGCCGAATCGCTCGCCGACGCGATCCGCGCGCGCATTCGCGCTCAGGAGACGTCGACCTTCACCCAGCCATCCTCGACGACGACCGGAAACGCCTCGACGGGCACATAGGCGGGCAGCGTGAGCGGCCGGCCCGACGTCAGGTCGAACGCCGAGCCGTGCCGCGGGCAGATGACGACGCACGTCTCCTTGTCCCAGTCGCCCTCGCAGAGCGGCCCGTCGTCGTGCGAGCAGCGGTCCTCGATCGCGTAGTACTCGCCGATGCAGTTGTAGACGCCGACCGTGATCGAGCCGGCCGGGACGAGCTTCATCGACCCGGGAGGAAGCTCCTCCACGGGGCAGACCTCGATCAGCGCCACTAGCTCAGGGAGAGCTCGTCGTAGCCGGCGAGGCCCTCGGGAAGCGGGGTCCCCTTCGCCTTGTGCAGCGCGACCTTCAGCGTCGTCAGGCCGAGCATCGCGCACTTGAGGCGGATCGGCGTCAGCGGGATGCCGATCTCCTCGAGCAGCTCGTCCTTGTCGAGCTCCGCGACCTCGTTCGCCTTCCGCCCCTGCACCATCTCAGTCAGCATCGACGTCGCCGCCTGCGAGATCGCGCAGCCGCGGCCCGAGAACTTCACCTCGTCGATCGTGTCGTCGTCCTCGCCGAAGCGCACGTAGATCGAGACCTCGTCGCCGCAAAGCGGGTTCTGGCCCTCGGCCTCCGCGTCCGCGCCGTCGATCACGCCGTGGCCACGCGGGTTCTTGTAGTGGTCGAGGATGACCTCGCGGTAGAGGCTGTCGAACTCGCTCATCCGAGCACCTTCTGTACCCGCTCGACGCCTGCGACCAACCGGTCGATCTCGTCGGGGATCGTGTAGAGGTAGAAGCTCGCGCGGGACGTCGCCGCGACGCCGAGCCGCGTCATCAGCGGCTGCGTGCAGTGGTGGCCGGCGCGGATCGCGACGCCTTCCCAGTCGAGCACTTGCGCGACGTCGTGCGGATGGATCCCGTCGATGTTGAACGAGACGATCCCTGCGCGGCGCTCGGGCGGCGGGCCGTAGCACGTCACGCCGTCGAGCTCCCCGAGCTTGTCCAGCGCGTAGGCGAGAAGCTCGTGCTCGTGCTGCTCGATCGCGGCGAGCCCGATCTCGCCGAGATAGTCGACCGCAGCGCCGAACCCGACGGCCTCGGCGATCGCCGGCGTGCCGGCCTCGAACTTGTACGGCAGCTCGTTCCAGCTCGTCTTGTCGAGCTTGACCGAGCGGATCATCTCGCCGCCGAGCTGGAACGGCGACATCTGCTCGAGCAGCTCGCGCCGCCCCCAGAGCGCGCCGATGCCGGACGGGCCGCACATCTTGTGCGACGAGATCGCGACGAAGTCGGCGCCGAGCGCCTGCACGTCGACCGGACGGTGCGGGGCAGCCTGCGCGGCGTCGACGACCATGATCGCGCCTTGCTCGTGCGCCCACGCAGCGAGGCGCTCGGTCGGATTGATCGTCCCGAGCGAGTTCGACACGAGGTTGTTCGCGACGACCTTCACGTTTCCGCCCACGGCGATCTCGTCGAGCGAGTCGAGCACCAGCTCGCCCTGGTCGTCGAAGGGAATCGCGCGGAACTCTGCACCGGTGCGCTTCGCGACGTACTGCCACGGGACGAAGTTCGAGTGGTGCTCGAGCTCCGTCACGACGACGATGTCGCCGGGACCGAGGTTGTCGAAGCCCCAGGCGTACGCGACGAGGTTGATCCCCTCCGTCGCGCTCCGGGTGAAGATCACCTCGCGCTCGCTCGGCGCGTTCAGGAACTGCGCGACCTTCGCGCGTCCTCCCTCATAGCCGGCGGTCGCGTCCTCGGCGAGCTTGTAGACGCCGCGGTGGACGTTCGCGTACGACGTCTCGTAGAACGACGTCATCGCGTCGAGCACCTGGCGCGGCTTCTGCGACGAGGCGGCCGAGTCGAGGAACGCGAGCGGCTTCCCGTGGATCTGCTGCTCGAAGATGGGGAAATCGGCGCGCAGCCTGTGCGCGTCCAGCTTCTTCGGTGCCTCGACGGCCATGCGCTTATCGTACGCGCGGTGACGTCGTTCGCAGAGACGGTCGCCTCGGGGTACGCGGTCGAGGGCGGGGCGATCGACCTCGGCCGCGGCGTCCACGACGGCAAGCTCGAACGCGACGCCGTCGTCCGGCTCCCGCTGGCGACGTCGAACCGCCACGGCCTGATCGCCGGCGCGACGGGCACCGGCAAGACTCGAACGCTTCAGCTGCTCGCAGAGCAGCTCTCCGATGCGGGCGTCGCGGTCTTCGCGGCCGACTACAAGGGCGACCTCTCCGGCCTGGCCGTGCCGGCGCCGGCCGAGGGAAAGGCCGCGGAGCGGATGGCCGAGCTCGGCCTCCCGCACGAGCCCGCCGCGTACCCGGTCGAGTTCCTCGCGCTCGGCGGGATCGGTGCCGGAGTCCCGCTTCGCGCCACCGTCACCGACTTCGGGCCGCAGCTCCTCGCGAAAGTGCTCGGGTCGAACGAGACGCAGGAGTCGAGCCTCGCCCTCGTCTTCCGCTACGCCGACGAGCGCGGGCTGGCGCTCGTCGATCTCGCCGACCTGCGCTCGCTGCTCGCGTTCCTTGAGTCGAAGGAGGGCAAGGACGACCTCCAGGGCATCGGCGGCGTGTCGAAGCAGACGATCGGCGTGCTGCTCCGCTCGCTCGTCGAGCTCGAGGACGGCGGCGGCACCGAGTTCTTCGGCGAGCCGCAGTTCGAGATCGCCGATCTGCTGCGGACGACGCCCGACGGGCGCGGTGTCGTGACTGCGCTCGAGCTCGCCGCGGTGCAGGACAAGCCGAAGCTCTTCTCGACGGTGCTCATGTGGATGCTCGCCGAGCTCTTCGAGCAGCTCCCCGAGGTCGGCGACCTCGACAAGCCGAAGCTCGTGTTCTTCTTCGACGAGGCGCACCTCCTCTTCGACGACGCGACGAAGGCGTTCCTCGACTCCGTGGAACGAACGGTGCGGATGATCCGCTCGAAGGGCGTCGGGGTCTACTTCGTCACGCAGCACCCCACCGACGTGCCGAGCTCCGTGCTGGGCCAGCTCGGGAACAGGATCCAGCACGCGCTCCGCGCGTTCACGCCGGAGGACGCCGACGCGCTGCGCAAGACGGTCCGCACGTATCCGACGTCCGAGCTCTACGACCTCGAGCAGCTGCTGACGAGCCTCGGGATCGGCGAGGCGGCCGTGACGGTGCTGAACGAGAAGGGCGTGCCGACGCCGGTCGTGCACACGCGGCTGCGCGCGCCACGCGCGAGCATGGAGCCGGTGCCCGACGTCGAGCAGCGCGCGAAGGCCTCGATGCTCTGGACGAAGTACGGGACGCGCCTCGAGCGCGAGAGCGCGGCGGAGGCGCTCGCGAAGCGCGTCGAGGCCGCACCGGCTCCGGAGCCCGCCGGCAGGAAGACGGCGAAGCCGAAACCGGCGAAGCCGCCGAGCGACCCGCTGACCGACTTCCTCACCTCGCGCCAGGGCAAGGCGCTCCAGCGCGAGGTCGTGCGGGGCATGTTCGGGATGCTCAGGAAGCGGCTCTAGCGGCGCGCAGGACGAGCGCGGCTGCGACCGCTGCGACCGCGACGTTCGCGAAGCCCACGTATGGGAGCCAGCCCGGCGTTCCAGGAACGGCGTCGGCCCACTCGAACGAGAGCACCACGCCGACGATCGCGGCTGCGCTGCCTGCGACGACGGCGACGGCGGTTGCGGCGAGGAGGCTCCCGTTCGCGCGCCGCAACCGGGCGGTGCCGACCGCTGCCGCTCCCGCGGCGAAGAGGAGCAGCGCCGTGACGAGGTCCTGCTTCCACGCGAGCTGCGACGGCTGCTCGCCGGCCGGCCACGGTGCGGGCGGGAGCGTGTTCTCGGCAACCGGGTAGAGCGCGACGAACGAGAGGAGCAGGACGAACGCACCGACCGCCGCGAGGCGGGTCGCGCGCGGGCCTCGAAGCTCCCGCGCGAGCTCTTCGGGAGACCCGAACCGGCGGACCGCCTCGTCCTCGCCGACCTCGGCGGCGGACTCCCGCAGGTGCGCCTCGACCTCTGCCAGCGCACGCCGGTGCAGCCCCGGGCCGAGCGAGCGCCGGAGGCGGGCGAGGTACTCCTCGATCGTCACGCGGCGACGACCCGCTCCACCGCCCGCGCGAAGAGCCGCCACTCGCGCAGGTGGTCCTGCAGCACCGCACGACCGTGGCGACGAATCGAGTAGATCCGCCGCCGCCGCGCCTTGCCCGTCGACCACTCGCTCGTGAGCATCCCACCGCGCTCGAGGCGGTGGAGCGCGGGATAGATCGTCCCCTCGGGGAAGGCGAACGTCCCGGCACTCCGGTCGCGCAGACGTTCGATCAAGGCGTAGCCGTGGCCCGGGCCCCGGTCGAGCTCGGCCAGGAGGAGCAGCTCGAGGTAACCCTTGACCGAGTCGGATCGCATACCTAGCGAGTCTAGGCATAGCGAGCGGAGGCGTCAAGCGACCGGAGGAACAACACCCGCGACCGCGTACGAACAGCCGTGCCTTCCTGCGAGAACTGCGGTGCGGAGCTGCCCGCCGGCGCCCGCTTCTGCCCTCAGTGCGCCGCGCCCGTGTCGCCCGACGCGTTCGCGGACGACGAACCCAGACCGCCGCCGAGCGAGAGGCTGAAGCTCGCCGAACGCGTGCTCTTCGCGGTGCTCCTGCTCGCCTTCGCCGGCTTCGTCCTCTTCGTCGTCCTAGTCGTTGGGTTCGGATTTCTCGTCGAGGGCAGCGCCCTATAGGCATTTCGGCGATTCCGTTTTATCCTTCCAAGGCGTACGCGTACGCGTTTCGCGCCTATGGCAACCGTTCTCGAGCTTGCGGCACACGCTGACCTCCCGGTCGAGACCGTTCTCCGGGTGCTCCTGCGTGAGCCGACGAACGAGGCTGCGGCCCGGCGGGTGGCCGAGGCCGTCGCCGAGCTCGGGCTGCCGGACTACCCGCGCCCCGACGGGCACGTCGAGGTCGTTGCCATGGAGGAGGAGCCTCCCGACCTCGTCGTGCACGAGCGTCGACCCGTTCCGACGGCCGACGGACAGGAGCTCGCCGCCGAGCTCCGGGACGTCTTCCAGGACCTGCTCCGCCGGCTCGACCGCGAGCGGCGCGAGCGGATCGACGACGTCGCGCTCACGACCGACCTGATCACCGAGGGCTGGCGGACGGTCGACCGCAGGCTCGGCCGGCTCGAGAAGATCATCGAGCGGCTCGACCGCTACGAGTACTTCGAGGGCGGCACGAAGTCGGACTCGAAGGCCGAGGTCCACCGCCTCGACGACGTCAGACGCCCGGGCGCCTAGGCGAAGGCAACCAGCGGTTCGTCGGTCCGGCGCGAGCCTGCGACGCATGCCTTGCGCGCTGCCTGCCGTAGTTGGACGCAGTCGAACCGTCCGTTGGTGACGACCGCGAGCGCCCGGCCGAGCCACGCGTAGCACCCGAGGCGCTCGTCGCGACCGAAGAGCTCGCAACGGCGGATCAGCTCACCCTGCTGACGCGGCTCGCGGGAGACCGCAGGCACTGAGACGCCGTGCAGGCAGCTCGGTCCGTCGACGCCGAGCCCGGCGCAGATCCGCATCTGCTCGAACGGGTTCGTGGAGGCGGCGAGCGAGGCGCCCATCACGCAGCCCTGGTGCTGCAGCGTCGGGAGGTCCCCACACGCCCGCCGGATGTCCTTCGCACTCCCGATCGACGGCCCGAGCGGCTGCTCGATGAAGTACCGGTACCAGCACGGGCGCACGTACCCGTAGCGGCCGTCGCAGACGTAGCGCGGCGACATCAGCCCGGTCGTCCGCTTCGTCGTGCCGTCTGCTCCGCGGAGCGAGATCCAGTAGTCGTGGAAGACACCCTGCGCGCAGTCCTGCCCGTAGCGCGGGAGCTTCCTGCAGGTCTCGATCGCCGGCCGCATCTGCCCGTGCCAGCCGCGGAGCAGCGCATGGCCGACCCCGTGGATGCATGTGTACTCGCGGAAGCGCGTCGCGAGGCTCAGGCACGGCGCGAGCGCGTTCCGCGACGAGCGGAGCTGCGGCCCGAGGTACATCGCGAGCCCCATCCCGAAGCCGGCCGAGCACGTGGGATCGTTCGACCGCGGGACGTAGCGGCGGAGCGACGACAGCGTGACGTGGTGGGCACGCCCGTACCGGCGGCCGACCTCGTGCATCAGGGCGTGGCAGGAGCCGGCGACCTCACCGCCCATCTCGCGCGTCTCGCGATCGAGGCGGGGCAACTCTCGCGCGGGATCGCCCGAGCGCTCGACCCGCTCGAGCAACAGCCTGGCGTAGCAGCGGTACCGCGCGTCCTCCCGGTTGATCGCGACGCACTGCCAGAGGTAGTCGTTCGAGCGCGCCGAGGGGGCGGCCGGCAGGAGCAGCGAGAGCAGCATGAATCCGAGCGCGACCCGCACGACGCCAACCTAGACACGCGACCCGTGAACGACCGATTACGGTTTCTGCATGGACGCAGACCCCGCCGAGCTCCGCGTGCTCGGCTGCCTGATCGAGAAGCAGCGCACGACGCCTGACGTCTATCCGCTCTCGCTGAACGCGCTCCGCCTCGCGTGCAACCAGTCGACGAACCGCGATCCGGTCGTCGCGTACGACGAGCCGACGATCCGCGATGCGCTGCAGCGGCTGTCGAGCCGCGGCTGGGTCCGGCTCGCGAGCGGCCGCGGGAGCAGGGCCGTGAAGTACCGGCACCTCTTCGACGAGGCGCTCGGCGTCTCCGGAGCCGAGATCTCGCTACTCGCGGTGCTGATGCTCCGCGGGCCGCAGACGGTCGGAGAGCTGAAGTCGCGGACGGAGCGGCTGCACCGGTTCGACTCGACGGCCGAGGTCGACGAGACGCTGCGCGGCCTCGCTGAGCGCGAGCTCGTCGTCCGGCTCGAGCGGCAGCCCGGGCAGAAGGAGGAGCGCTGGTCGCAGCTGCTCGGCGCCGACGGCGAGGCGGCTCCCGCACCGGTCACGGCCGACCCGCTCGAGGAGCGAGTCCGTCGGCTGGAGGAGGAGGTCGCCGAGCTCCGCGAGCTCGTCAGGCGATCGCCGTGATCGTGATCCCGCCGCGCGCCTTCTGCTCCAGCGTGACGGTCACGCGCGCCTGATCGAGCCGGAGCGCCTCGGCGACGTCATCGCGGATCCTCACCGCGAGCGCCTCGCAGAACGCGCCCTCGTTCCGGAAGCGCGCGAGGTACAGCTTGAGCGACTTCGACTCGAGGCACAGCTCGTCCGGCGCGTATTCGATCGAGGCGACGTACATGTCGGGCTGTCCCGTGACCGGGCACATCGCGGTGAGCTCGTCGCTCGACATCTCGACGAGCTCGACGCCCGGGTTCGGGAACGTCTCGAGGCCCGCGTAGTGCTCCGAGCCGGCGTGGCCGAGTGCGGTGAACTCCGGCAGCTCGCTCACCTCCGTACTGTAGGCAGATGCGCGTGTACGTCGCCGGACCGCCGTTCGCCGAGGAGTACAGGCGGCGCGCCGCCGAGCTGCTGCGGGAGCGCGGCCACGAGCCGGTCGACCCGATGCGGCGCGACTTCCGCGGCCGGACGGCCGGGAACGAGGCGGCGATCGTCGAAGGCGACCTCGCGGACATCGACGGGTGCGACGCCGTGCTGGCGGCGTTCACCGCACCGGACGAGGGGACGGCGATGGAGGCGTGGTACGCGCACTCGCGCGGCACGCCCGTCGTCGCGTACACGGGCGGGACGCCCGCGCATCCGTGGTCGGTGTACATCTCCGCGTCGGTGCACGCCGACCTTGCCGACGCGATCGGCGCGCTCTAGCGGTCCTGCAGCGCGTCGAGCCCGATCGCGAACGCGATGAGCAGGCGCCGGTCCACACCGTCGACGGCGTCGTCGAGCTCCATGACGTACTTGTCGCGGAACGCGCCGAGCACCCGCTTGTAGCGGCCGGCCTCCTCGCCGCCGCGCTTGAGCACGAAGTTGAACGGCAGGTAGCTCAGCAGGTCGAACCAGCCCGGCCCGAGCTCCGCGAAGCGGCGGATGAGTGCGATGATCCAGCTCGCCTCGTGCGCCTCGACGAGCTCGTTCCCCTGCGCGTCGCGGACACGCCAGTGACTCCGCAGGAGCGACTTCGTGAAGTCCTTCTCGAGCTGGCCGATCACGTTTCCCTCCGCATCGAGAACGTCGTGACGGCCGCGGAACTCGAAGACGGACTTCGACTTGATCATGAACTCGTACGGGCCGTCACCGTCCTGCGTCGTGCGGAAGCGGATGTCCTCCTTGATCTTCATCTTCTTCTGCTTGACGAAGAGCACCGGACGCCCTTCCTGCGTGTCACCCGGCGTCGGCACGCTGATCCGGTACTCGTTCGCGATCGGCTTGAAGACCTGCTGCACGAGGAAGCGATCGGTGTGCTCGAGTTCGTCTATCGCGCTCACTGCCATAGGTAATTGAGGCCTCCGCTGACGACGGCGAGGACGACGAAGGCTACGGCAAGGGCGGTGTGACCCGTTGCGTACAGCGCGGCTCCGCCGGTGATCCAGACCCCGAGCTCGACGGCGAAGCGGATCGGCGCGGCGAGGTCGAACCGGCGCTTTGGCGCGACGAAGAGCCCCCAGACGACTGCGACGGCGCCGACGGCGGCGATCGCGAGCAGCGGCCCGCCGGCGTCCCAGCCCCAGGAGCCCACGGCCGCGAGCGCGGCGAGCTCGAGCAGGAAGCGGAGGCCGAGGTTCGCGCCTCGAAGGGCGTCCACTAGGCGAGCGCGACGTCCAGGGTGAGGACGATCGCGCCGAAGAGGACGAGCAGCCCCGCCACGAGGTTCGCGCGACCCGTGGCGACGCCTGCCGCGCGCTCGACCGCCTGCGCAGCACGCCAGTAGAGGTAGGCGCCCGCCACCATGATCGCGGCCTCCGTCAGGATCGCGGCCCACTCGACCTTCCACAGTCCGAAACCGACGCGGACGTCGCCGAGGTTGCCAGGGAGCAGGGGCATGTCGTCGCGGTGGACGATCAGGTCGAGCACCCAGTGCGAGAAGACCACGGCCCCGATGACGATGCCACCGCGTCGGCCCCACCAGCGCGTCGCGATCCAGCCGGTGACGACCGAGATCAGCAGCGCGCCGACAAGCGAATGCGTGTAGTCCGCGTGGATGATCACGTCGCCGTAGCCGCCGTCGGTCCCCGGGACGTCGTCGATCGACTCTGCACCGACTGCGAAGAGCGGGATGAAGAGGATGTCGAGCCAGACGCTCGCGAGCATCAGCGCCCAGAGCGGGACGAACTGCTCCTTCGCCTTCACGCCCGCCGCGAAGCCGAAGTGGCCGGTGACCACCTACCGCTCGCCGGCGCGCGGCCAGTGGATCTTCGTGTCGAGCCAGCCCGCGACGGCCACGAAGAGGATCACGCCGAAGAAGAACGACATGGTCGGCTTCTACTCCGCCATACGCCGTTCGAGGATCGCGATCCGCCAAACCCCGGCGCGCTCGCGCACCGTCGCATCGAAGCCCTGGCGCTCGACGGCTTCCAGCATCGCGCGCTCGGGGTGCACGTGGCCGCGGAAGTCGCAGCCTCGTAGCCGCGGCCAAAGGTTCAGGACGCCGTTGGCCCAGCGGGCGAGCGCGACGTCGGGCGGAAAGGAGAACGCCACCAACCGCCGCGCCTTGCCACCGGCGATCGTGAGAAGGGACTGGTAGTCGGGATAGCAGCAGACGACGCGGTGCAGAAGCACGACGTCCGCGCCCGGGACGGCGTCCGGGTCCTCCGCTGCATTCACGATCCGGCGGTCGACGCGTCCCTCGAGGCCGTGCTCACGGGCAAGCGTCCGCGCCTCGCCCTCGTAGGCCGGTGAGAGCTCGGAGTTCGTCGCGCGCGCAGCGCCCCGCTCGAGCAGCTCGAGCTGGAGCGATCCAATGCCGCCGCCGATCTCGAGCACCTCCGCGCCCGCGATCCCGCGCGCCGAAATCAGGTCGACGAGGCGCCTGCCCGCCCTGCCGAGGCCTCGCTTGCGGTACCGCGCGGCATCACGGCGAGCAAGCTTCTCGTCGAAGAACGCCCCGTAGGCGGCCGTCGAACAGCAGCAGGGCATCCGAGCAATCGTACGCCCCCAGAGCGCCCGCTACCCTGGCCGACCGTGAGCGACTACATCTTCACGATGTACCGGGTCGACAAGTACTTCGGCCCCGACCGGCAAGTGCTGTCGAACATCTCGCTGTCGTTCCTGCCGGGCGCGAAGATCGGCGTGCTCGGGCCGAACGGCGCCGGCAAGTCGACGGTGCTCCGGATCATGGCGGGGCTCGAGGAGCCCTCATCCGGGGTCGCAGAGCTGGCGCCAGGCGCATCCGTCGGCCTCCTTTCGCAGGAGCCCGAGCTCGACGCCGGGAAGAACGTGCGCGAGAACGTCGAGGACGGCGTCCGCGAGGCCCGCGACCTCCTCGACCGCTTCAACGAGATCTCCGCGAAGTTCACCGAGCCCGACGCAGACTTCGACTCGCTCCTGGCCGAGCAGGCGAAGGTCCAGGACGAGATCGACCGGCGCGACCTCTGGCAGCTCGACGCGACGCTCGACCGTGCGATGGACGCGCTCCGCCTTCCCGACGGCGACCGCGACGTCGCGACGCTGTCCGGCGGCGAGCGCCGTCGCGTCGCACTGGCGCGCCTGCTCCTCTCGGCGCCCGACCTGCTGCTGCTCGACGAGCCGACGAACCACCTCGACGCGGAGTCGGTCTGGTGGCTCGAGCGGTTTCTCGACGACTACAAGGGCACCGTCGTCGCGGTCACGCACGACCGGTACTTCCTCGACAACGTCGCCGGCTGGATTCTCGAGCTCGACCGCGGGAAGGGCCTGCCGTTCGAGGGCAACTACTCGTCGTGGCTCGAGCAGAAGCAGGCACGGCTCGCGGTCGAGGAGAAGCAGACGTCCGCCCGGCAGCGCACGCTCGCGCGCGAGCTCGAGTGGGTGCGGGCCAGTCCACGAGCGCGGCACGCGAAGTCGAAAGCGCGGCTCGGTGCGTACGAGAAGCTGCTGGCCGAAGAGCAGAACGTGCGGCTCGACCGGGTCGAGATCCACATCCCGCCGGGGCCGCGGCTCGGTGACGTCGTGATCGAGGCCGACGGCGTAGCGAAGGGCTTCGGCGACCGGCTGCTGTTCGAAGGCCTTTCGTTCTCGCTCCCGCCGGCGGGCATCGTCGGCGTGACCGGACCGAACGGGGCGGGGAAGACGACGCTCTTCCGGATGATCGTCGGCGAGGAGACGCCCGATACCGGCGCGCTTCGAGTCGGCGACACGGTGCAGCTCGCCTACGTCGACCAGTCGCGCGAGTCGCTCGACCCCCCGAGCACGGTCTGGAAGGAGATCAGCGGCGGGCACGACACGATCGAGCTCGGAAAGCGCGAGGTGAACTCGCGCCAGTACGTCTCGTGGTTCAACTTCAAGGGCGGCGACCAGCAGAAGCGGGTCGGCGATCTCTCGGGCGGCGAGCGGAACCGCGTGCACCTGGCGAAGCTGCTCCGCTCCGGCGGCAACGTTCTACTGCTCGACGAGCCGACGAACGACCTCGACGTGGACACGCTGCGCGCGCTCGAGGAGGGGTTGCTCGACTTCGCGGGCTGCGCCGTCGTGATCTCGCACGATCGGTGGTTCCTCGACCGGATCGCGACGCACATCCTCCACTTCGACGGCGACTCGCAGGTCACGTGGTTCGAGGGCGGTTGGGGCGAGTATGCGGACTGGGTCAAGGAGACCCAGGGCGCCGACGCGCTCGAGCCGCACCGGATCAAGTACAAGCCGCTCGTCCGCGCCTGACGGACGACGCCACTACGAGTGCGGCTTGAGCCTGTCGACGACCTTGTCGACGAGCTTTCGGTCGGCGCGGAGCGCTAGGCCGGCCAGGTCCAGGTCGTCTGCAGCGACGGCCGCCACCGCCGCACGGTTCGCCTCGTCGTGCCCGGTCGCGAACAGCTCGTTCGTGTAGATCGCGAGCTCGGCGCCGCGCTGCATCGCCCGCTCGTATGCGCGGCGCAGACCAGCAGCGTCCGCGCCGTAGACGAGCACCGGCTGCCGGAACATCGGCAGATAGCGGTTGCCCGACGCGTCCTCGTACGGCTCGCCGACGAGCTCGGAAGCGGTGCCCGCGATCCCGCTGACGAGGAAGGCCGTGACGTTCGCCTTCTGCCAGACGGCGAGGTCGTCCCGGAGGACGACGGCGATCTTCGTATCGAACTGCACGCCGCAGATACTGCCGCGTAGCAACATGTAGGAGATGCCGACCGCACGGGAGCGCGACCGCACCCTCGCCTTCATCCGGAAGATCAGCCTCGCCCTGCCCGAGACGAGCGAGCGCCTGAGCCACGGTGCGCCGACGTTCTTCGTCCGCAAGCGGACGTTCGTCATGGTGCTGAACGACCACCACGGCGACGGCCGCTTCGCGATCTGGTGCGCGGCCGGCGAGGGGATGCAGGCCATGCTCGTCGAGGCCGACCCGGAGCGGTTCTTCGTCCCGCCCTACGTCGGGCACCGCGGCTGGCTCGGCTTCCGGCTCGACCGCGAGCTCGACCACGACGAGCTCGCGGGGCTGATCGAGGACGCCTACGTCGAGGTGGCGCCGCCGAAGCTCGTCGCGCAGCTCACCCCGTCCAAGGACGAAGCCGCGGCACCCATCGACGAACGTTCGCGCGGTACCGGTCGTAGTCCTCGCCGAAGCGGCGGCTGAGACCCGGCTCCTCGACGAGCGGCATGTAGATCGCGTTGACCGCGAACACGGCCGCGAACCACGTGAGGAGCGACGCAGACCAGAACGCGAGCGTCTCACCGAGGAGGATCGCGAGCACGCCGCTGATCATCGGGTTGCGGACGTAGCGATACGGGCCGACCACGACGAGGCGGCTCGTCGCGTCCCACGGCGCGAGCGTCCCTTCGCCGACGCGCGCGAAGAGCGCGATCGTTCGAGCGATCAGCACCACGCCGGCAGCGATCAGCACGATGCCCGGAACCGCCCCCGACCCGATCCCGTCGCCGCTCCGCCAAAGGAGGAACGCCGGGACGACCACGGTGACCGTCACGGGCAGCAGGAGGATCGCGCGCAGATGCCGCGCCCGGCTCATGCGTCGACGGTCCGGTAGTAGAACGCGCCCGGCGCGAGCTCGCCGTCGGGGCGGCGCGAGTAGTTCGGCATCACGCCGAGCCTCGTGTAGCCGAGCGCCTCGTAGAAGCGCGCCGCAGCCGTCCCGTCGTGGGTGGTCAGCCAGAGCAGGGTGAGACCGCGAAGGCGCGCCTCCCGCTCGACCGCCAGCATCAGCTCGCGGCCCACCCCACGACCGCGTGCGTCCGCGGCGACGGCGACCCGCTGCACCTCGCCCCGATGCGCCGCGTTCTGCGCATCGCTCGGCGCCAGCTGCGCCATCCCGACAATCGCACCGTCGAGCTCGGCGACGAGCAGGATCCGCGGCAGCTCGTGCAGCGTCGCGACGAGCGCGCGATACGCATCCGCGAGCGAGTCGGCGTCCTGCGGCGCGAGCAGCCCGAGCGCCATGCCGTCGTCGTGCGCCTCGAGGTGAAGCCGGGCGAGCGCGGGGGAGAGCTCGGCGGCTTCGGAAGGGTCGACGACACGGACGCGGGGGCTCACACGTCGAACCTAGCCTTCGGGCGTTTGCTCGGGACGCGGCGACCAGGCGGTCACGATCACCCAGAGCGGCAGCAGCCAGAACAGGATGAACCCGTAGCCCCCGTCCGGCGCGAAGAACCCGTCGCGAGCGAGCGACGCACCCCCGACGAGGAACGCCGCCGCGACGATCGCCGAGAACCACGCGTAGCGCCGTCGAGCCCGGCTCGCCCAGGCCGTCGACCCGATCAGGAGCGCCGCGGGGAACGCGACGGACGTCTCGGAGACGAAGCGAACCTGGTAGAGCGCCTTGACGGTCCCGGCCGGAAGGTCGCCGGCACCGTAGGCCGCTGCCGCGGTCAGATAGACCGAATCACCCCTTGCCAAATGTTGCCCTCATCAGCAACGACGAAGCTGCCGATATCGAGAACGTGCCGGCCCCACAGTTCTCCTTCCCCTGGCGTCTTCTCGGCGAGCTGCTCGTCGCGAAGGGCGTGATCTCCGCGACAGAGCTCGAGAGCGCGCTCGAGGAGCAGCGCGCGACCGGGCGCAGGCTCGGCGAGGTGCTGGTGTCGCGTGGTGCACTCGACGCGCAGACGCTGACGAGCGTGCTCGCGGAGCAGTACGGCATCGATCTGCCGCCGTCGACCTCGTTCACCCCCACCGCGGAGGCGCCGGCACCGTGGCAGCCGCTCGGCCGGCTGCTCGTCTCCCGCGGGGTGATCTCGCAGCCCGCGCTCGACGAGGCGCTCGCAGCACAGCGGAGCACGGGCCGAAGGCTCGGCGACATCCTCGTCAGCGACCACGGCGTCTCGATGCTCGACCTCGCGGCCGCGCTCGGCGAGCAGCACGGACTGGCGATCCACTCGGAAGCGCCGCCGCGCCAGCCGTCGCGCTTCACGGACGACTGGCTCTACGAGGTCGGCGAGCCGACCGAGCAGCCGCTCTTCAGGACCGACAGCTTCCTCGAGGCGACCGACTTCGCGTTCGAGTACCTGGCCGCAGAGTCGCCGAGGCGCCTCGAGATCGTCCGCCTGCGCGGAGCGAGCCGCGAGCGCGTCTGGGAGTACGACCACGAGGCGAGCTCCGCGGTCGACGACCTCGTCGACGTGTACGGGTTCGACCCGAACGCGTGGCGCGGGCCGCCCGGCTTCTACGGCGGTTAGCTCTTAATCAGGGACGCGGTCTGCGAGGTTCTCGAGCAGCGCGACCGCCAGGTGCACGTCCGATGCGATGAGCGCGCGGAAGGGCTCGCGCGCAATCGCGAGGCAATGGACCGGCGTGAGCGCCTGCACGCGCGCGATGCGACGGGCATCGCGGCGCAGGAGCGCGAGCTCGCCGAGAACCTCGCCCGCCCCGAGCTCGACGTCGACCCCCCGCGCATGCACGGAGACGCGCCCGTCGAGCAGGACGAACATGCCGCTCCCGACCTGGCCCGACTCGGTGAGGACGTGCCCGGCGGGGAAGTCGACCTCGCTCGCGATCGCCGCGACCCGCGCAAGCTCGTTGTCGCCGAGCCCCGCGAAGATGCGGGCGGAGCGGAGCGCCTCGATCGTGCCGGAATCGGCCACGCGGCGGAGGATACGGCGATTTCACACCCCTTGACCGCGGGAATATGCTGACCCGGGTCCAGCTACAGGGAGAGTCGCCATGTCGTTGAAGCTGAACATGCTGCCGCCCAGCGTGAACAACATGTCCGTCCGCGTCTTCGTGCGCGCTGCCGGACTTCCCTTCGACGAGGAGAACGTCTGGGGTCAGACGCAGGGGGAGGAGTACCTCTCGAAGTACCCCGCCGGCCTGACGCCGACGGTCGAGTCCGACGAACTGCCCAAGGGTGTTCTCGGTGAGAGCTGCGCCGTGATGATGTACCTCGCGAGCCGCGAGGGGCGCGACGACCTCTACCCGACCGACCTGAAGCGCCGAGCGATGGTCGACGGCGCGAACTTCTACACGATGAGCATCTTCTATCCGCTCGTCGCGCGGGCGACGTATCCGCGCCTGAGCTTCGCCGGCTACCCGGGCGAGGTCGCCACGTCCGAGGCGTCCGATTCGGATAAGGAAGCGGCACGCAGGTCGGCCGAGGACGCGCTGCCGCGGATCCTCGACGTCTACCCGACGTTCTACGGAACCGACAAGGGCTTCATCGGCGGCGGCGACAAGCCGACGATCGCCGACATCCGCTTCGCGAGCACGCTCGAGTTCCTCGCGGTCGCGGACATGGAGCTGCCGGACTGGGCAAAGGACTACAAGGAGCGCGTCGAGTCGGCGCTCGGCGAGGCGTACAGCGAGCCGGCCGGCGACGTGCGCGGCTACATCGCTCAGGTCACGGGGGCCGCGGTCGCGTAGTGGTTCCCGAAGCGGAGGTCGAATCCGAGGAGCACGGCCTCGTCGCGAAGGGCGAAGGGTGGTACGTCGTGAACGCGCGGGACGTGCGTTGGCTCTACAGCGAGACCCGTGGCGCGTACTGCGACATCGAGGGCGACACCGACTGGAACCAGTTCGGAGCGAACCTCTACGTCCTCGAACCGGGCGCGCCAATGGCGATGTACCACTGGGAGGCCGACCAGGAGGGCTTCTTCGTCCTCTCGGGCGAGGCCGTGCTGCTGATCGAGGGCGAGGAGCGGCCGCTGAAGCAATGGGACTACGTGCACTGCCCGCCGAAGACGAACCACGTCGTCATCGGCGCGGGCTCGGGCCCGTGTGCTGTGCTCGCGCTCGGCGCACGGATCGACTCGGTCGACAACCCGAACTGGGGCGCTTACCCGGTCGACGAGACCGCACTCCGGCACGGCGCGGGCGCCGAGGAGGAGACGACTGACGCGAAGGTCGCGTACGCGTCCGTCCAGCGCCGCCAGCCGACACGCTTCCGCGAGGAGTGGCTTCCCTAGTCCGAAGCGTGCGAGCGATTCTCGTGACGGGGATGTCCGGCACTGGCAAGTCGACCGCTCTTGCAGAGCTGCAGAGGCGCGGATTCGACGTTGTCGACACCGACGAGCCGGGCTGGACCACGTGGTCCGACGAGGACGACGGATACGTCTGGCACGAAGATGCCATCGCAGAGCTCCTCGCTCGCCCCCGCGACGCAACGCTCTACGTGTCGGGCACCGTCTCGAACCAGGGTCGGTTCTATCGGCAATTCGATGCCGTCGTCCTCCTGTCCGCTCCCGCCGACGTGCTGCTCCCCCGGATCGAGAGCCGGACGTCGAACGCCTATGGAAAGACGGCCGAGGAGCGCGAGCTGGTCCTCGCCCATCTTGCGGAGGTCGAACCGTTGCTACGAGCTACGTGCACACACGAGGTCGACGCCAGTCAGCCGGTCGACGATGTCGTCGCCGAGTTGATCTCGATCGGCACGGGCAGCGGCACGGAGGGCGCGCCGGGGCGATAGTCGTGGCGCTCTCGTGAGACGTGTTGCTGAGCCCCGCCCGGCAGGGGTAGTCTCGGGCTTCGAGTCCCCCGCACCGGAAAGGAGGTCATCCGCACCGCCCCAGCAACCACGGAGGTCGCGATGAGCACCACCGTCCAGACCGCCACCGACATCCGTACATTTCACGTCGACATTCCCGAAGCGGAGCTCGCCGAGCTGCGGCGCCGGATCGGCGCGACGCGCCTGCCCTCCGGGGAACTGGTCGAAGATCGGTCGCAGGGCGTGCAGCTGGCGACGATTCAGGAGCTGGCGCGCTACTGGGAGACCGACTACGACTGGCGCAAGGCCGAGGCGAAGCTCAACGCCTTGCCCCAGTTCACGACGCAGATCGACGGCGTCGAGATCCACTTCATCCACGTCAAGTCGGCGCACGAGAACGCGCTGCCGCTGATCATGACCCACGGCTGGCCCGGCTCCGTCATCGAGCTGCTCGAGACCGTCGGACCGCTCACCGACCCGCCGGCGCACGGCGGTCGGGCCGAGGATGCGTTCGACCTTGTACTGCCGTCCATTCCCGGGTACGGCTTCTCCGGCGAGCCGAGGGAGATCGGCTGGGGTCCCGCTCGCGTCGCGCAGGCGTGGGCGCAGCTGATGAGCCGCCTTGGCTACACCCGCTACGTCGCCCAGGGCGGCGACGTGGGCGCCTCCATCACCGACGCGATGGGCCGCCAGGCACCCGAGGGGCTGGTCGGCATCCACACGAACCTGCTCGTGACGGCGCTGGCCGGCCCCCAGCCGTCGGAATCCGACCAGGAACGCGCGGCGGCGGACGCGCTCGCCACGTTCAGGGCGAGCGGCTTCGGCTACTTCCTGGAGCAGGCCACGCGGCCACAGACGATCGGCTACGCCTTGCTGGATTCGCCCGTCGCCCTGGCGGCCTGGATGCTCGACCACGACACGGACAGCTACTACAAGATCTCCCATGCCTTTGTCGACGGCGAGCCCACGGGAAATCTCACCAGGGACCACATCCTCGACAACATCACGGTGTACTGGCTGACGGGCACTGGGGGCTCCGCGGCAAGGTCGTACTGGGAGAGCGGACGAGCGGCCGCTCTTGCGGGCGGCCAGGCTCCTCCGGAGGTCTCGATCCCGGTCGGCTTCACCACGTTCCCGGACGAGATCTTCCAGGCCCCCCGCAGCTGGGTCGAGAAGGGCTATCCCAACCTCAACTACTTCAACGAAGTCGACAGGGGTGGGCACTTCGCCGCCTGGGAAGAGCCGGAGCTCTTCTCAACCGAGATGCGCGCGGCGTTCGGGTCACTCCGCTGATCGACGCATGCGAGCGGCGCGCACCTTCCGTGTGCGCCGCTCGCGGCTTGTCTTGCGGAGCGTCTTGCGCGCTCTCGCTGAGGGTGGTCGGCATCGGTCGCGGGACCTCGGCGGTGGGACAGGTTCTCACTCGGTGATCCGAAAGGAAAACGATGAGACGGTTACGCAGCGACGGCTCCGAGGCGGATACGGCCTCAGTCGATAGTGGTGACATAGGCACCGACCAGCTCTGCGGTCTGCTGGTCGACACCACCCTCGCGGCGGTGCGCGTGGTCCTGCTGAAAATGCGCAAACGCGGCCGTCGAAGCGATTGGGTTCACCTCGTCATCGCCGTGGTTGTGGAACGACACGTGCACGAAGGAATCATCCGCGAGCCGGACTGCTCCTTTTGCCGGTGGCGGGCACTGGAACACGGACGTGGAGACAAGCTAGCGCGCCACCGGCGCGAGAGCCGTGCCGCTCAGGGTCTAACTCGCTCCACGCTCCTCCAACTCGATCCGAGCCTCCATTGCGGCTTGTGAGAAACCATCCAGCGCAATCGCGAGATC
>DASTHC010000079.1:0-38508 GCA_035718485.1 Gaiellaceae bacterium
GTTCATCTCCGTGCGGACGGCGCTCCCGCCGGCCCTCGCCCTCGCGCAGCCGGACTGGGAGGCCGTCGTGCTCGTCAAGCCCCAGTTCGAGGCGGGGCGCGAGGACGTCGGCCGGGGCGGGGTGGTGCGGGACCCCGAGACCCACCGCCGGGTCCTGCACGAGGTCTCCGAGGCGGCGCTCGGTTGGGGGGCCGAGACGCTCGCGGTCGTAGACTCGGGCCTGCCCGGACCGAAGGGAAACCGTGAGTTCTTCCTCCACCTCGCCCGGCGCGAGCAGCCGGAGCGCGTCCCCGAGCTCGACCGTTGGATCGCCGATGCCGTCGGTTAAGAAGGTCGCGGTCGTCACGCACGGCAAGCCCGAGACGATCGGGGACGCCGTCGAGCGCTTCGAGCGGGCGGTCGCGGCTGCGGGCGCGGAGATCGTCGACGACGGCGACGCGGACCTGCTCGTCGTCCTCGGCGGCGACGGGACGATGCTCCGTGCGCTCAAGCACAGCCTCGAGACCGGCGTGCCGGTGCTCGGGGTCAACTTCGGGCGCGTCGGCTTCCTGACCTCGGTCGACCAGTCGGAGCTCGAGCCGGCGCTCGCGCGGGCGTTCCGCGGCGAGTACGTCGTGGTCGAGCTGCCCACGCTCGAGATCGAGCTCGGCGGCGTCATGCACACCGCCGTCAACGACTGCGTCGCGACGAGCTCGACGATCGGCCGCATGGTGATGCTCGGCTGGACGGTCGGCGGCGAGGACCTCGGGACGCTCTCCTGCGACGGCGTGATCGTGTCGACGCCCTCGGGCTCGACCGCCTACAACCTCTCGAACGGCGGGCCGGTGCTGGTGTGGGGGCTGGACGCGATGGTCGTGACATTCATCGCGCCGCACTCGCTGCAGGCGCGCCCGCTCGTCGTGCCTCGCTCGTCCGACGTCGTCGTCGAGAACAAGACGATCGACGTCCCGCTGACGGTGCTGGCCGACGGGCACGAGATCGGCAGCCTCGGCTTCGGCAACCGCGTCACGATCCGCCTGGGCCCTCGGCGCTCACGCCTCGCGACGATGGCCGAGGCGACCTTCTTCACCCGCTACCGCGACGCCTTTGCTTCGTAGGCTCCGGATCGAGAACCTCGTCCTGATCCGCGAGGCCGAGCTCGAGCTCGCGGACGGTCTCAACGCGATCACGGGCGAGACCGGCGCGGGGAAGACGATCCTCAGCCAGGCGGTCGGGCTGCTGCTCGGGGCGAAGGGCGACGCGGCGGCCGTCGGCCCCGACGCGGCCGAGGCGTACGTCGAGGCCGAGCTCGAGCTGCCCGACGGCCTGCTCGACGAGGAGGGCTTCGAGGCGCTCGCCGAGCTCCGGCCGGAGGACGAGGACGGGCTCGTGCTCGCGCGGCGGATCTTCGGCGACGGACGCACGCGCGCGTACGCGTGGGGGCGGAGCGTGGCCCGCGAGGACGTGGCTGCCCTCGCCGAGCGGCTGATCGCGATGTCGGGCCAGTTCGAGCAGCGGCGGCTCGCGCGGCCGTCGTACCAGCTCGACGTGCTCGATTCGTTCGTCGGCGAGGAGCAGCTGCGACGGCGAGCCGACCTGCGTCGCGCCTGGCGCGAGCTGCTCGCCGCGCAGCGCCGGCACGAGGAGCTCTTTGCGAACGCCGCGGACGCTGCGACCCGCATCGAGGAGCTGCGGGCGCTCGCCGCCGACACCGAGGGCCTGGAGCCCGGCGCGGAGGACGATCTCAGGCGCGAGCGGGAGCGGCTCCGCCACGTGACCGAGCTCGCGGAGGGCGTCGGCAGGGCGATCGAGGCGCTCGCACCCGACGAGGGCGACGGCGCCGGCGGGCTCGTCGGGAGCGCCGAGCGCGCGCTCGCACCGCTCGAGCAGCTCGCCCCTGAGCTCCAGGCCGCCGCCGCCGACCTTCGCGACGTCGACGTGCGGCTCCGAGAGACCGCGCTGGAGCTCCGCTCCTTCCTGGCGTCGCTCGAGGCGGAGCCCGACCGGCTCGAGCAGGTCGAGGCAGAGCTCGACCGGATCGCGGAGACGAAGCGGCGCTTCCGCTGCGCGACGTTCGAGGAGCTCCTCGCGCGAGCGGCAGAGGCGCGGGCGGAGCTCGAGGCGCTTGCGGACGGCGTCGACCCGGTCACCGCGGCGTCCGAGGCGCTCGCCGTTGCCGAGACGAAGGTCAAGGCGGGCGCCGACGAGCTCTCGCAGGCGCGCCGAGAGGCGACGACACCGTTCGCGGAGGCCGTCGCCGCGGAGCTCGAGAGCGTCGGCTTCGGCGAGGGCGAGTTCGTGGCGGAGCTCGCCGAGCGCGACCCTGGCCCCGCGGGCGCCGACGAGGTGCGCTTCCTGATCCGTCCGAACCCAGGGCTGCCGTTCGCGCCGGCCGCCGACACCGCGTCGGGCGGTGAGCTCTCGCGGATCGCGCTCGCGATCGCGGCGGTCGCGGGCGGCGAGACGATGGTCTTCGACGAGATCGACGCCGGCGTCGGCGGCCGCACGGCGCACGCCGTCGGCGAGACGTTGCGCCGTCTGGCCGAGCGGGCACAGGTGCTCACGATCACGCACCTGCCCCAGATCGCGAGCCTCGCCGACCGGCACTTCCGGGTCGAGAAGGTCCCGGGCGACCCGACGCACACACGCATCGAGCAGCTCGACGAGGGCGAACGGCGCGAGGAGCTCCAGCGGATGCTCGGCGGCGAAGAGTTCCTGGAGGCGGTGCGGTGAACCCCGTCGAGTTCACCGGCACGGCGAAGCTCGACCGCAAGACGAAGGACCTCGTGCGGCGGCTCGACGCGCGCGACATCGCGATCATCCACCACGCCGACCTCGACCGCGTCTCCGCCGAGGAGCTCGTCGCGAGCGGCGTCCGTGTCGTCGTCAACTGCGCGGAGTCTCAGACGGGGCGCTTCCCGAACCCAGGCCCGCTCGCGCTCGTCCGCGGCGGCGTGAAGCTCGTGGACGCGCCGGGCGCGGAGCTGTTCGACCAGGTCTCCGATGGCGACAAGCTCACGGTGCGGGGCGGCAGCGTGTTCCGGAACGGCACGTGCCTCGCCTCGGGCCATGTGCTCGAGGCCGGCGAGCTCGACCGCACTCTGATCGCGCAGCGCGGCCGCGTGACCGAGGCGCTGGAGGCGTTCGCCGAGAACACGATGCGCTACCTGCGCGACGAGGGCCGGCTGCTCTCGGAAGGCGTCGAGTTCCCCCCGCTCTCGACTCGTATGCGCGACAGGCACGCGCTCGTGGTCGCGCGCGGTCCGGGGATGAAGCGCGACCTGCGGATGGTCCGGCCGTACATCCGCGACTTCAAGCCGGTGCTGATCGCCGTCGACGGCGGCGCCGACGCGCTGCTGGAGGCGGGGCTCAAGCCCGACGTCATCGTCGGTGACATGGACTCCGTCTCGGATCACGCGCTGCAGAGCGGCGCCGAGATCCTCGTGCACGCGTACCGCGACGGGATCGCGCCGGGCGCCGCCCGGTGCGAGCGACTCGGCGTGCGCTACCAGGTCGTGTCGATGCCCGGGATCAGCGAGGACATCGCCCTGCTGCTCGCGTTCGAGAAAGGCGCCGAGCTGATCGTCGCCGTGGGCACGCACTTCAACTTGATCGAGTTCCTCGAGCGCGACCGCGCCGGCATGTCGTCGACCTTCGTCACGCGGCTGAAGGTGGGGGAGATCCTCGTCGACGCGAAAGGCGTCTCGCGCCTCTTCTCGCGCCGCGTCGGCCTGTGGCCCTTCGTGCTGTTCGCGGTCGCCGGCCTGACCGCGGTCGTCGTCGCGGTGCTCGTCTCTCCGACGCTCCGCCACCTGATCGAGCTGATCGGGATCAGGCTCCGCGAACTGGTTTCCTGATGCCCACCGTTCGCGCGTCGCGCGAGCTGCTCGCGCCGATCGAGGACGTCTGGGCGTTCGTCGCCGAGCCGCACAACCTCCCGAACTGGTGGCCGCGACTCGGCGGTGTCCACCCCGACCGCCGCGGCCTCGCCCCGGGCGCGCGCTGGCAGGTGACCGGTGAGAACAAGCCGTCGATCCTCCGCCGCCCGGAGGCCGTCGGCTACCTGATCGTGCTCGCCGTCGAGCCGCGGCAGCGGATCGCGTTCCAGCTGACCGGCGACCGGCTGGAGGTCGAGCTCACGCTCGAGCCGGCGGCGCAGCGCAGGACGAAGGCGTCGCTCCGGGTCCAGGGGCCTTGGCTCGTCGGCCTCTCGCGAGCGCTGCCCAGGCATGCGCTCCACCGGCTCTACTCCCTGGTCCAGACGGGCGCGGCCTAGACTCGGGGCCGGTGTTCGACCTCCGGTACCACGTCGCCTCGCTCGCGGCGGTCTTCATCGCGCTCGTCCTCGGAATCCTGGTCGGCGTCGGGATCTCCGGCCGCGGCTTGATCAAGGAGAGCGAGCGCGGCGTCCTGCAGGCCCAGATCGACGATCTGCGGAACCAGCGCGACGCGGCGCAGCGGCAGGTCGCCGAGCAGAACGCGCTCCAGGAGTACGAGCGCGAGACGTATCCGGTCGTGATGCGGAACCGCCTCGCGGACCAGCGGGTCGGCGTCGTCTACATCGGCTCCGCCGAGGGCGACGTGGCCGCGGGTGTCCGGGAGACGCTTGCGCGCGCGGGCGCGCCGGCTCCGCGGGTGCGTGCGCTCAAGGTGCCGATCGCGACCGGAGACCTCCTCCGAGCGGCCGCGAGGGTGCCGGACGGCCCGAAGACGGTGGAGGATCTCGGCCGTGCGCTCGCCGCGGAGCTCGTCGCCGAGGGCGAGACGCCGCTCTGGGACGCAGTCGGCTCGTCGCTCGTCGAGGAGCGCGAGGGATCGGGCTTCTCCGCCCTCGACGCGGTCGTCGTCGCGCGGACGGCCGAGCCGCAGCGCGGCCAGACGGCGCGCTTCCTCTCCGGGTTCTACTCCGGGCTCGCGGGCGCCGGGATCCCGGTCGTCGGCGTCGAGACGATCGACGACGAGCCTTCCGCCGTCCCGATCTTCCGCCGGCACGGGTTCTCGACCGTCGACAACGTCGAGACGCCGACCGGTCGCGTCGCCCTCGCGGTCCTCCTCCAGGGCAACGAGAGCCCAGGCGCCTACGGCGTCAAGGACGGCGTCGACGCCGTGCTCCCGAACGTCGAGCCGGTCGTCCCGCCCCAGGGGTGAGGGAGCCGCTGACGATCCTCGTCGCGGCGCGTGACGAGGAGGACACGATCGCGGAGACGGTGCGCGGACTGCGCGCGCACTTCCCGATGGCCGAGGTCCTCGTCGCGGACGACGGCTCGCGCGACCGGACGGCCGACCTCGCCGAGGAGGCGGGTGCGACCGTGCTGCGCCTCCACCGGCGGGGGAAAGGCCAAGCGCTCTCGGCGGCCGAGCGGGCGGCGCCCCCCGGACGCCTGCTGCTGAGCGACGCGGACCTCCGCGGCGACCTCCGTCCGCTGCTCGCCGGCGACGCGGACCTCAACGTCGCGGCGTTCCGCCGCAGGGTCGGCGGCGGCTTCGGGCTGGCGAAGGGCGCAGCGCAGCGCCTGATCCGGTTCCTGTCCGGATTCGAGGCGACGGAGCCGCTCTCCGGGCAGCGCGCGCTCTCGTCGCGTGCGCGCCGCGCCGTCTTCCCGCTCGCGCCTGGGTTTGGCTGCGAGACGCGGATGACGATCGACGCCGCGCGCGCCGGGCTGGACGTGCGCGAGGTCGAGCTCGACCTGACGCACCGCGCGACCGTCCGCGACGCGCGCGGGTTCGTCCATCGCGCCCGGCAGCTCGTCGACCTCCTGCTCGGCGTCGGTCCCCTCGCCGTGAACTTCCGCGGCGCGCGGCTCCCGCTCGTCGGCTGGGTCGTCGGCGTCCGCGGTGACCCGGCGGTGGCGACCGTGGCGGCGATCGGGCTCGCCGACGATCTCTGGAGCGGGCCGGAGCGGGGCTTCCGCGCGCACCTGGGTTCGGGCCGGACGACCGGCGTGCTGAAGCTCGTGGGGATTCCGCTCGTCGGGCTGCTCGCGACGCGCAAGTTCTCGGGCGCCCTGCTCGTCGGTCTCGCGGCGAACGCGCTGAACCAGCTCGACACGCGGCCGGGCCGCGCGCTCAAGGCCTATCTGCTCGCAGCGGTGCCGCTCCGCGCTCCGGTCGGGATGGCCGTCCTCCTACTCCCCTACGATCTCCGCGAGATGGGGATGCTCGGGGACGCCGGGTCGAATGCGCTGGGCGCGATGCTAGGCTTGAGTTCCGTGAGTCGTTTCACGGGACGAGGCCGTTGGGTTGCGATCTGCGCCCTTGCCGGCTTCACCGTCGTCGGCGAGCGACGCTCCCTCGGTTCCCTGATCGAATCGACGCCCGGACTCCGCGAGCTCGACGCACTCGGAAGGCGGGCCTGAGATGAGCACGCGCCCGACGAAGTACGTCTTCGTCACGGGCGGCGTCGTCTCCGGCCTCGGCAAGGGCATCGTCGCCGCGTCGCTCGGCCGCCTGCTGAAGGCGCGCGGGCTGACCGTGCAGGCGCAGAAGTTCGACCCGTACCTGAACGTCGATCCCGGGACGATGTCGCCGTTCCAGCACGGCGAGGTCTTCGTCACCGAGGACGGCGCCGAGACCGACCTCGACATCGGCCATTACGAGCGCTTCGTCGACGAGAACCTCTCGCGCAACTCGTCGCACACCGCCGGCGGCATCTGGGACACCGTCCTGCGCAAGGAGCGAAAGGGCGAGTTCCTCGGCGCGACGGTGCAGGTGATTCCGCACATCACGAACGAGATCAAGGCTCGGATCAAGCGGATCACCGAGACCGAGCCGGTCGACGTGATGATCTCGGAGATCGGCGGCACCGTCGGCGACATCGAGTCGCTTCCGTTCCTCGAGGCGATCCGCCAGTTCCGGCGTGAGGTCGGGGCCGAGAACGTCTGCTACGTCCACGTGACGCTCGTACCGTTCATCGACGCGGCCGGCGAGCTGAAGACAAAGCCCACGCAGCACTCCGTCAACGAGCTGCGCCGCATCGGTATCCACCCCGACGTCATCGTCTGCCGCTCGCGCGAAGAGATCTCCGAGGACATCCGCGACAAGATCGCGCTCTTCGCCGACGTCGACCCGCGCGCCGTGATCCCGAACCCCGACGTCCCCGACGTCTACCTCGTGCCGCAGGCGCTCCAGCGCGAGGGCCTCGACCAGCTCGTCGCCGAGCGGCTCGGGCTCGAGGCTCCCGTTGCGGACCTCGGCGAGTGGCTCGAGCTCGAGGAGCGGATCGAGGCGCTCGACCGGACGGTGACCATCGCGCTCGTCGGCAAGTACGTGAAGCTGCGCGACGCCTACCTCTCGGTGCACGAGGCGCTCAAGCACGCCGGCGTGCACCACGGCGCGCGCATCAACGTGCGCTGGGTCGACGCGGAGAACATGTCGTACGACGAGGCAGTCGCGTCGCTCGACGAGGTCGACGGCGTGCTCGTGCCCGGCGGCTTCGGGTCGCGCGGGTGGGAGGGGAAGATCCTCGCCTGCCGCGTCGCGCGCGAGCGCGAGATTCCCTACCTCGGCATCTGCCTCGGCATGCACGTCGCGGTCAGCGAGTTCTCGCGGCACGTGCTCGGCCTCGAGGGCGCGAACTCGACCGAGATGGATCCCGAGACGCCGCACCCAGTGATCGATCTGCTCCCGGAGCAGAAGCAGGTCGAGGATCTCGGCGGGACGATGCGGCTCGGCGCGCAGGCCGTCGAGCTTGTGGCGGGGACGCAGGCGCGCGAGGCGTACGGCGAGCCGGTCATCCACGAGCGGCACCGGCACCGCTACGAGGTGAACAACCACTACCGGCCGCGGCTCGTCGAGGCCGGTCTCGCCGTGTCGGGGACGTTCCAGGAAGGGCGGCTCGTCGAGATCGTCGAGCTCGTCGACCACCCCTGGTTCGTCGCGAGTCAGTTCCACCCGGAGTTCAAGTCGCGCCCGACCCGGCCGGCCCCGCTCTTCCGCGAGTTCGTCGGCGCGGCGCTCGCGCGGTCGCGCGAACGCATGGGCGTCGGCGCCGCCGTTTCCGAGAGCGTGGCCGGAATCCACGGCCTCGCCGAGTAGACTCGCCTCGATCAGCGGCTCCGCCGCGGTCAGTGTGTGCGCACCCGAGGCCATGACGGCGGACATCAACGAAACAGCCGACGACCAGCCGTCCATGGCGGTCAGCCTCTTCCTCGAGCTTGCGGCGATCCCGTCGCCACCTGGCGAGGAGCGTGCGGTCGCGGACCGGGTCGTCCGCGAGCTCCGCGGGCTCGGGCTCACGGTCGAGGAGGACGACACCGGAGCAGCGACCGGATCGCAGATCGGGAACCTCTACTGCAGCCTCGCCGCGACGAACGGCGGCGGCACGCCGCTCTTCTTCTGCGCCCACCTCGACACGGTGCCGCCGCAGGGGGCGATCGAGCCGGTGGTCGAGGACGGCGTCGTCCGGAACGCGGCGGGAACGATCCTCGGCGCCGACAACAAGGCGGCGGTCGTCGCGATGGTCGAAGCCGTCCGGCGCGTCGTCGATGAAGGGCGCGAGCACGCGGGGATCGAGCTCCTGCTGACACCGAAGGAAGAGGTCGGGCTCGTCGGTGCGAAGGCGTTCGACGAGTCTCGGCTCCAGGCGCGCGTCGGCTACGTCTACGACATGGCGGCGTCGATCGGGACCGTGATCATGGCGGCTCCGTCGTCGCGCAAGCTCGACGTGCGATTCCACGGGCGCGCGGCGCACTCGGGGATGTACCCGGAGGAGGGGCGGTCGGCGATCGCGGCCGCGGCGCGCGCGATCGCGGACTTCCGGCTCGGCCGGCTCGACGACGAGACGACGGCGAACGTGGGGCAGATCGAGGGCGGCAGCGCGCGCAACATCGTCCCGGAGTGGTGCTCGTTCCGCGCCGAGGCTCGATCGCTCGACGAGCGGAAGCTCGCGGACGTCGTCGAGGAGATGCTCGAGGCGGCGACGTTCGCCGCGAGCCTCGCGGAGTGCGACGTCGAGACGGAGGTCAACCAGGACTACACGGGCTACCGCTTCCGGCGGGACGACGAGGTCGTTCGCCTGGCGCTCGCGGCGTTCGAGCGGACGGGTCACGAGGTTCGCTTCGACACGACGGGCGGCGCCGCGGACGCGAACGTCTTCAACGAGCGCGGCCTGCAATGTCTCAACCTCGCGAACGGGA
This sequence comes from Gaiellaceae bacterium, assembly GCA_035718485.1. GTDB lineage: Bacteria > Actinomycetota > Thermoleophilia > Gaiellales > Gaiellaceae > JACCTU01. The sequence continues at coordinate 9,114 of DASTHC010000079.1, forward strand.
TGATGGACATCCACACGCCCGACGAGCACATCGCGGTGCGCGATCTCGACGCGATGGTCGACGTCACGCTCGCGCTGGTCGATGCCGCTCGGGCTTAGGCGCGGTCGCGTCACCGCGATTCTCGAGCGGCACGAGGACTTCGTCCGCCTCGAGGTGGACGGCGATCCGTGCGTCGCGTACCCGCGGCTGACCGGTCCCGTGGCCGTCGACGACGACGTGCTCGTCAACTCGCAGGCGCGTTCGCTCTCGCTCGGCTCGGGCGGCTTCGACGTACTGCACGCGAACCTCACGCGCGGGCTCGGGCTCGCCGCGGCCGAGGGCGCGCACGTGATGAAACTGCCCTACACGCCGATCCAGGCGGCGTGGCCGCACGCGGAGGAGTCGGGCGTGCTCGCCGAGACGCTCGACGGGATGCCGGTCGTGTGCTCCTCGCTGCACAGCCAGGTCGTGCCGGTGTGCGCGGGGCTGAGCGGGGCGCGCGTCGCGTACGTGCAGGTGCCGGGCGGTGCACTTCCGGTCTCGCTGTCCGACTCGGTGCGCGAGCTGAAGGTGCGCGGGCTCGTCGGTGTCGCCGTCGCGGCCGGCGCGTGCTTCGACGGCGACGTCGAGTGCGTCGGGATTCCGTCTGCCCTCGCCTGGGCGCGCGCGCAGGGGTTCGAGGCGGTTGTCTGCGCGATCGGCCCGGGCGTGGTCGGGACGGGGTCGCGGCTCGGCCACGGTGGGCTTGCGGCGGCCGATGCCGCGAACGCGGCGTCCGCGCTCGGCGGGACGCCGGTCATCGCCGTGCGCGTCTCGGAGGGCGACGAGCGCGAACGCCACCGCGGCGTCTCGCACCACACTCGGAGTGCGCTCGACCTCTGTCTCGGCAGCGTCCGAGTCGCGTGGCCGCGGGGGCTGGATCCGCCCGAGTGGCTGAGCGATCGCGACGACGTGGACGTCGACGACTGGCGCGACGCGTGCGCCGGCCTCACGCTGGATCACATGGGCCGGAGCGCCGACGACGACCCGCGGTTCTTCGCCGCGGCGTTCGCTGCGGGCCGGCTCGCGCGCGGGCTGATCGCCTGAGCACGAGTACAGTGCCGCGCCATGGAGGAGCGGCGCCTCGGGCCCGTCGTCGGGCTCGGAACGTGGAGGACGTTCGACGGCGACCTCGAGACCGCACGCGCTGTCGTCGACGCGGCGTTCTCCGCGGGCGTGCGGCTCTTCGACACGTCGCCGATGTACGGCGCTGCGGAGCGGACCCTCGGCGCGGCGATGGGGCATCGCCGCGACGACGCGATCGTCGCGACGAAGATCTGGACGCCGGACCCAGAGCAAGCGCGCCGCCAGTACTCCGACCAGCTCGCATGGTTCGGCGGTCGGGTCGACGTCGAGCAGGTGCACAACCTCGTCGCTTGGGAGGAACACCTGCCGTGGCTCGAGCGTGAGCGCGACGCCGGGCGGATCGGACGCATCGGCGTCACGCACTACTCCTCGAGCGCGTTCTACGAGCTTGCGCGAGCGCTCCGAACGCTTCGGTTCGACGCAGTGCAGCTGCCGTACAACCCGCTCGACCGCGCGTGCGAGCGGGAGCTGCTTCCGCTCGCTGCCGAGCTCGGCATCCCGGTGATCGTGATGGAGCCTCTCGGCGCCGGAAGGCTCGTCGCGCGGCCGCGGGGTCCCGAGGCGCTGGAGCCGCTTCGAGCGTTCGGCATCGAGACGTGGGCGCAGGCACTGCTCAAGTGGGTGCTCTCCGACGAGCGCGTCGACGTCGCGATCCCGGCAACCACGAGGCCGGAGCGCGTTCGCGAGAACGCGGCCGCGGGCGCGCCGCCGTGGTTCGGGACCGAGGAGCGTCGCTACGTCGAAGAACTCGCGTTGTAGGCCGCTGCCCTTCCGTCAGTGCGTCCGACACGGGTATCGTTCCGCCGCTCGTGAAGATCGGCGTCGCAAAGGAGATCAAGCCGGACGAATACCGCGTGGCGCTCACGCCGGCGGGTGCACGCGAGCTCGTCCAGCGGGGCCACGACGTGACGATCGAGGGCAGCGCAGGTGTCGGGAGCGCGTTCTCCGACGATGCGTATCGAGCCGCCGGCGCGCGGATCGCTTCGGTCGACGAGGTGTGGGCAGAGTCTGAGCTGCTGCTGAAGGTGAAGGAGCCGATCGAGCCGGAGTACGGACTGCTCCGCGAAGGGCTCGTGCTGTTCACGTACTTGCACATCGCCGCGGACGAGCCGCTCACCCGTGCGCTCGTCGACAGTGGGATCACGGCGGTCGCGTACGAGACCGTCGAGACCGACGATCGCCGCCTGCCGCTGCTCGCGCCGATGAGCGAGATCGCGGGCAGGCTGGCGGCGCAGGCCGGTGCGTACTTTCTCGAGAAGCCGCAGGGCGGACGCGGGCTCCTACTGAGCGGCGTGCCGGGAGTCGCGCGCGGCAGCGTCGTCGTCATCGGCGGCGGCATGGTCGGGTACAACGCGGCGCTCATCGCGCTCGGCCTCGGCGCGAACGTGACGATTCTCGAGCGCTCGATCGACCGCATGCGGCAGCTCGAGGAGATTCTCGGGGCGAGCGTCAGCCTCCTCATGTCGTCGGCGCTCCAGATCGAGGAGTCGGTCGCCGACGCGGACGTCGTGATCGGCGCCGTGCTGATCCCGGGCGCCGTCGCGCCGAAGCTCGTCACGCGCGAGATGGTCGCCGGGATGAACGAAGGCTCCGTGATCGCCGACGTCGCGATCGACCAGGGTGGCTGCGTCGAGACCGCGCGGCCGACGACGCACAGCGACCCGGTCTACACGGTGGACGGCGTCACGCACTACTGCGTCGCGAACATGCCGGGCGCGGTGCCGGTCACGTCGACGAAGGCGCTCACGAACGCGACGCTGCCGTACGTCGAGGCGATCGCCGACCACGGGCTGCGCGAGGCGATCGCGCGCGACCGGGCGCTCGCGCGCGGGGTCAACGTGCTGGACGGCAAGGTGACGTACGAGGCGGTCGCCGACGCGCACGAGCTCGCCTACACGCCGCTCGAGGACGTCCTGCCTTTGTCGCCGGTCTAGGTGGCGGCTAGGTGTCGGCCGGTTTCGGCTCGTCCGGCTTAGCCTTCTCGGCGGGTGAGACCTTGACGACGATCCAAGTCACTCCGGCCGCGAGCGCGATCACGGAGGCGGCGAAGATGATGATCCCGATGATCCCGAGAACGGTGTCCATGCGGGCCCTAGAATAGCCGCATGGCCCGCGCGTGCGTCATCGTGCTGGACGCGGTCGGGGCCGGCGCCCTCCCCGACGCAGCGGAGTACGGCGAAGACGATGTCATCGCCGACACGCTCGGCAACGTGTCGCGGGCGGTCGGCGGTCTCGATCTGCCGAACCTCGAGGCCCTCGGCCTCGGGAACATCGAGCCGCTCGAGGGGTGCCCGCCGCAGGCCGGGGCGCCGGCAATCGCAGGCCGGCTCGTCGAGCGCTCGAAGGGCAAGGACACGACGACGGGTCACTGGGAGATGATGGGTGTGCTCACGCCGCAGCCGTTCCCGACGTATCCGCACGGGTTCCCGCACGACGTGATCGACCCGTTCATGCACCGCACCGGTCGAGGCGTCCTCGGCAACAAACCCGCCTCCGGCACCGAGATCATCCAGGAGCTCGGCGAGGAGCATCAGCGCACGGGCAAGTGGATCGTCTACACGTCGGCCGACTCGGTCTTCCAGATCGCCGCGCACGAGGACACGATCCCGCTCGACGAGCTCTACCAGGGGTGCAAGATCGCGCGCGAGATCCTCACGGGGAAGCACCGCGTCGGGCGTGTGATCGCGCGGCCGTTCACCGGCGAGCCCGGCAACTACACGCGCACGCCGAACCGGCACGACTTCTCGGTCGAGCCGAAGACGCCCAACTACCTGACGCTGCTTCAGGACGCGGGCGTGAAGGTGCACGGTGTCGGCAAGATCGGCGACATCTTCGCCGGCGTCGGGATCGACGAGTCGCATCCGACGAAGTCGAACATCGACGGCATCAACGAGACGATCCGACTTCTGCGCGAGAGCGACGACGGTACGTTCGTCTTCGTCAATCTCGTCGAGACCGATCAGCTCTGGGGGCACCGGAACGATCCCGTGAACTTCCACCGCTGCCTGCAGGACTTCGACCGCCGGCTGACGGACCTCCTCGACGCGCTGCGTCCGGGCGACTTGCTCGTCATGACGTCCGACCACGGCTGCGACCCGACGACGCCGAGCACCGACCACAATCGCGAGCACGCGCTCCTGCTCGCGTACGCGGAGGGGCGGAACGCCAACGGTCACATCCACGAGGGCGGTGAGTTCGCCGACGTGGGGGCGACGGTGAACGCCTGGCTCGGCGGCAAGGCGCCCGGTCGCGGTATCCCCGGTCGCTCGATCTACGCGGAGTGATCCGACCCGCCGAACTGATCGAGCGGAAGCGCGACGGCGGCGAGCTGAGCGCCGACGAGATGCGCGAGCTCGTCCTCGGCTACGGCGCCGGTGACGTTCCGGACTACCAGATGGCCGCGTTCTGCATGGCGGTCTACTTTCGCGGGATGACGCCGGCGGAGACGTTCGCGATGACCGACGCGATGGTGCAGAGCGGGGACACGCTCGACCTGCACGGCGCGCTCGGGCGGACCGTCGTCGACAAGCACTCGACCGGGGGCGTCGGCGACAAGACCTCGATCGCGGTCGCCCCGCTCGTTTGCGCCTGCGGAGTGCCGTTCGGGAAGATGAGCGGCCGCGGGCTCGGCCACACGGGCGGGACGCTCGACAAGCTCGAGTCGATCCCGGGGTTCCGGGTCGAGCTCTCGGAGGACGAGTTCGTGGCGCAGGTCCGCGACGTGGGCATCGCGATCATCGGGCAGACGGGAGACCTGGTGCCCGCCGACAAGGGTCTCTACGCGCTCCGCGACGTGACCGCGACAGTCGACAACATCCAGCTGATCGCCGCAAGCATCATGTCGAAGAAGATCGCCGCCGGCGCGGACGCGATCGTGCTCGACGTGAAGGTCGGCGACGGCGCCTTCATGAAGACGCTCGAGGACGCGCGCACCCTCGCCGCGACCATGCTCGAGCTCGGCGAGCGCGGCGGCCGCCGCGTCGCGTGCCTGCTCACAGACATGGACCAGCCGCTCGGGCGCGCGGTCGGGAACGCGCTCGAGCTGCTCGAGGCGCGCGCGACGCTGCGCGGCGAGGGTCCGCCGGACTTCACCGAGCTCGTGCTCACGGCCACTGCGCAGCTACTCGCGTTCTCCGACCTCGGCGTCGACGTGGCAGAGGGCCGGAGCCGCGCCGAGGCAGCGCTCCACGACGGGTCGGCGCTCGAGACGTACGACCGATGGGTCCGTGCGCAGGGCGGCGACCCGAGCGAGGACGCGCTGCCGCGGGCACCCGTCGTCAGGACGCTCGACGCGCCCCAGGCGGGATACGTCAGCGCGCTGCGCGCGCTCCCCGTCGGGATCGCCGCGCTCGAGCTCGGCGCCGGCCGCGCCCGGAAGGACGACACGATCGACCACGCAGTCGGCGTCCTCTGCCTCCGCAAGCGCGGCGACAGGATCGAGCGCGGCGAGACGCTCGCGGAGATCCACGCACGCACCGACGAGGCGGCGGACGCCGCGGCCGACCGCGTGCTCGCGGCCTACGAGCTCGGCGAGAGCCGGCCCGAGGAACGCCCGATCGTGCTCGACCTCGTGACCTGATCGGCCCGGCTAGCCTGGCCACGTGCCCGAGCTGCCCGAGGTCGAGACCGTGCGGACGAGCCTCGAGCCCGTGCTCGTCGGGCGGACGTTCGAGCAGGTCGCGATCGACGACCCCCGGCTGACCCGGCCGTTCGACCCGCAGGTCGTCGCGCGAGAGCTCGAAGGCGAGTGTGTCGCCTCGGTTGAGCGTCGCGGCAAGTATCTGGTTGTTCGGTTCGAGAGCGGGCGTGTGCTCCTGGTTCACCTCCGGATGACGGGGAGTTTCCGGCACGTGCCTGCGGGAGCCCCGGCAGACGGCCCGCACACGCGTGCTGTTGTCAGGCTAGACGACGGATCGGACGTCGCGTACCGCGACGTCCGGCGCTTCGGCACGTGGCTCCTCGTCGAACCGTCCGAGCTGGACGGCTACCTCGCGGCACGTCTCGGGGAGGAGCCGCTCGCGCGCGGCTTCGGCCCGTCAACGCTCGCCGCCCGGCTCGCGAACCGCCGCGCTCCGCTGAAGGCGGCGCTCCTCGACCAGCGGACGCTCGCGGGCCTCGGCAACATCTACGTCGACGAGGCGCTCTGGCGCGCGCGGCTCCACCCACTGCGACCGGCGAACAGCCTCGACCGCGACGAGGTCCGCGCGCTGCACCGCGGTATCCGCTCGGCACTCGAGATGGGAATCGCGCGCCAGGGCGCGACCCTCCGCGACTACGCACAGCCCGACGGGAGGGGCGGGTCGATGCAGCACGAGTTCAGGGTCTACGGCCGCGAAGGCGAGCCCTGCGACCGCTGCGGCACGCCGATCGAGAAGACGCGGGCCGGCGGTCGCGGGACGTGGTACTGCCCGGCCTGCCAGCGGCGCGAAAAGCCGACCTAGGCCGCGCGCTCGAGCAGCGTGTTCAGCCGCCCGTCGCGATCGAGGCGCCAGAGCTCGGTGTACCCGCCGATCGGCTTGCCGTCGACGAGGATCTGCGGCACCGTCCAACCACCAGTCAGGTCCAGGAGCTTCTGGCGGAACCCGACCTCGTCGTCGAGGGCAATCTCCTCGTAGGCGAGCCCGCGAGAGTCCAGCAGCGCCTTCGCGCGCACGCAGAACCCGCACCAGCGCGTCGTGTAGATCTGGATCCTCTGCATCGGGGGTGCAACGGAGAAGTGCCCCGAAAGGTTCCGGTCTCGCTTCTAGACTGGGTTCGTGGCAGGAAGGACGTACCGGACAGAGGCCGTCGTGCTCCGCTCGATTCGGCTCGGCGAGGCCGATCGCGTGCTGCATCTCTACACCCTCGAGCGGGGTCGGATCGGCGCGGTCGCGAAGGGGATCCGCCGGACGAAGTCGCGCTTCGGCGCGCGGCTCGAGCCGCTGTCGCACGTCGAGCTGATGCTGCACCAGGGCGCGGGTGAGCTCCAGACGGTGACGGGCGTCGACCTGATCCGGCCGCACCATGCGACCCGGGAGGACGGCTACCGGCTGTCGGTCGGCCTCGTCGGGGCCGAGGCGATGCTGCGCCTCTTCGGCGAGCCGGAGGCGAACCCGCGCGCCTTCGAGGCCGTGACGAAGTTCCTCGACCTGCTCGACGACCTGCCGACCCGCGCACCGGCGCGCCCGGCGCTTGACCCGCTCGCGCTCTCGTTCCAGCTCAAGCTGCTCTGGCTCTCGGGGTACCTGCCGCACCTGACGAGCTGCGCGAACTGCGGAGGTGTCGAGGAGCTCGTCGGCTACTCACCGCGCGCCGGCGGCGCGGTCTGCCGAACGTGCGGCGAGGGCTCGATCGCGCTCTCGCCGGCCGGGCGGGCAGGGATCGAGCGGCTGCTGAGCACGCCGCTCGCGGACGCCGGCGACGCGGGCCTGACCGAGCGTGCGACACGCGAAGCGCTCGCCGTGATCACGGCGTCGTACGAGTTCCACGGCGGTTTCCGGCTGCGGACGCTTCGCAGCGCGTAGGCCCGACTAGGCCCAGGGGAGGCGGTCCCAGTAGGAGGGCCGCTCCCGCCGCGACAGCTCGAACCCGACGTACGCCTTGTCCGGGTCGGGCGTTTCCTCCTTGGCGCTCGCGCCGTAGCGTGCCGCGAGCTCCGAGACCGGGTAGAGCACCTTCCAGGGCTCCGGCCCCGACCGTGCGCCCGCCATCAGGATCACGCACGGCCCGTCGCCGGCACCCACGAAGATGTGCTCGGTCCAGGCCGGGGAGTGGACGAAGTCCCAGGGCCGGAGCAGCCGCTCCTCACCCTCGACGAGTAGCCGGCACTCTCCGGACAGCACGAGAAACGCCTCCTGCTGATTCTCGCCGTGGTAGAGCCCGTTCGGCTCGCCCGGCTCGAGGACGTGGAGCCTGATGCCGAGCTGCGGGAACTCGACCATCGGGCTCTCGAAGCTGCACTCCGCCCCGGACGGCTGCTTGTCGCCGTTCTCCGACGTCAACCACGTAGCGTCCCGCACGTTCACGACGAACCAGCCGTCGCTCGTCGGTGAGAGGCCTGAGCCGGAGTCCTCGAGCTTCGCCTCGGGCACGCCGCGAGTCTACAAATCAGGCCAGCCGCTCGGCGAGGTACCGCAGCGCGATCGGGTAGCGCCACACGATGCCGCCGTGCCTGCCCTCGAAGAGCTCGAAGAAGACGTCGTTCACGCCGACCCGCTCGAGCTCGCGGCGAAACGCCTCGGCGCCGAGGTCGAGGAAGTACTCGTCGCTCTTGCCCGCGTCGATGTAGATCGCGCGCATGCCGCGCAGCGCGTCCGCGTGCTCCTCGACCATCCGCACGGGGTCCCAGCGGAGCCACCGCTCCCAGACCTCGGGGATCAGCTTGCCCGTGTCGTCGATCGGGAGGCGCACCGTCCCGTCGTCGTCCGCCGAGTACGCAGCCGCCATGCCCCACGTGTTGACGAGCACGAAGTCGCCGGACTTCGTGACGAGCGGACGCGCGAGGAAGTCGTTCCAGAACTTCTCGTAGTCGCCGTCGAACTTGTCGCGAAGGAGCCGCGCCGTCTCGGGGAAGTCCTTCGCGTAGCACGCCTCGAAGAGCGCGTCGCCCGCATGCGTCGCGAACCCGCCGAAGAGATCGGGCCGGAGCATCGGCGTCACCATCGCGCCGTAGCCGCCCGACGACTTGCCCTGGATCCCGCGATGGGCCGCCTCGGCCGTGGTGCGGTAACGCTCGTCGACGAACGGCACGAGCTCGTCGCAGAGATAGGTGTGGTAGTTCCCGATCGCCGGAGAGTCGAGGAACTGCGAGCCGCCGAGCTTCGTCCAGGCGTCGACCCACACGACGATCGCCGGCGGGACGTCGCCGGACGCGAAGACGTCGTCCGCGAGCTCGGGGAATGTCTTCGCGCCGAACGCGGAGCGGTTCCTCCACATGTCGAGCTGGCCGGTGTAGCCCTGGATGACGTAGATCGACGGGTAGCGCCGGTCGGGCTCGTCGTCGTAGCCGGGCGGGACGTAGACCCAGAGCGGCCGCTCGTGTGGGTCGCCGAGCGGGTTGCCGCGGAGCGCCTCGCTCGTGAAGACGTGCTCGTCGAAGCGGCCCGCCTGCGTGTAGCTCCAGGGCGCAGTCACGACTTCGGCGTCGTCCAGGGCTGTCGCAGCGCGTCGGCCACCCACGCACGGACGCCGGAGATCGGCAGCCGCTCCTGCTCGAGCGAGTCGCGGTCGCGGACCGTCACGGTGTCGTCCTCGAGCGTCAGGTCGTCGATCGTGAACGCCCACGGCGTCCCGATCTCGTCCTGGCGGCGGTAGCGCCGGCCGATCGCGCCGCTGTCGTCGTACTCGACCTGCACGTCGACGCGCAGGTCGTCGAAGAGCGCGCGCGCTTTCGACACCATCTCCTCACGCTTGCCGATGAGCGGGAGCACTGCGGCCTTGACCGGTGCGAGGGCGGGGTGGAGGCGGAGCACGGTCCGCTCGCCGTCGCCGACGAGCTCCTCGTCGTACGCGTCGATCATGAAGGTCAGCATCGCGCGGTTCAGCCCGAGCGCCGGCTCGATCACGTGCGGGACGAACCGCTCGCCGGTGCCCGGGTCGACCCACTCGAGCTTCGTGCCCGAGTGCTCGGTGTGCTGCCGGAGGTCGAAGTCGCCGCGGTTCGCGACGCCCTCGAGCTCCGACCAGCCGATCGGGAACAGGTACTCGATGTCGCTCGTCGCGCTCGAGTAGTGCGAGAGCTCCTCGGCGTCGTGCGGCCGGATCCGGAGGTGGGTTTCACGAACGCCGTACCGGCGGTGCCAGTCGTAGCGCTCCTGCACCCAGTAGCGGTACCACTCCTCCGCCGAGTCGGGCTGGACGAAGAACTCCATCTCCATCTGCTCGAACTCGAGCGTGCGGAAGATGAAGTTGCCGGGCGTGATCTCGTTGCGGAACGACTTGCCGACCTGCGCGATGCCGAACGGCGGCTTGCGGCGCGCGAGCTGCGCGACGTTCTTGAAGTTGACGAAGATCCCCTGCGCGGTCTCGGGCCGCAGGAAGACGTCGGTACCGGTCTCCTCGACAGCCCCGACGCGCGTCTTGAACATGAGGTTGAACTGGCGCGCCTCGGTCAGGTCGCAGTCGGGAGTCTCGCCGGGGCGCTTGCTCGGCCTCTTGCCGCATTGCGCCTGGTCGAGCTGGTCGGCGCGGAACCGCAGCTTGCACGTGCGGCAGTCGACGAGCGGGTCGGTGAAGCCCTGCACGTGGCCGGACGCCTCCCACACGCGCGGGTGGAGGATGATCGACGAGTCGAGCGCGACGATGTCCTCGCGCTCGCGGATCATCGACTCGAGCCAGCGCGCGCGCACGTTCTCCTTCAGGAGGACGCCGTAATGCCCGTAGTCGTACGCGGAACCAAGGCCGCCGTAGATCTCCGACGACGGAAACACGAAGCCCCGGCGCCGCGCGAGCGACACGATCTTCTCCATCGTCACCACGTCGGTTGCCACGAGCCGGAGAGGTTAATTGGATCGGGGGCGACTCCGTGGGAGCCGCCCCCGATTCTCGCGACGAGGAGGAGTGGTGAGACTCCACAGAGTCAAGCGCGCGAACCTGAGAACTGCGTGAGGACGCGTTACGAGGGCGGTGAGAGCTTGACGAGGAAGCTGGCGCCGCCGTCCGAGGCGTTTTCTGCGCTCACCGAGCCGCCGTGCTCCTCCACGACCTGACGCACGATCGCGAGGCCGAGCCCCGAGCCCGGCACACCCCGCGCCGACGGCGCGCGGTAGAAGCGATCGAACACGCGTGGGAGGTCGTCCGCGGCGATGCCGGGCCCGTGGTCGCGGACGCGGAGCTCGCCGCCGCGCAGTTCGATCTCGACTGTCCCCTCGGGTGGGCTCCACTTCGCCGCGTTGTCGAGGAGGTTCGCGACCGCTCGCTCGAGGCGGCTCGACACGCCGTTCACCGTCGTCGGCTCGAGGCGCGCGTCGAAGCGCACGCCGTTCGCGCTCTTGCGCGTCCGCTCGAGCGCGGTCTCGACCACCTCGTCGAACTGGAGCGGCTCGGGCGTCACGTGCTCGGTGCGCGAGAGGTCGAGCAGGTCGGCGAGGAGCTCGCTCAGCTCCTCCGCCTGGGAGCGGATCTCGGCGATCATCCGGGTCCGTTCCGCCTCGGGCAGGTCGTGCGCGCGCTGGAGGACCTCGACGTTCGTGCGGAGGCTCGTGAGCGGTGTGCGGAGCTCGTGCGATGCGTCCGCCACGAGCTGCGTCTGCGCGCGGAGCGACTCGTCGAGGGTCCCGAGCATCGAGTTGAAGCTGGCCGCGAGCCGTCCGAGCTCGTCGCGTCCGGGCGCGGCGATCCGCTCGCTCAGGTCGCGGGTCTTGGTGACGCGCTCCGCCGTCTCGGTCAGCCGCCGGATCGGCGAGACCGCCGTGCGCGAGATGAGCACGCCGAGGAACGCCGCGAGCGCGATTCCGCCGAGCGAGATCGCCGTGAGGTAGCCGGCGAGACGGCCGAGCGTCCGGTCGACCTCGTCGAGCGGGCGCGCGATCTGCACGGCGATCCCCGGCGCGTACTGCGTGGTGAGGATGCGCACGTGCGTCCCGCGGACGGTCGCGTCCTCGAAGAACGGGGTGCGCGTGCCGTCCGCGACGCGACGTGCGCCGCGCGACGGGAGCGGGATCTTCGCGTCCGGCCGGCGGATGACGCTTCCGCCCGCGGTCACGAGCTGCGCGTAGCCGCCCGCGCCGCCGAGGAGCGGTGCGGTGAACTCGAACTCCGTCAAAGGCTGGCCCTCGGGAACCTGCACCGCGCGCGCCCGTGCGCGGAGCGCGTCGTCGATCGAGCCGAGCAGCTGCGAGCGGACGAGGGTGTACGACACCAGCGAAGCGACCGCGATCGCCGCGGCGACCGCGGCGGCCGACGCGAGTGCGAGACGTGTGCGGAAGGTCACGGCTCGCGCAGAACGTAACCGACGCCGCGCACGGTGTGGATCAAGCGCGGCTCGCTCTCCGCCTCGAGCTTCCGGCGGAGGTAGCTCACGTACACCTCGAGCGCGTTCGAGCGCGGTCCGAAGTCGTAGTCCCAGACCCGGTCGAAGATCACGGAACGCGTCAGGACCTGGCGCGGGTTGCGAAGGAAGAGCTCGAGCAGGAGGAACTCCGTGCGCGTCAGGTCGATCCGGCGGTCGCCGCGGCGCACCTCGCGCGTGCCGGTGTCCATCGAGACGTCCGAGAAGCGGAGCGTTCCCGCGTCGTTGGCGCCGACGCGCCTGAGCAGCGCGCGCAGCCGCGCGTGCAGCTCCTCGAGCGCGAACGGCTTCACGAGGTAATCGTCAGCTCCCGCGTCGAGCCCGGCGACCCGATCGCCGACCGCATCGCGCGCCGTGAGCATCAGCACCGGTGTCTCATCGTGGGCGGCGCGGAGCCGCCGGCAGACTTCGAGCCCGTCCACGTTCGGCATCAGCACGTCGAGCACCACGGCGTCGGTCGAGTGCTGCGCGAGACGCTGCAGTGCCTCGGCGCCGTCCGAGGCCAGCTCGACGTCGTAGCCCTCGAGCCTGAGCGCACGCTCGAGCGCCGTGCGGACGGCGGGCTCGTCGTCGACCACGAGGACGCGCATGCACGAAGTGTTCCTATGGAACCTGAGCGTGCGCTGAGAGGGGCTTAACGCGATCGCAACGACGCTCTCAGGGGCATCTCAGCACGCAGCGGTTCGATGGGGGCCGACACTGAACCAGGAGGATCGATGTTCCGAAAATTCCTCGTCTTCTTCCTCACGCTCACGGCGGCCGCCGCAATCGGCGCCGGCGCGGGCATCGGGGTCTGGGAGGCGACAGACGCAGATCAGGCCGCCGCTCCCGCGGCGCAGGCCGCGCCGACGGCGCCGGTCGCGTCGTCGACCAGCAGGTCGGTCAACTCGATCTACGAGAGCGTGAAGAACGGCGTCGTGCAGGTGAGCACGCGCACGGCAGCCCAGAACACGCCGTTCGGCCCGCAGGGCCAGGGCGGCGCGACCGGCAGCGGCTTCGTGATCGACATGGAGGGACACGTGATCACGAACCAGCATGTCGTCAACGGCGCGCAGAGCGTGACCGTGACCTTCGCGAACGGCGACGAGGTCCCGGCGACGGTCGTCGGTGCCGACGCATCGGCAGACGTCGCAGTCCTCAAGCTGAACGACGTGCCGAGCGACCTGCACCCGCTCCAGCTCGGCTCGTCAAAGGCGATGAAGATCGGCGATCCGGTCGTCGCGATCGGCAGCCCGTTCGGGCTCCAGGGAACCGTCACGACGGGCATCGTCAGCGCGCTCAACCGTGAGCTCACCGCGCCCGACGGCTTCACGATCGACGGCGCGATCCAGACCGACGCCGCGATCAACCCCGGCAACAGCGGTGGCCCGCTCCTCGACGGCAACGGCCGCGTGATCGGGATCAACTCGCAGATCGCGACCCAGTCCGGCGGCAACGAGGGCATCGGCTATGCCGTGCCGATCGAGACCGCCCGGAAGGTCGCCGACGCGCTCATCGCCGGCAAGACCGTCGAGCGTCCGTTCCTCGGCGTCCGTCTCGCCGACGCCGACAACGGCGCGCGCATCGTGCAGGTCACGAGCGGCACCGCCGCCGCGAAGGCGGGCGTCCAGGCAGGCGACGTCGTAACGAAGGCGGGCGACACCGACGTCCACTCGGGCGACGATCTCCGCCGCGCGGTCGCCGACCTGCAGCCGGGCGACAAGCTCGAGCTCACCGTCCGCCGCAACGGCACGACGAAGACGCTCACCGTCACCCTCGGAACGCGTCCGGCGCAAAGTAACTAACCGCATAATGGCCGCGTGGTCGTCACGCCCGTCGAGCTCCACATCGTTTCGGACTCCACGGGGGAGACGGCCACGCGGCTCGTGCACGCACTCGAGGCGCAGTTCCCCGACCAGTCGTTCGAGGAGATCCGCCACCCGAGAGTCGAGTCGGTCGAGGATCTCGAGACGGCGGTCGGGCTCGCGCGCGGTCGTCCAGCGGTCGTCTTCTACACACTGGTCAAGCCGGAGCTCCGCGACGCCATGCGGCGCGCATGCCGGCGGGCGCGCGTCCACTACTGCGACCTGCTCGGCCAGCCGATCGACGCCGTCTCGCGCGTGACCGGCGCCGAGGCTCAGGGCCGCGCCGGCGCGCGCGCGCCGCTCGACGCCGGCTACTTCCGCCGGATCGAGGCGATCGAGTTCGCGGTCCGCTTCGACGACGGAATCGGCGGCGGCCTCGACGAGGCCGACGTCGTGCTCGTCGGCGTCTCGCGCACGTCGAAGACGCCGCTCTCGATGTACCTCGGGAACATGGGCTACAAGACGGCGAACGTCCCCATCGTCGCCGGCATCGAGCCGCCGGACGACCTCTTCAGGATCAACCCCGTGAAGGTCGTCGGACTGACGATCCATGCCGACCGGCTCGCGGACATCCGCCAGGCGCGCGCTCGGAACTTCGCGGGGCGAGCGCCGCAGTACTCCGAGCTCGCGAAGATCTACGAGGAGCTCGAGCAGGCCGAGGCGATCCACCGACGGCTCGGCTGCCCGGTGATCGATGTCTCCGAGCTCTCGATCGAGGAGACCGCGCAACGCGTGATCAGGACGGTCGAGCAACGTCGACGCGACGCGCAGCCGGTGACGTCGTGAGCAGTGACCTGAGCGAGAAGGGGTCGGTGCCGCTTCGCTACTGGGCGATGTGGTGGGCGGCGCTGACGGTCGCGGTCGTCGTCTTCTACGTCGTCCTGACGCCGATCTGGATGGGAATCAGGGTCGCCGGATGGCTGGCCGCGAGGCGAAGCTAGCGGCGTCGTACGTCGCGCTCGGCGTGACGGCGTCGTACGCGCTCGCGGCGTTCCTCGACACGGCGAACGAGCCTGCCGGCGCTCGCGACGCGTTCGGATTCACCACGTTTTAGCGCGCTGGGGCTCGGAGTCGTCGCGCAGCAGTTTGCGCGCCGGCCGAACGCTCTGGACGCGATCTGGGCGGCACTCGCGTTGACGATCCTCGGGCTCGGCTACGGCGCGGCCGCCACCCTCGCGTACGGGTGGAATCCGTGGGAGGGAACCGCAGAGCCCAACGCGGGCGAGGTCTATGTGGCCTCGTTCCTCGCGGTCGTCGGCCTCGGCTGGTGCCTTCTCGTGGCCGCGCGCCGGGCCGAAAAGCCCAAGTAACAGTCTGTTACTTGGCTCGACGAGCCGCGCGGAACATCAGGAAGTTCGGCAGGCGCTGCCAGCGGTGGCCTGCACGCGGACGAGTGTCGACCTCTGCGTCGGGCGCTGCCGGTTCGCGTAGCGCCTCGAGCGCCATCCCGGACGTCTCGAGCGCACGCGAGTACGACTCCAGCGGGTAGACCCAGCCGCGGAATGTGAACGGCGGGAGATCTGGCCGGCGAAACTCGCCTTCGTACCTCTTCTGGCCGAGATACGGCTGGTCGATCACGAACGTCTCATCGTCGACCCACCGTCCGGAGTCGATCATCGGATGCGTGATGCAGGCGACGAGGGTTCCGCCGTCGACCAGTACTCGGCCGATCTCGGCCACCGCGGCCGGCATCTCGTCGACGTCCATCAACGAGTTGTATGCGACGACGAGCTCGAACGAGGCGTCAGGGAACGGCAGCGCCTCCGCGCGTCCGAGGACGTACTCGCTGACGGAATCGTCCGTGCGTGCTGCCTCGAGCAGCGTGGGCGACGCGTCGAGCCCAACGACGTCGTACCCGCGCGCCCGCAGATCGCGCGTCACGCGTCCCTCACCGCAACCGACGTCAAGCGTCCGGCAGTGCGGCGGCAGCAACTCGAAGAAGGCGTCCCGGTAGAACCAGTACGCGTCGAGCGGCCAACGCGCCCAGGCGATCCAGGCGGCCGCCTGTTCCTCGAAGCTCACAGCACTCTCGCGTCGAGCGGCGTCTCCGATCCGGGCTCGACCCGGTATGCCCGCTTTCCCGGGACCGCGGTGACGAGGTCCACGAGCTCGGTTCCCTCGAAGTGCAGCGCTACCGCGTCCTCCGCGGCAAAGCCCGCCGGGAACCCGTCGTCGACGAGCGCGCGGTAGCGCGGCCGCCGCAGCTCCTCGCCGTCGTAGTGCGGGCACGCGCTGCCGGGGAGGAACCCGAGCCCGTCGCGCATGCCTTCGAGCTGCGGGCCGAACGAGTCGGTCACGCCCGCCTCGAACCAGCAGATCATCCCCGCGCTCGAGCCGCACAGCACGACGCCGGACTCCCACGCCTCACGCAGGACCTCGTCCATGCCGTGGACGCGCCAGACCGCGAGCATATTCGCGGTATTGCCGCCCCCGACGTAGATCACGTCCTGCGCGAGGAGGAAGTCACGGAGATCCTCGGGCGGCCACGGAAAGAACGAGAGGTGCGTCGCATCCGCCTTCTGCCCGTACGTCGAGTAGAAGGCGATCACGTAGCCCGGATCCTCCGCGCTCGCGGTCGGGACGAAGCACACACGCCGCCCGCGCGCGACAGAGAGCACATAGTCGTCGACCGCGCTGCCGAGTCCTGCGCCGCCGATCGCAACGATGTGTCGTCCCGCCACCTTGTGGGAGTATTGACGCCCCGTGGGCAGCTACGTGTACTCCTTCGACGAGCCGGCTCCCGGCGGTCGCGAGCTCCTCGGGGGCAAGGGCATCGGGCTCGCCGAGATGACGCAGCTCGGGATCCCCGTGCCCGCCGGGTTCACGATCACGACGGATGCCTGCCGCGCCTACATGGCCGAGGGCGACGTCCCCGCCGGGCTCGAGGACGAGGTCGCCGAGCACGTCGCGAAGCTTGAGGAGCGGGCCGGAAAACGGTTCGGCGACGCCGAGGACCCGCTGCTCGTCTCGGTTCGCTCCGGGGCGGCGGTCTCGATGCCCGGGATGATGGACACGATCCTGAACCTCGGCCTGAACGACGTCGCCGTCGAGGGGCTCGCGCGGACGACGGGCAACCCGCGCTTCGCGCGCGACTCGTACCGCCGCCTGATCCAGATGTACGGCGAGGTCGTGGACGGCGTCGACGCGCACCGGCTCGAGCAGGCGCTGACCGATCTCAAGGGGAAGCGCGGCATCTCGCAGGACACCGACCTCAGCGCCGACGACCTCGCGGAGCTGGTCGACACGTTCAAGCGGATCTACCGCGAGAGCACGGGCGACGACTTCCCGCAGGACGCGCGCGAGCAGCTGCGACGCGCGGTGCGCGCCGTCTTCGACTCGTGGGACACGCCGCGCGCGCAGGTCTACCGCCGCGCGCACCGCATCCCGGACGACCTCGGCACCGCCGTCAACGTCGTGCAGATGGTGTTCGGCAACAAGGGCGACGACTGCGGCACCGGCGTCTGCTTCACGCGCGATCCGTCGACCGGCGAGCAGGGGATCTACGGCGAGTTCCTCGCGAACGCGCAGGGCGAGGACGTCGTCGCGGGGATCCGCACGCCCGAGCCGCTCGAGGCGATGCGCCCGCGGCTCCCGCAAGCCTACGAGCAGCTGCTCGAGACGATGCGGCGGCTCGAGGAGCACTACCGCGACATGCAGGACATCGAGTTCACGGTCGAGGAGGGTCGGCTCTTCCTGCTCCAGACGCGCGCGGCGAAGCGCACGGCGGCGGCTGCGCTCAAGGCGGCGGTCGAGATGGTCGACGAGGGGCTCATCTCGCGCGAGGACGCGGTCGCGAGGATCGACCCGGCCCAGCTCGACCAGCTCCTGCACCCGATGCTCGACCCGACCGCGACCTACGACGTCGCGGCGACCGGCCTGAACGCGAGCCCGGGCGCGGCGAGCGGGAAGATCGTCTTCGACGCGGACACCGCGGCCGCGCGCGGCGAGCACGAGCCGGTGATCCTCGTCCGCTGGGAGACGACGCCCGACGACATCCACGGGATGATCGCGGCGAAGGGGATCCTCACCGTGCACGGCGGCATGACCTCACACGCCGCGGTCGTCGCGCGCGGGATGGGCAAGCCGTGCGTCGCCGGGTGCGAGGGCCTGTCGATCGACCTGAAGGCGCGCACGGCGACGGTCGGCGACACGACGCTGAACGAGGGCGACGAGCTCACGATCGACGGCGGCACGGGCCGGGTGATCGTCGGGCCGGTGCGTCTCGTCCCGCCGCGGATCAACGAGGACTTCCAGACCGTGCTCGGCTGGGCCGACGACATCCGCCGGCTGAAGGTGCGCGCGAACGCCGACACGCCGGAGGACGCAGCACGCGCGCGCGAGTTCGGCGCGCAGGGCATCGGCCTCTGCCGCACCGAGCACATGTTCTTCGGCGACGAGCGCTTGCCCGTCGTCCAGCAGATGATCATGGCGCGGGACGAGGACGGCCGGCGGAGAGCGCTCGACCGGCTCCTGCCGATGCAGCAGTCCGACTTCGAGGGGATCTTCGAGGCGATGTCGGGGCTCCCGGTGACGATCCGTCTGCTCGATCCGCCGCTGCACGAGTTCCTGCCGCCGCTCGACGAGGCGGAGGACGACGAGCTCCGCACGCGGATCAAGCAGCTGCAGGAGTCGAACCCGATGCTCGGGACGCGCGGCTGCCGGCTCGGCCTGCAGTGGCCCGAGATCTACGAGATGCAAGTGCGGGCGATCGTTCGCGCGGCTCGTGCGGTCCACGACCGCTCGGGGAACGCGCCGCTCGTCGAGATCATGCACCCGCTCGTCGGCTTCGCGGAGGAGCTCCGCAGGCTGCGCGAGCTGACCGACGCAGTCGCAGCGGAGGAGAGCGACGTCGACTACCTCTGCGGCACGATGATCGAGCTGCCGCGTGCGTGCATCCGCGCCGACGAGATCGCGGAGCACGCCGACTTCTTCTCGTTCGGCACGAACGACCTGACGCAGACGGCGCTCGGCTTCTCGCGCGACGACGCGGAGGGCAAGTTCCTGACGCACTATCTGAACGACGGCGTGCTCGAACGCAACCCGTTCGAGACGCTCGACCAGAGCGGCGTCGGCGACCTGATGCGCATCGCCGTCGAGCGCGGCCGCTCGACGAAGCGCGACCTGAAGCTCGGGATCTGCGGCGAGCACGGCGGCGAGCCCGCGTCCGTCGCGTTCTGCCACTCGCTCGGGCTCGACTACGTCTCGTGCTCGCCGTTCCGCGTCCCGCTCGCCCGGCTCGCGGCCGCGCAGGCCGCGCTCAGCGAACAGGGCGCCGCGTACGTCGCAGCGGGCGGATGAGCGAGGCCGCCGCCCGGCGCTGGCGCGAGACCTGGCTCCGTGCGTGGCCCGAGCAGGACGTCGAGGCGATCCGCGGGCTCTATGCCGACGACGCCGTCTTTCGCTCGCACCCGTTCCGTGACACGCACGACGGCGCGGAGGGTGTGGCGGAATACGCGCGCTGGGCGTTCGCGGACGAGGAGGCGCCGGCCGAGGTCTGGTTCGGCGAGCCCTTCGTCGGGGGCGACCATGCGACCTGCGAGTACTGGGCCGTCGTCCGCTCTGAGGGCCGTGAGCAGACGATCGCCGGCGTCTCGGTGCTCCGGTTCGGGCCGGACGGGCTCGTCGTGACACAGCGCGACTACTGGGCGATCGAGGACGGCCGGCGTGAGCCGCCCGAGGGCTGGGGGCGCTAGCCTGCGGGTGTGAAGGTGCTGCTGGTCGGGGTCGCCGCGCTGCTCGCCGCTGCACCCTCGACGCGTGCGCCGATCCGGGTCGACGGGGTCGCGACGATTCGCCCGGTGAGCCTCTCGAGCGACTGCGTCCGTGCGGACGCCGCCGACGCCAAGGTCGTCGAGTGCACCGGCAACGGGTCGTTTGCGGGCAAGCCGAGAGCGGCGTCCGCGGTGTACACGTGGCACTGGCACCTGTTCCACGGCGGTGACGAGCCGCAGACGGCGCACGGCGACGAGGACGGGATCCTCGTGCTGCGGCTCGGCACGCGCGGCACGCTGCGGCTCACGACTGATGGGTCGAAGAGCGCCGGCGCGAGCTCCGGCACCTGGCGTTACCGGTCGGGGACGAGGCAGTTCGCTGGACGCCGTGGCTCAGGCACGTACCGCTTCACGACGGTGGTCGGCGGCGAAGGCTGGCGCTCCGCCCGCGTCGTCGTGCGCGGCGTGCTGCGTTAGGCGCCGAGCGGGACGATCAGCCGGCGATATGCCGCGCGAGCCCGCGGCTTCGTCCCGATGTCGAACACGCCGCCCCGCTGGCCGTTGTACCAGGCGAGCAGCTCGAGCCTTCCGTGCGTCCGTGCGAACTGTGCCATCCGCTGGATGAACGACGGGTCGTCGATGCCCCAGAGGCCCCACTCGGCGAACGCGTACGGCTTCGAGGGGTGCGCGTTGTAGAGACGCTCGGCCGCGGCCCACTCGGCCTTGCCGCGGATGAAGTAGAGATCGTTGCCGACGACGTCGACGTAGCGGTCGCCCGGGTAGTACGCCTGCGCCGAGTTCCCGGGCAGGTCGGGACTCCCGTAGCCCTGCGGGTTCCACATCACCTTGACGCGCGGCAGTGGGTTCTCCGGGAGGTCGCGCGCGATCGGCGGCAGCTTGAGCGCCGCGAGCCGCGCGTTGATTGTCGCCGCGGGACCCCCGTGCGCGATCAGGTAGATGCGCGCGAACGCCTTCCTGAACGCGGCGGTCGAGTACGCGGCTCCCTTCGACCGGCCGCTCTTCGTGTATGCGCAGTACGCGTTCCAGTGACCGTTCATCTCCGGGAGCGGACGGATGTACGCGGGCCGCGCCCAGCGCGAGAGCGACGCGTTGAGCACGAAGAGGTAGTCGTCGCCGCGACCCTGCGCGATCGCGAGCGGCGTGATCGGCCCCTCGACGAGCGCGATCATCGGGCTCGGGCCGAGCCGCGGCAGCACCTGGTCGAAGGACGACTGTCCCCAGCCGAAGAGCGCGTGCCCGACCTGCGTCTGCTGTCCCGTCAGCTGCTGGAACCGCGCCTGCCCGCCGAAGAGGCCGAGCAGCGGCCGCGCCTGCGCGGCCGGAGCGAGGACGAGCGCGAGGATGACGGCGACCAGCCCGCGCATGCGGGCAGGGTAGCCCGGATCAGACGTAGGCGGCGACAGCCCAGTAGGAGAGCGCGACGCTGCCGAGCGCGATCGCGAGCACACCGACCACGCCCACGAGCCCTGGCCGCCCGTACGCGCCATGCGACGTCCCGAGGCGCGACAGTGCGAGCGCCGCGAGCGCTCCGGCGACGAGACCGCCGAGATGTCCCCCGACGGAGATGCCGCTGATCACGAACGAGAGGACGAGGTTCAGCACGATGATCGAGAGCGCCGCGCCGCCGAGCACGTACTGCCTCTGCCGCTCGAAGACGAGCGCTGCGCCGAGGATCCCGAACAGTGCGCCCGACGCACCGATCGTCGGCGTCGCGAGCGACGTGCCGAACAGCTCGTACTTCCCGAAGAGGAGCGCGCCGGCCGCACCGCCGAGAGCTCCCGCGACGTAGATGAGCGCGAAACGCCAGCGCCCGATCGCCTCCTCGACCGGCGCACCGACCCACCAGAGGAAAAGCATGTTGAACCCGAGGTGGAGGATGCTCGCGTGCAGGAACGCGGACGTCACGAGCCGCCACCACTCGCCCTGCGCAACGCCGACGAGGTGCCCGTTCTGGATGCCGATGCCGATCAGGGCGCCCTTGTCGAAGATCTCGCCGCCCGGTGAGCCGAGCGTTCCGCCGCCCGTCGCGAGCATCAGCACGTAGACGCCGACGTTGATCGCGATGAGGATCTTCGTGAGGAGCGCCCCCTGGCCCTCGACGCCGAACCGCCGGGCCGAGCTCGCCACGCGCGCCGCGCCGGTCCGGACGCCAGCGTGCTCCGCGCACTTGATCCCGACCGGCGTGTAGACCATGCAGTCGGGGCACAGGCCGCGGTCGCAGTCCGCACACGAGACGCCTGTCTCGCGATTCGGGTGCCGGTAGCAGGTCTTCCGGGGCGCGGTGGCCACGGCCGACTAGCGTATCGGCGTGCGTGTGCACGTCGCGTTTACCCCGTCGGAGGCGGTGCCGGCTCCGACCGGGGTCGTCGTCGACGTGCTCCGGGCGACGTCGACGATCGCCCAGGCGCTCGCGAGCGGCTGGCCGAGGGTCCTCTGCGCGCCGGGGATCGAGGAGGCGATCGCCGTGCGGAAGCAGCTGGGGGAGGGTCTCCTCGGCGGCGAGCGCGACGCGCAGAAGATCGAGGGCTTCGACGTCGGGGCGTCCCCGCGCGAGTTCGTCGAAGGCGGCGACGTTCCGCTCGTCTTCTCGACGACGAACGGGACGCGGGCGATCCTCACTGCGGCCTCGAGCTGTGAAACGGTCTTCCTCGGCAGCCTCCTGAACCTCGACGCCGTCGCCGCCGCCGCACGCGAGAGCGGGGAGGACGTGCTCGTCCTCTGCGCCGGGTTCAAGGACTCGTTCGCGCTCGACGACGCGTACTGCGCCGGACGGATCGTCGAGCTCGTCGGCGGCGAGCGAACGGACGCGTCGAAGGCGAGCGAGCTGATCGCGCGCGCGTTCCCGAACGCGTACGAGGGGCTCATTGCGCGCACCTACGGCCCGCCCGGGCTCGAGGCGGACATCCGGTTCTGTGCGCGCGAGAACGTGCTCGACGTCGTGCCGCGGTTCGCCCGGATGGTCGGGCCCGCGGCCGAGATCGCGCTCTAGACTCCGAGGCAACGGGCTAGCAGCCAGTCCTTGACGACCTCGTTCTGGCGAGGCACGGCTGCTAGCCCGAACTGACGATGACCTCGCGCGTCCCCGACCCGAACGACGTCTCCGCGTACGACGCGGCGCTCGACGAGATCACCGTCGGCGGAGCGCAGCCGCTTGCCGCGCCGATCGAGGTGCGCGACTACGACCCCGGGTGGCCACGCCTGTACGAGCGCGAGGAAGCGCGGATCCGGTCGATCCTCGGCGAGCGCATACGCCGGATCGAGCACGTCGGCTCGACGTCGGTCCCCGGGTTGCCCGCGAAGCCGCTGATCGACATCGTGCTCGAGGTGCCGGACTCGTCCGACGAGCCGTCGTACGCCGACGACCTCGAAGTGGGCGGGTACCCGCTGACGATCCGCGAGCGCGACTGGTACGAGCACCGCGTCTTCAAGGGCCCCGACACGAACGTCAACCTCCACGTCTTCACCGAGGGCTGCGAGGAGGTCGACCGCATGATCGGATTCCGCGACTGGCTGCGCGAGAACGACGCGGACCGGACGCTCTACGCCGACGCGAAGCGCGAGCTCGCCGTGCGTGACTGGAAGTACGTGCAGCAGTACGCGGACGCGAAGACGGCGGTCGTGCACGAGATCATGGAGCGCGCGTCGCGATGACGCTCCCGCAGCTCTCCGACGCCGTCTTCATCACCGACGGCGGGCTCGAGACGACGCTCATCTTCCGCGACGGCTTCGACCTGCCGCACTTTGCCGCGTTCGACCTGCTGAAGGACGATGTCGGCCGCGCGGGGCTTCGCGCATATTACGAGCAGTACATTCGCGTCGCGAAGGAGCAAGGCGTGGGCGCCGTCCTCGACACGCCGACATGGCGCGCAAACGGCGACTGGGGAGCGGTCGTCGGCTACTCGGCGGAGGAGCTCGACGACGTCAACCGCAGCGCAGTGGAGCTCGTCGACGGGCTCCGGGACGGCGATTCGACGATCCTGGTCAGCGGGTGCGTCGGGCCTCGGCGCGACGGCTACCAGGCCGTCGACCTGATGACGGCCGAAGAAGCGGAGCGCTACCACACGCGCCAGGTCGCGACGTTCGCCGGGACGGCCGCGGACCTCGTCAGCGCGCTCACGATGACGTACGCGGACGAGGCGATCGGCGTCGCGCGCGCCGCGGCGGCGACCGGCGTGCCCGTGGCCGTCTCGTTCACGGTGGAGACCGACGGCCGTCTTCCGAGCGGACAGCCGCTGCGCGAGGCGGTCGAGCAGACCGACGCAGAGACCGGCGGTTCGGTTGGCTACTTCATGGTCAACTGCGCGCACCCGACGCACTTCGACGGCGTGCTCGCCGGCGACGCGCCGCGGGTGGCGCGGGTCCGTGGTCTCCGCCCGAACGCGTCGACGCGGTCCCACGCCGAGCTGGACGAGGCGGAGGACCTCGACGCAGGCGATCCCGTCGACCTCGGCGCACGGCTCGGAGAGCTGCGAAGGCGGCTCCCGGCGCTGAACGTCGTCGGCGGCTGTTGCGGCACCGACGAACGTCACGTCGGTGAGATGTGCCGGGCGGTCCTCGCCGCGCGCTCAGCCTGAGGCGAGCCGTTCGAGCAGCGTGACCGCGTCGTCCGGGCCGGGGAGCGCGGCGATCTCGTCTCGCATCCGCTCGGCCGCGGCGCGGTACGTCTCGTCCGTGAGGACGGTCGAGACAGCGTCGCGCACCGACTCGGGCGTGGCGGCGATCGGGTCGAGCACGCGCGCGAGGCCGAGCTCCTCGCAACGCTTTCCGTTCAACGGCTGGTCGGCGCCCATCGGGATCAGCACCTGGGGCAGGCCGTGGGCGAGGGCTCCGAGGACGCTGCCCGATCCGCCGTGCGAGACGACGACGTCGGCGCGCGGAAGCACGTCGGACTGCGGCACGTACTCCGCGAGGTGGAACCGGTCCGGAAGCGGTCCGAACTCGGCGGGGTCGACGTGCGGGCCGACTGTCGCGACGACCTCGAACGGCAGCTCGCGCAGGCCGTCGAGGACGCGTGCGAAGAGATCGCCGCACTCGAGGTTGAAGACCGTCCCGAGCGTGAAGTAGACGGTCGTCGCGCCGTCGCGCTTCGACGGCGGAGGAGGCGGCCCGGACGAGCGAAAGCTGCGCTCGGTCGGGAACGACGGCTCCCGGTAGCTCGGCGGGAACGGCGAGAGGACGAGGTGGCGGCCGAGCATCTCGAGCTCGGGATCGGACGGCAGCCCGTTCTCGAGGCGCACGGCGTTCAGCGGCTCGCCGGCGATCTCCGGTCTGGTGAACGACGAGGCCGCGAGGACGGCGACCGACGCGTACGGGAGGCCCAGGCGCTCCGCCGCGATCATGCTCCCGAAGTCGGTCTCCTCGCAGACGACGAGGTCGGCGCGCCACTCGCCGGCGATCGAGCGCACGCGCGTCGCCCGGTCCCGCGCGATGCGATCCGCGAACCACCCGCGGAAGTCGCGCTCCTCGCGTTCGAGGTCGACCGGCTGGAGCGCGATCCGCCTCGGCGGCGTCTCGTGCTCGGCCTCGGCGGGGAAGGCCTCGAACCCGAGCGCCTCGACGGCCGGGAGGATCGACGGGCGTCCTGCGAAGGCGACGGTGTGGCCCGCTTCGCGGGCGGCGGTGGCGAGCGGAACGAGCGGCTCGACATGCCCGCGGCCGCCGGTGAAGCCGAAGAGGACGCGCATCGGGCGACTCTAGAAGGTCCCTTGACAGGCGAACGTCTGTTCGTGTAGAACAGACGTTCCCATGATCGCCTGCCTCGCCATCCCCGGCTTCCCGCTTCGCGCCGCGCTTCGTTCCCGGCCCTCGCTCGCGGCCGCTCCGGCGGCGCTCGCACCTCCGGCCGGAGAGGAGCCGCTCGTCGGGCCCGTGACGGCGCCGGCGGAGGCGCAGGGGGTCAAGCCGGGGATGCGGATGGGGGAGGCGCTCGCGATGTGCCCGGGGCTCGTCCTCGTCGAGGAGGACCCGTCGGCGGCCGAGCAGGCGTGGGAGGGGATCCTGCGCAGGCTCGAGGACGCCGGTTTCTCGGTCGAGAGCGCGGAGCCGGGCTGCGCCTACTTCGAGACGCGTGGGGTCGAGCGGCTCTACGGCGGGCTCGAGGCCGCGCTCCGGAGGGCGCTCGCCTCGGTCGGTTCGGGCTGGGACGCGCGGGTCGGCGCGGCTTCGCGGCGCTTCGCGGCGCTCGCGGCGGCGAACGTCGCGCGCCCGGGCCAGGCGCTCGTCGTTTCCGACGCGCACACGCGTGAGTTCCTCGCGCCGCTGCCGCTCTCGCTGCTCCCGCTCGACGAGCGCCGGCAGCTGGAGCTGCGCGAGCTGGGCGTGAAACGACTCGGTGAGCTTGCCGAGCTCCCAAAGGCCGCCGTCGCCGAACGATTGGGGCCGGACGGCCGGCGTGCCTGGAGCTTGGCGAGAGGGGGCGCGGTGGGGCGGGTGCTGGG
Source organism: Gaiellaceae bacterium (assembly GCA_035718485.1). Lineage (GTDB taxonomy): Bacteria > Actinomycetota > Thermoleophilia > Gaiellales > Gaiellaceae > JACCTU01. The sequence goes on from DASTHC010000079.1 coordinate 35,218, forward strand.
GCGGCGCCCGCCCGCCGAGCTCTTCGAGGAGCTCGAGTTCCCCGAGGCGGTCGGGAACGAGCTCACCCTGCGGCGCGCGTTCGGCGTGCTGCTCGACCGGCTGCTCGAACGAAGGGAGCGCGATGGACGGTTCGTCCGTAAGGCGGCGATGTCCGCACGGCTCGTCGGAGGGGGTTCGTGGCGGCGGACGGTCACCATGCGCGACCCCACGGCGGAGCGCGACCGCCTGCGGCACGCGCTCGGGCCGAAGCTCGGGGAGCTGCCCGCGCCGGTCGTCTCGCTCCGGCTCGAGCTGGTCGAGCTGACGGAGTCGCAGGGGCAGCAGCTCGAGCTCGTCCAGGCGGCGGGAGCCGAGCTCCAGACTCGCTTGAGCGAAGGCCTGCGCCAGGTGCGAGCCAGCACCGGCTCGGGCTCGGTTGCATCGGTGGTCGAAGTCGCACCGTGGTCGCGGATCCCGGAAGCACGCGCGCTGTTCGTACCTCGCGACGACTGAACGAGCCGCAGTCGGCGCTCGTCGAGGCGCGCTTCGACGGAACGCCGCGGCTCGTCAACCGTCAAGGAGTCGCGGTCGTGCGCGAGGAGTGGCGTGTTGTCGACCGCTGGTGGACCGACGAGCCGGTGCAGCGGCGCTACTTCGAGCTCGTGCTCGAGTCAGGCCAGAACGTCGTCGTGTTCCGCGACGAGGAGCGGGGCCGATGGTTCAGCCAGCGCGGCGTCTAGGAGGGCACACCAAAGGCGAGTGCCGTCGCGAGGACGAGCAGCGTGACCATGATGGAAGCGAGCAGACCCACGGGCGCTCCTTGTTCGTCGGGAAGACCGTCAGACCTTCAACGCAGAGCGCGCTCTGCGAGTTGCGGCCATTCCCGCTCGTGTGCCTGCGGAACGACGACCCACTCCTTCATCGGGCGGTCCCGCTCGCCCGGGTCGAACAGGTGCGCTCCCTCGAGCGCGAGCGCCCGCTCCCGCTCGGCCTCGTCGGTCAGCTTGAAGACCATCTCGTCCTTCCAGAAGCCGACCCAGAGCTTGCCGCCGCGCTTGAGCGCCGGCATGCCCATCATCTGCGACAGGGTCACGTCCCCGTTCTGCGCGACGAGGTCGTCGGCGATCTCGTCGAAGCGCTCTCTCGCGTCCAGCTAGCTCACCTCCGCCTCGTAGACGTCAAAGGACTCGTGAAATCGACGTTCGTCCTCGCCCGCCGCCTGCCGGCGCAGGTACTCGTCGAACCCGAGCCCCGGCGCGTGGATGTTCACGAACCGCACGCGCCCGTCTCCCGCGTTCCGGAACGTGTGCGCGACGCCGGGCGTCGCCGCGACCCACGTGCCGGCAGGCGCGGCGGACGTCTCGCCGTCGAGCTCGAACTCGAGCTCCCCCTCGAGGACGTAGAAGCCGTCGGTGTGCTCCCGATGGACGTGGGTGTCGGGGCCGACGTAGCCGGGCGCGGCGTCGAACAGGAAGACGCACAGCTCGGGGCGTGCGGCGAGGATCAGCACGCGGCGCCGCTCGTCCTCGAGCAGCTCGCCCTCACCGGCGCGGCGAACGAGCGCGTCGGAGCGAGGAAGCCCGCCGTCGGCCGGAGGGTCGTGCGAGTCGTACTCCTCGGACGCGATCCGTCGTCCCTCCTGCCGGGCGATCCGGTTCCGCACCCAGTACCGGCCGGGCGTGTGGATGTTGAGGACCCGCCCGTTCCCCGGCCGGAAGCCGTGGACGAAAAGCGGCGGAGCGAGCGCGTAGTCGCCGGGCTCGAGCGTCACGTCTTCACCGGATCGGTCGAACGTGAATGCGCCGTCGAGCACGAAGAACGAGTCCACGTGCTCGCGGTGCACGTGCGGCTCCACGTTCATCGTCGCGTCCATCACCGACACGAAGAGCTCGTCGAGCAGCGCCTTGTCGCCGGGGCCCGGAGGAACCACGCTCACGACCGAAGAGCCTATTCGTGAGCTACGTCGAGCTGCACGCGCACTCGTCGTACTCGTTCCTCGACGGCGCGTCGCTCCCGGAGGAGCTGGCGCTGCGGGCGGCCGAGCTCGGCTATGAGGCGCTCGCGGTCACCGACCACGACGGGATCTACGGATCGCTCGAGTTCGCACACGCGGCGAAGGCGTTCGGCGTCCGCGCGATCACCGGCGCGGAAGTGACGCTCGAGGGCGGCGCGCACGTGACGCTCCTGGTCGAGGACGCGCGCGGCTACGCGAACCTCTGCCGCCTCCTTACCGCGGCCCACGCGAAAACCAGGCCAAGGCCTCAGGATCCGCCGCTCGATCCCGCGCTCCCCTTGGCGCTCCTCGAGGAGCTGGGCGACGGCCTCGTCTGCCTCTCGGGCTGCGCGCGGCACGGGCTCGGCGTCGTCGACCCGAACGGCGCCGCGCGCCTTGCACGCGCGTTCGGGGGCGAGCGCTTCTTCGTCGAGCTGCAGCGCCCGTTTGAGCGCGGCGACGTGCGCCGGAACAACGCGCTGCGTGAGCTCGCCGAGACGCTCGGGGTGGAGACCGTCGCGACCGGCGACGTGCATGCGCATCACCTGCGCCGGACGCAGTTGCAGGACGTCCTCGTCGCCATCCGCGAGTGCACCTCGCTCGACGGCTGCGAGCGCGAGCGGCGTGGCAACCACGAGGCGGTGCTGCTCTCGGCCGACGAGGTGCTCGAGCGATTCCCCGACGACCGTGACGCTGTCGAGCGCACCGGCGAGCTCGCCGACCGCCTGCGCTTCGACCTCACCGCCGACCTCGGCTACAGCTACCCCGACTTCGCCGACGGCGAGCCCGCGAGCGTGAAGCTGAGGCGCGTCTGCGACGCCGCCTTCGCCCGCCGCTACAAGGCAAGTAACAGACTGTTACTTGCCCCGGCTCGCGCGCGGCTCGACGAAGAGCTGGCGCTGATCACGCGCCTCGGGCTCGACGGTTTCTTCCTGCTCCACCACGAGGTGCTCGAGCTCGCCGCCGACTGCGCGCGCGAGGTCCGCGGCAGCGACTCGCCTCGCCACGTGCTCCCCCCGGGACGTGGGCGCGGAAGCTCCGTCGGCTCGCTCGTCTGCTACCTGACCGGCCTCTCGCACGTCGACCCGATCAGCGCGGGCCTCTCGCTCGGCCGGTTCCTGAACGACGAGATGCGCGGCGTCCCCGACATCGACCTCGACTTCCCGCGCGACATCCGAGAGAAGCTGATCGTCCGCGTGACCGAGCGCTACGGGCGCGAGCACGCCGCGCTCGTGGCCACGTTCGCGACGTACCGCTCGCGCGGCGCGATCCGCGACGTCGGCAAGGCGCTCGGCCTCCCGCACGCCGAGCTCGAGCG
>DASTHC010000080.1:0-17297 GCA_035718485.1 Gaiellaceae bacterium
GTAAAAGACGAGGAAGTCGAAGCCGTCGCGGGTGACGAGCCAGCGTCCGATCGTGGCGGCGTACGCGTCGATCGACCCTTCCGGCCGCGACCGTATTGCCAGCGGCGCGCCGGTCTGGTCCGACTCGTAGAGGTTGAAGAAGAAGAACCGGCGCGGGCCCCATGCGGCTTGGTACCAGCGGTTGCGTCCAGAGAGCACGGGCAGCTTGAGCGCGTGCTTCGTCCGTCCGCGGTAGCAGGTGAAGTTGATCGCTCCGGAGTCGAAGCCCTCGTCTTCGAGCGCCTCGAAGATCGTGAGCGCATCAGGCGAGAGATGCTCGTGCGCCATCGCGTAGATGGAGTCCCGAAGCGACCTCCGGGCTCCCGCGGCGCGCACAGCCGCAAACGAGGAGCCGTACTCGACCACGCGCTCCTCCTCGCGGTGATACCAGACGAGGTGCGGAATCCCGTGCACATCCGGATGCGCGCCCGTCGCGATCGACGTCAGACACACCGGCGTTACCGAGGGAAACGTCGTGGTTCCCTGCGTGTAGCTGCCCGTCTCGTGCAGCAGTCCGAGCGCGGGCAAACGGCCCTGCTCCAGGCCGTGCTCCAGCATCGCCGGCGTGAGGCCGTCGATGATCGCGAGGATGAGGCCCTTCATGAGCGGGCGTCAGTCCTTCGCGAGGACACGCAACCCCGCGTAGCGCGCCTCGGCCCGGCGGCCGAGCCGGGCGCCCGCAAGCGGCACGGCGACGACCAACAGATAGCCGAGCACCGGCACGAGAGCGATTCCTGCAGCGACCAGCGCTGCCAGCGGACGGGCTGCGGGCGACAGGCGGCGGAACGCGAACCAGCTGACCAGGGCCGCGCCGACGAAGACCAGAATCGCCCACCACTCGAGCGCAAGCAGCGCGATGGCGATCGCGGCGGCCGCGAAAGCAAGCGCGACGAGCGCGAGCAGCGGCCGGCGCGCCTCCCGGCCGATGACGCCGTCCGCGACTCCCAGCCCGACGAGAACGCCGAGCAGATACCAGTCAAGCCAACCGTCCACCGGGCTGAGTGTAGCCAGCCGTCGGTCGGGTATAGGGTGCGCCGCGGCCATGGACTTCGGATCGCTCTTCTTCTATCTCTTCCTCCTGTTCTTCCTGTTACCGCCGCTGCAACGGTGGCTGCTCGGGATGCGGCGAGCACGGGCGCTCGCCGCCGTCCAGCGAGTGCGGAAGAGCCGGGTGATCGCGATGGTCCACCGCCAGGAGACGATCGGGTTCCTCGGGGTCCCGCTCTACCGCTTCATCGACATCGACGACTCCGAGGAGATCCTGCGCGGGATCCGCCTGACGCCCGACGAGACCCCGATCGACCTCATCCTGCATACGCCCGGCGGCCTCGTGCTTGCCTCGGAGCAGATCGCGTACGCGTTGCAGTCGCATCCGGCCAAGGTCACGGTGCTCGTCCCGCACTACGCGATGTCGGGGGGCACACTCCTCGCCCTCGCCGCCGACGAGATCCTCATGGATGCCGCCGCGGTCCTCGGCCCGGTCGACCCTCAGCTCGGCGACCTGCCCGCGGCGTCGATCGTCCGCGTCGCCGCTCAGAAGCCGATCGAGCGCGTCGAGGACCGCACCTTGATCCTCGCCGACGTCTCCGAGAAGGCCCTCCGGCATATGAAGGAAGTCGTCAGCGGCCTGCTCGCGACGCGCGTGACGGCCAAGAAGGCGAATTCACTCGCCGAGGAGTTGGCGGGCGGCCACTACACACATGACGACCCGATCACGGTCGCCGAAGCGACGAAGCTCGGTCTCCCAGTCCAGGTGGGGCTTCCGCAAGAGGTGTACGACTACATGCACCTCTTCGCGCAAGAAGGGCGGCGCCGTCCGAGCGTGCAGTACGTGCCCCTGCCGGCTGCACCCAACACCCGGCCCGCAAAGCCGCGCGTTCCGTAACAAACCAGGCATTACCTACCGAAATACCCCTTCCAGCTGTTTCCAGTTGGCTGAGGTCGGGAAACAACCGCCCGTGCCCCGCTCCCGTCCCATCCTGCTGTTCTTCACCGATGCCCGCTCCGGCCCTGCGAGGCGCATGGAAAGCCTGCTTGCGCACCTCGCCCGCAAGGAGCGCTCCCGGCTGCGCGTCGCCCGAATCGACGCAGAAGCGCAGCCGGATTGGATCGAGCGTCTGCAGATCACCGCGATCCCCACTCTTGTCCTGATCAAGGACCGCCGCCCAGTCGGCCGGCTTGAAGGGCGCGTAAGCGCGCCGCAGATCGAACGAATGATCTCCCCCCACCTCGAGCCCGCAGAAGCGGACGCGGCGGTCGCCTGACAGAGCGAGGGCGGCCGGCGCCGCTCCCGCTCCCTTATGGGAGAGATTCCAGCCGGGCGATGACCCCCAGCAGGAACTCGCTTGCCCGGGCGCCGTCGATCACGCGATGGTCGAAGGTGCACGAGAGCCAGCCGACCTCGCGGACGGCGAGCACGCCGTTGCGAACGGCCGGCCGCTCGGCGATGCGGTGGAGGCCCAGGATGGCGACCTCGGGATGGTTGACGAGCGGCGTGGCGAAGAGTCCTCCGAGCCGTCCGGCGCTCGTGACGGTGAACGTCGAGCCGCGGAGCTCCTCCGGCTTGAGCGTTCCCGCGCGCGCGGCTTCGGCGAGGCGCTGGACCTCGGCGTCGATCTCCTCGATCGAGCGAGAGTCGCAGTCGCGCACGACCGGAACGACGAGACCCTGGTCGGTGTCGATCGCCACGCCGAGGTCGTAGCGGTCGAGCAGCACGATCGCGTCGCCCTCGAACCGGGCGTTCAGCTCGGGAAACGCGCGCAGCGACCCGGCAACCGCCTTGAGCACCGTCGGCAGCAGCGTCTTCAGGTCGACGCGGCCGAAGTCGCACTCCTCGACCCAGGTCACGGCGGGGATCGACTGCGCTTTCGTCATGTGCTCTGCGATCACGCGCCTCACGCCCCGAAGCGGCTCGCGGCGCTCGGTTCCGGAGACAGTGACGGGACTCGCCTCCCCGCTCGCCGCACGCACGTCGGCCTCCGTCACCCGGCCGCCCGGCCCCGACGGCTCGACCGTCTCGAGGTCGACCCCGAGCTCCTGCGCGAGACGCCTGACGAGCGGAGTTGTGCGGACCTTCGCGCCGTCGGCGCGAGGGCGTGACGCGGGCCGCTCGGCGGGTTCCGGAACTGTCCCCTCCGGGACCCCGTCGCCGCCGATCACGACGATCACCGTTCCGACCGGGACGACGTCGCCCTCGCCCGCGAGGAGCTTCGAGACGACTCCGGCCGCAGGCGAGGGGATCTCGACCGTCGTCTTGTCGGTCTGCACCTCGACGAGCGGATCGTCCTCCGCGATCACCTGACCCTCGGACACGAGCCAGCGGGCGATCTCGCCCTCGGTCAGGCCCTCGCCGAGATCCGGCAGTTTGAACTCGTACGCCACGGCGCTGACTTCTACCCGATCGCGTCGTCCCGCAGGACCGCGTGCACGCCCTTCGCGCCGTTGACGATCTGCGTGACGCGCAGGTCGACCACGAGGCTGGACAGCGCGAGCGCGTAGCCGCGGTCCCAGCCGCGCTCGCGCTCCATCAGGTCGAGGATCGTCGCCATTGCCTCCTCGGCGGCAAGGTCGAGGTCCACGTCGAACCCGAACGCGATCCACGCGTCGGCCGTCCGCGCGATCGGCGAGCGGAGCTCGAGGTCGGACAGCTCGAGCGTCAGCTGCGCCCTTTCGACCGGACATTCGATCGCCGTGCCCGACGCCTCCCCGTCCGCCTGCGCACCGTGTCCGTCGCCTGCCGAGAAGAGCGCGCCGTCCACGCTGATCGGGAGGTAGAGCGTCGTGCCGGGGAGGAGCTCCTTGCAGTCGATGTTGCCGCCGCAGCGCCTGGGCGGCCCAGTCGAGTGACGGCCCGGCTCGTCCGGAGGCATCCCCATCACGCCGAGGAAGGGCGCGAGGCGGACGCGTGCCCCGCGTTGGTCGACCGCCACGTCGATGTCGAGCAGCCAGTCGACCTTCGTCTCGTGGCCGTAGGTCACGCCCCAGGAGCCCGGCCGAACCTCGTCCACGTGAACGACGAGCGTCTGCCCCGCCTTCGCGCCGCGTACCTCGACGGGACCGATGAGCGCGTGCCCCGCGTCGAGCTCCTCGTCGAAAGGCTCGAAGCGCTCGCCCGGGTCGAGCTCCCAGCCCGCGTTCGGGCAGGCGAAGGCAATCGACTCGCCGCGATCGATCGTCAGGATCGGCTCGAGCTCGCGCGAGAAATGGCCGTGGAGCGTGCGCCGCTCGAGCGGGATCTCGTGGATCACGCGCGCGGCGTCCCGATCCAGGCGTCGGGCGGCGCGATGAGCACGCGCAGCCCGCCCTCGACCCGCCAGATCGAAACGGCCTGCTCGTCGCCCGTCAGCTCGGCGGCGTCCACAGCGGGAACGTACCCAGCCTGGAGGCTCCGCTCCTCGTTCCAGATCGCGACGGCGTTCGGGTCGTGCTCGTTCTCCGGCTCGGGCACGAGCGCCAACCGACGCCCCGGATCGAATGACGGATCGTCGACGTTGCCCGGCCTGAACGTCACGCCGGCGACAGGGACGACGAGGATCCGAGGGTCCTCCCAGCGCACGGGCTCGCCGGTCGCGGCGTCGCGCAGGAAGTAGCCGCGCTCCCCGCGCTCGAGCCAGAGCCTTAGCCGCTCAGTCACGCGCCCGCTCGTACGCGACGATCGAGAGAGCCCCGAGCGCTCCGTAGAGCGCGACATCGACGGGGGAGTCGTTCACGAGGAGCGAGACGACGAGCGCGACGAGCATCGCGTCGAGCGTGCGCGGGCGGCGCCGGAGCCGCGCGAGCGCAATCAGCCCCGCAACCGCGGCGACGACCGCCAGCGCCGACGCCCAGGAGACGGACACCGAGGCGGCCGAGAGATGGAGCCGGTCGAGCAGGTCGTCGAGCAGAGTGCCCGGCCCGCCGCCGACCGCGCGCGTGACATGGCTCGTTCCACCCGCTGCAGCGTCGACGCCGACGACGAGCAGTGCGAGCGCTGCCGCGCCCGCGAGCGCCACACCGGCGCGCCGCCACGAGAGCTCGAGGTCGCTCCGCAGAACCGCGAGCGCGGCGAAGGCGGCGGTGAGAACGACGACGCCGCCTCCGTCGGCCCCCGTCCAGCTCGAACCGACGGTGAACAGCGCGAGCAGCCCGATCGCGACCGCGACCCACACGCGCGATCGGTCGATCGCCAGAATCACCGGGGCGAGCAGGAGCGTCTCGACCTGGTTCGTCACGCCGTAGAAGCGAACGCCGCCGTCCGGGTGCGGGCCGACGACCCCGAGCGACGCCGTCTCGGGCCACAGGGCGAGCACGAGCGCATAGAGCACGAGGAAGCCGACGACGACCGGGACCAGCCGCGCCGCCGCTCCGACGAGCGCCAGTGCCGGCATCGCGACGGCGAAACCGGCGGCGAGGAGGCCCGACCGCGTCGGCCCGAGCGCGGAGAGGAGCAGCGCAGCCGTGACCGCGGCGGGCCCGGCAAGCACCGCCGCGCGTGCCGCGAACGCCGACCGCCGGGCAAGGCCGACCGCGGCCGCGAGGACGATGAACGCGACGAGCACCACGTTCGCGGCAGTTCGCGCGTCGTGGGCGGCCGACAGCCGCCGGTCGAGCGAGCGCAGGTCCGAAGCGGGATCGTCGGCAGCCTCGGCGGTCACGATCGGCTCGCGCCCGCGCGCCAGCGCGACCGCGGTCGGCGCGAGGTCGGCGATCCCGACGAGCCCGGGCAACCGGGTCGCCGACGACTTCAGCACGCCGCGGTACCCGGGGCCGACGATCGCGACCGGATAGCGCCGGACGTTGTGGCTTTCCCCTTCGGGCGGAAGCGCGACGTAGATCGTGATCGCCCCCGGCTTCCGCGCGAGCGTGATCAACGGCTTCCCGCCGACCGTCCCGCCGAGCACGGCGTTCCGCACGCGTCCGCGGACGAGCGACGCCCGCGCTCCCTCCCGCGTGACCGTCGGCCCCGCCCCGGGCACGAGGAGTCCGGCCGCTCCACGCGTCCCCGCGTCGCGCACCTCCGCGGCCGGGGCGACGACCACCGCAACAGGTTGATCGGCGGCCACGCTAGTCGGCGCAGGATTCGCGCATGCCCGCGAGCGCCTCGAGCACGTCGCCGCGCGTGACGTCGAAGCGCAGCTCGACGGGCCCGGCACGCCGAACGCCGAGCCGGAGCGTCCCGTCGTCCCCCGCGCGCACGCAGCCGCGCGAGGCGTGCCAGTACGGCGACGCGCGGATCGCGATGCGGTACGTGCCGCGACCTCCGACCCGCAATCGCACCTGCGTCTGCGTGAGCGCGACCACCTCGGCCCTGCTCGGGCCCGTGACGATCGGCGACGCATCCGGCACCTGGAAGATCGTCACTCGCGGCGTGCGGCTCACGACGCGCAGGCCGGAGCGCCCGCTCACGAGCAGCAGCTCCTCCCGCCTCGCGCTGTAGTCGCGCGGCGCGTCGGGCAGCACGACGTACTTGACGCCGAGCCCACGCAGCCACTCGCGATACGCGAGCGCGCCGTAGCGCTCATACAGGATCCGGTTGAACGGGAAGTCGTCCTGCCGGAACCACCCGCGCGCAAGCGGCACGCCGGCCTTCGGCAGGTAGACCGCGCCCCAGTGGCCCTTCGTGTCCACGACCTCGACGCGGTACGACGGCGACGAGTGCTCGCGAAGGAACGCGATCACCGGCTGCCAGAACGCCGCGTGCGACGTCGGGTCGCTGGGATCGCGGACGACGCTCGCGGCGAGCGGCGAGAGATTCCACGTCCCCGCAACGACGAGGGCGATCCACGAGACAGCGAGCGGCCGCCAGTTCCGCAGGGACACGGCGAGGAGCGTGAGCGGAATCGCGGCGAAGCGCAGGCGCGCGACGTTCTCGCCGATGCCCGACGGAACGACGAAGACGACCGCCGCCGCGAACAGGTAGACGAGGAAGAGCGCGTGCAGGATCCGGGCGCGCGCCACGCCGGCGGTCAGGACGGCACCGCTGATGCAGAAGAGGCAGAGCACGGCGAACTCGCCGACCGGGAACGGGAAGTGCCAGCTGTTCGGGAAAAGCCGGTGCAGCACGAGCTCGACGAGGACGATCGCCCCGAGCGCGGCCGTCGGCAGGAGATTCCGGCGGAGAATCGACCGCCGTCCCGCAACCGCGGCGACGAGCGCGACGCCGAGGAGCAGGAAGGCCGGCGGGCTCGCCGCGAGCGTCAGCGCTGCGAGCGCCGCGAACCAGAGCCGCAGCCCACGCTGCATGGCCGCGAGCGCGAAGAGCCCGGACGCGACGCCGAGCGCGAACGGAAACGCGGCCGAGAAGACGATGCTCGGCCAGACGAGCGCGAAGGCGAGCGTCGGCAGCCGCGCGTTGTCGCCCCACTCGCGCCCGGCGACGAGCGCGAACCCGAACGCGGCGCCCGCGACCGACACGACGGCGAGGAGCGGAATCCCGAAGACCGCCGCGAGCGGGTAGTAGACGAGGCTGTAGGTGACGAAGCTGTATCGCCCGGCGTACCAGAAGTTGTCCCAGAGCGCGAAGCCGTGGTCGACGAAGACGTTCAGCTGGTACGCGTGCGCCGCCAGGTCGCGCCCCGGCGGTCCCAACCACGCGAAGAGCGCCGCGATCGCGCCCGCGACGACCGCTGCGGCGGCGGCCTGTCTGCCCACCGCCCGGCTAATACTCGAGCAGCTTCCGGACCCCACGTGCGACACGCTCGACCGACGGCATGTACGCGTCCTCGATCTGCCAGTACGGATACGGCACGTCGTATCCGGTCACACGCAGCACCGGTCCGCGCAGGTCAAGCATCGCCTTCTCGGCGAGCACGGCTGCGAGCTCCGCGCCGTACCCGGCGGTGCGCGGCGCCTCCTGGACGATCACGACCCGGCCGGTCTTGGCGGCCGACGACAGCAGCGCCTCCTCGTCGAGCGGCTTCAGCGTCCGCACGTCGAGCACCTCGCACGAGCACTCGTCCGCAAGCGCGTCGGCGACCTGCTCGCAGAGCGGCACCATCGCGCCGTACGCGACGAGCGTCACGTCCGTCCCCTCGCGCGCGATCCGCGCCTTGCCGAGCTCGACGACGTGCTCGCCCTCGGGCACCTCGCCGCGCATCGTGCGGTAGTGGAGCTTCGGCTCGAAGACGACAACGGGGTCCTCGCTCCGGATCGCCGCCGCGAGCAGGCCCTTGGCGTCCGCAGGCGTCGACGGGATCGCGACCTTCACTCCGGGAGTGTGGACGTAGTACGCCTCCGGCGAGTCGTCGTGCAGCTCCGGCGCGCGCACGCCGCCGCCGTACGGCATCCGCAGCGTCAGCGGGAACGTCATCTTCCCCCCGGTCCGCCAGCGGTAGCGACCCACGTGCGTGATCAGCTGGTCGAGCGCGGGATAGGAAAACGCGTCGTACTGGAGCTCGCACACCGGTCGCCAGCCGGCCATGCAGAGCCCGAGGGCGGCGCCGACGAGCCCGGCCTCGGCGAGCGGCGAGTCGAAGCAGCGCTCCTGGCCGAACCGGTCGCGCAGGCCGGCCGTCGCACGGAAGACACCGCCGGCGCGGCCAACGTCCTCGCCCATCACCATCACGTTGTCGTCGCGGCCGAGCTCGACGTGGAAGCAGTCGTTGATCGCCTCGACGAGGGTGAGCTCAGCCACCGCGAAGCTCCCGGAGCTCGTCGTCGAACGACGGCAGCGGCTCCACGTGCGCGTGGTCGAACACGAGCGACGCGTCGGCCGGCGGCTCCGCTTCCGCCTCGGCGATGCCGGTGCGGAGGACGTCGGCGGCCTCGGCGCGCACCTGCTCGGCCGTCGCCGCGTCGAGCACGCCCAGCCGCTCGAGGTAGCGCTCGTAGCGCCCGACGCACTCGTTCTTCTTCTCCTGCTCGACGCGCTCGAGGTCGATGTACGCGCTCGGATCATCCGCGGTGGCGTGCGGCGCTGCGCGGTACGAGACCGCCTCGATCATCGTCGGCCCGCCGCCGGTGCGGGCGCGGGCCACCGCCTCGCGCGTCGCCTCGTAGACGGCGAGCACGTCGCCGCCGTCCACGCGGATTCCGGGGATCCCGTACCCCACCGCCTTGTCGACGAGCGCCTCCGCGCGCGTCTGCGCCGAGAGCGGCGTGGAGATCGCCCACTGGTTGTTGTTGCAGAAGAGGATGAGCGGCGCGCCGGTCACGGCGGCGAAGTTCGCCCCTTCGTGGAACGCGCCCTCGGACGTCGCGCCGTCGCCGAAGTAGGCGATCGCGACCACCGGCTCGCCGCGCAGCTTCTTGCCCCAGGCGAGGCCGGCCGCGTGCGGCACGTGCGTCGCGATCGGGACGCAGATCGACGCGACGTTGTAGTCCGCCGGGTTCCACCAGCCCGACGGGTGACCGCGCCACCACTGGAGGATCACGCGCGCCGGCATCCCGCGAAGGAGCCCGATGGCGGACTCGCGGTAGCTCGGGAAGATCCAGTCCTCGTCCTCGAGCGGGTAGACCGAGCCGGCCTGCATCGCCTCGTGGTTCCAGAAAATCGCGTAGGTCCCGATGCGACCCTGCCGGTGGTACACGACCGAGCGCTCGTCGTAGGTCCGCAGGAGGACGAGCGAGCGATAGAGCTCGAGCAGGTCGTGCTCGGTGAGCCCGTCGACCTCCCCGTCGGGGACCGCATCGCCGTCGCCGATCACGCGACGAAGGTCGCGCTCGGCCGGAAGCACCTGCGCCATCACCCGGATTATCTATGAGCGGCTGGTCCGCTCAGCCGAGGTGGGCGTTCAGGAAGCTCGCGAAGAGCTCGCGGTTGCGCGCGTTTGCGGCCCCGGTGACCAGCTGGTAGCCGTGGTCGACTCCCGGGACGATCTCGAGCCGCTTCGCGGGGGAGGCCGATCGGGCGTGGAGCGTCCTCGCAGCGTCGGCAAAACCGGCGTCGTCGCTCGCGGCGATGAAGAGCACCGGGATCTGCGTCGCGGCGACCGCCGGCTCCGCGTCGAGGCCGCGAAAGCTCGTCGGCCCGGAGGCGGCGATCACCGCGTCGACCGGCGGCCTCACCCGCGCGGCGGCGACGAGCACGGCTGTCGCTCCCATCGACCCTCCGACGAGGGCGACCCGCTGCACGCCCCGGCGGCGAAGCTCGCGTGCGCCTGCCGCGATGTCGAGGTCGAACCGAAACACGTTGGCGCGCGGCTTCGGAGACGACGCGTTGCCGCGAAGGTCGAGTGCGAGAACGCGGAAGCCCCGGCGGGACAGACCGCGGGCGTACGGCATCCAGTTGCAGAGCCCGCCGCCGGCCTCGTGCGCGATCACCACGCCGCGTCGTGCGCGCGAACCACCGAGCACGACGCCGAGCACCCGCGCACCGTCGGAGGCACGCAGTGCGACTGCATTTCGCCTCTCGGCCTTCGTGACGCACCAGTCGTCGAGCCTCGGCGGGCGCGGCTTCGCCGCGGCCGCGCTCGTCGCGCAGACCGCCGAGATCAGGACAACCGCTGCGAGACCCCTCTTCACGTCCGCCCGGAAACCTACTCACACATCGGGCACGAGACGTCTTTCCCGGCCGCGACGTCGGCGACCCAGTCCCGAAGCGGCATACCGTCCACGCGCAAGCTCGAGAACTCGGGTGTCGGCAGCGCGCAGTGGCCGTCCCCGCAGGCGAGGTACGACCGGTAGTTCGGCAGCCGCTTCAGCCGACGCTCGACCGCGCCCAGCCGGGCGGGAAAGTCAGCGGGGTCGCCGCCCAGCGCCTCGTAGAACTGCTGCTGGACGTCGTCCGAAGCGTGGTTGAAGCGCGCGAACGTGACCTCGGGATAGGCGCGCGCGAGCCGCCGCTCGAACTCCTCCATCGTCCACCTCCGGCCTCCGACGCGGAAGAACGACGGGAAGTGCGCGTTCGCGCCCCAGTCGCCGAGCTGGATCGGCCGGTGGAAGAGAAACGCGAGCGAGTCCCCGAGCTGTGCGACGCGCGCGTCGGGCCACGCACGGATCACGTCCTCGACGTGCCACGCCGAGCCGACGCTGCCTGCGCTGCAGCCCGCGACGAGAACGACGTCCGGGTCCCACTCGCCGAACGCACGCTCGAGCGCCGCGTTCGCGTTCTGCCACCCACGCTGCTCGACGACGACGCTGCCGTAGGCGACGCGCGCGTCCCCGGTGTGCACGTCGCCGCTGCACGACGGGATGTAGACCAACGACCAGTCGCGGAACGGGTTCCCAGAATCGGCGAGGTCGAGCATGCCCGACTGGAATCGCGGGTCGTCCTCGGCGTCGACGCGGTCGTCGAACCACGGGCTGCCCTCCGCGCAGGTCCGTTCGTCGAAGCAGCCACCGCCGCCCTGGAAGAAGACGACGAGCTTCTTCGGGTCGCCTCGGCGGAGCCAGAAGGCGTACTCGCCGCCGCGGGCGCACCGGGTCTTCCCTCCCGGCTCGACGCGGTTCCACGGCCCCGTCGCCACCTTGTCGTCGCTGCCGCCTGCACAGCCGGCGAGGCCGACGCACGCGAGCAGGAGCGCGGCGTATTTCACCCGCCGAGGTGCTTGGCCAAAAACTCCTCGAACAGCGCCCGGTTCGGCGCGCCGTCGGCGCCGAGCACGAGCTCGTAGCCGTGCCTCGTGCCCGGGACGAGCACGAGCCGCTTGTCAGTAGACGCCGTGCGCTCGTAGATCGTGCGCGTCGAGGACGGGAACTCGCCGTCGTCGGTCGAGGCGATGAACAGCGCGGGAACGCGGACCGAAGGCGCAGCCGCCCCCGCATCGAGGTCACGGACCGCGAGCCCCGGCGAGGCCACGATGATCCCGTCGACCGCGGGCGTGATCCGAGGCGCGGCGGCGACGGCCGCCATCGCACCGAGCGAGCCGCCGACGACGGCGACGCGGGTGACGCCGCGGCGGCGCAACTCCCGCACGGCCCCGACCACGTCGAGGTCGTGCCGTCCCTGCCGCACCCGCGTCCGGGGCGACGAGACGAACCCGCGGAGGTCGAACGCGAGGACGCGGTAGCCGAGCCGCGCGAGCCGTCGCGCGTACGGCATCCAGTTGCAGAGGCCGCCTGCCCCCTCGTGCGCGAAGACGACGCCGCGCCGCGAGCTGCGGGGGCCGAGCGTCAGGCCGAGCAGCGTCGCTCCATCCGAGCCCTTAAACCGCACCGCGTTCTTCTTCTCCGCCTTCGTGACGCAGTAGTCCTGGAGCCTCGGCGGCTTCGGCTTCGCTGCGTTTGCCGTCCCGGCTGCGAGAACCGCCGCCAGCACCACGATCGTCACACCCCACTTCATTGCGTCCCCCCTTGTCCGAGTGCCACAGCGAGCGCCGGATCGCGGCCAGCCAGCCAGTCCTTGCTCGAAGCCTCGACGAGGACCGCCGGCGAAAGTTGGGCGCGCGTATCCCCCGGACGTCCACTCTGGACGTACTCGGTCGCCACGAGCGCCTCGAGCCCCACGTGCGGGAGCGTGACCTCCGTGAAGTCGCCCCACTGGCTCGGCGACCCACCCGGCGGCTCGCCGACGATCCTCGCGCGCGTGAAGCGCTCGACGTCCGCGGCGAAGTTGCCCGCGGCGGAGAACGTCGTCCGGCTCGTCAGCAGCACGGGCCGCGTGTGCCTGTTCACGAGCTTGCCGGCGAGCGCCTGCAGGAGGGGCGCGTACTTCTGGTTGTTGCCGCCGCCGTTCTGCCGGATGTCGACGACGAGCCGCCGGAACGCCTTCTTCCGCGCCAGGCGCAGGATCCGCTGGGAGAGGTCGTACGAATCCGTCGTCTGGGTGTACGCGACGTACACGACCCGACCACGCTGCGCCGTCGTGACGGCCTGAGCGGTCCCGCGATAGCGAACCCACAGCGGACGCGGCGCGCTCGGCGGCGGGGCCGGCGGCTGCCAGAAGTACGGAAACTCGGAGGCGTACTGCCCGGCCGGAACCGCCGTCATCGCGACCTCCCGTCGGCCCTGCGCCGACTCGAAGGTGAACGTCGCGCGGGCGGCATCGGCGAGGCCGAGGCCGTGCAGGACCTCGGCGCACGCGAGGTAGTACGGAATGCGCTCGCGGAAGCTCCACTTGTTGTCGCGCGTGATCAGCGGGCGCACGCGGGGGACGACGTCGTCGATCGGGACGCCGCCGATCGCGACGAGCTTCGACCCAAGGTCGACGTTCCGCCCGCCGACGACCGTCAGGCCGTCGGCGAACCAGTACACGCGGACCGGGTACAGGTGCATCGGCTGCGGGTGCGGATGGAGCGTGTAGATG
The DNA here is from genome assembly GCA_035718485.1 of Gaiellaceae bacterium. Classification (GTDB taxonomy): domain Bacteria; phylum Actinomycetota; class Thermoleophilia; order Gaiellales; family Gaiellaceae; genus JACCTU01. Next base: position 13,202 of record DASTHC010000080.1, read on the forward strand.
CCGGAGTGGCCGTCGCGCTCGCCGAGCAGGCCCATCAGCCGCATGAGGCCGACGATCAGCTCGTCGCGCTCGAGTCCGTCCGCCTGCGCTGCGAGCTCGTCGACGTCGCGGCGGAACTCCTCGCGCGAGACGGCGTGGTACGGGTTCGGGTGGATCCGCTCGAGCTCGTCCGCGAGCAGGCGCACGTCGCCCGCCGCGCCGCCCGGGACGGCGGGCTCTGCGGCTCCCGCAGCACAGCCAACGACGACGGCCGTGAGCAGGATCACCATGAACCCGCGACGCCGTCTGCGTCTCACGGGTTGTCTCGGCGAAGCCCGCGCAGCACCCAGTCGGCCCACTCGAGCTCGAGCTCGGCCTGCTGGATCCCGTAGCGGAGGAGGAAGTAGTGGTAGTAGTCCGCTCCCGTTCGCGAGTTCGTGCCGTCGATCGCGCGCAGCTCGTTCAGCCACGCCTCGACCTCCGCCCGGAACGCCTCGACGTGGCGGATCAGCACGTCGTCGTTCGTGAGCTTGCCGACGAAGAGACGCAGATGGAACGCGTCGCGGTCGCCCGGGTCGATGGTCTCGAGCCAGCCGCCGAGCGCCCGCTTGCCCTCGGCGCTGATCCGGTAGAGCGTCTTGTCGGGGCGGTCGGCCTGCACGACCGCGCGGCTGTGCGCGAGCCCGTCCTTCACGAGCCGTGGCAGCAGCGTGTAGAGCTGCGAGCGCGCCGGCGACCAGATGTAGCCGATCGCCTGCCGGGCGTACTTGAGCAGGTCGTAGCCGGAGTTCTCGCCTTCGAGCGCGAGGAGGGCCAGCACGGCCGCCTCGGTCGTGGTCAGCGTCCGGGTCGACGTGCGCGTCGCGGCCACGGTTGACGATCATAGTCCACTCCGGAATACTCCGCAATGGATGAAGAGCCTCCTCCGGGCCGCCGTCGTCGCCCTCACCGTCGCTGTCTGTGGAGCTGCCGGGGGCACGACGGCGGCCGCGCCGCCCGGGGTAGCCGCCGACGTCGAGCACTACCTCGGCGAGCTCGAGCGCATCCACCCGAACCCGTACCACGCGGTCTCGAAGGCGGACTATCGCGCCGCCGCCGACCGGCTGGTCGCACGCCTTCCGTCGCTCACCGACGACGAGCTGCTCGTCGAGCTGCTCCGCCTCGTCGCCTACCTCGGCGAGCGCGACGGCCACGCGAACATGAACCCGCTCGCGAGCCATCGCCGCGTGCTCCACTTCTACCCGATCGCGACCTACGAGTTCGCGGACGGCGTCTACGTCGTTGCGGCGCCCGGTCGGCCGCAGCTCGTCGGGCGTCGCCTCCTCGCGATCCAGGGGCGTCCGATCGCGGACGTCCTGCGCCTCGTCGACCCGCTCGTGACGTACGACAACCCGCTGTCGCTCGCCGCGCACCGCAGCCCGTACCTCGTGACTGCCGAGGTCCTCCACGGGCTCGGCATCACGCAGACCACCGAGCGCGCCACCTTCTCCGTCGACGGGCTCGCCGACGTCGAGCTCGCGCCCGTGACGCGCGGCGAGTACGTCACGGCGATGCGTCCGTCGTACCCGCTGTTCCTGGACGGGATGCCGAAGCGGGCGAAACCGCTCCTCGCGTCGCACCGCGGCACCTCGCAGTGGGTGACGACGATCGACCGCGGGCGCGTCGTCTACTTCCTCTACAACACCGTTCTGAACGACCCGACGCGGACGGCGGACCGAATCCTCCGCCTCGCGCGCCGCCCGAGGACGCGCCGGATCGTCGTCGACCTGCGGAACAACGGTGGCGGCAACATCCACACGTATCCGTACCTCCTCGAAGTGCTCAAGACCCGCGCGATCAACCGGCCCGGGCGGCTCGTCGTGCTGATCGGCCGAACGACCTTCTCCGCGGCGGTGCACTTCGCGACCGACCTGGACCAGGGGACGCGGGCGAGCTTCGTCGGCGAGCCGACCGGCGGCAGCCCGAACCACTACAGCGACACCGACCCGGTGCCGCTCGACGTCAGCGGCTACACGATCAACGTGCCGCGCATCTACTTCGAGAAGCAACCGGGTCGGCCCGGGCTGCAGCTCGAGGCCGACGTCGCCGTTCCGCTGACCGGCCGCGACTTCTTCGCCGGGCGAGACCCGGTGCTCGGGAGGGCGCTCTCGCTGCGCTAGACGAGGACCGTCACGGCATCGCGCTCGGACTCGAGCACGACCTCGCTCACGTCGCCGAGGTCCTCGCCGTCGGACTGGAGCGGCAGCGGCCGGTCGCAGACGATCTCAGCGCGGTCGAGGTCGTGTGCGTACAGCACGTCGCGCGCCCGTTCCTGGCCGCGCCCGCGGAGCACGTACGTGACGAACCGAGGGAGCGCGCTCGGCGTGAGCCGTCGCGCGCCGACGACGTCGAGGCCACCCTCGAACGTCGCAAGCGGCGCGACGTGGAGGGCGAGTCTGCCCACGTACGTGTACGGATCGCAGTTCGCAGCGAGCGCGAAGGCGGCGCGGCCGTGGCCGCGCACCTCGAGGACGGGCTCCAGCCGGAAGCGGGCCTCCGCCAGCACCCGGAGCGCTGTCGCGGCGAACTGCGCGTTGCCCGCCCGCCCGCTCTCCATCGTCCGTCCGAGCGCGTCGACGCGACGCACGAACTCCGCGTCGAGGCCGACCCCGGCTGCGAACCCGAACCGGCGGCCGTTGACGCGCCCGAGCGCGATCCTCCTCGTGCGCCCTTCGAGCAGCCGATGCGCAGCCGCCACCGGATCGCGCGGCAGCCCCAGTGCGCGCGGGAGCACGCTGGCGCCGCCTCCCGGGATGAAGCCGAGCGGCGTGCGACCGTCCGCGCCGTTCAGAACCTCGTTGAAGCCCCCGTCGCCGGAGAAGACGTAGATCGCCTCGTGCCCGGCGCCTTCGCGCGCAAGCTCTGTCGCATGGCCCGGACGCTCCGTCGTGCGGACGTCCACGCCGCCGAGGGCCCCGACGACCCGCTCGACGGCCGCATCGGTGACGCGGCTGGCGTACGGGTTGACGATCAGGAGCGCCCGAGACATGGTGGCGGAGCATGGCACGGCTCGACCACGTCGCCCTCGAGTGCGCCGACCCGGACGCCGTCGCAGAGTTCCTCGAACGCGTCCTCGGCGCGCGGATCGTCCGCACGAAGGGCCATTCGGTGATGGCCTACCTCGACCAGGGAGCCTTCGCGCTTCACGAGCGGGGCGCCGGCGCCGGGTTCCACGTCGGGATCCGGGTCTCCGACGACGAGCGCGCCGCCATCGCCGAGCGGGTGGAGGGACGAGAACGCGACCACGGGCTCGCGATCGGTCTCTTCTTCGACGACCCGGAGGGACACACGCTCGAGGCGATTACCTACCGCGGATAGTGCGAGGGGGCGGCGTCGCCGCCCCCTCGCTTCGATCGAACTACCTCGCGAGCGTGATCACCGGCGAGGTCCACGTCTCCGTGTGGCCGGGCGTGTTCGCGTTACCGAGCGCCTTGAGCGCCGTGAAGCGGAGCACGTAGCGGCCGTTCGGAACGACCCTGCGGTGGTCGCCGTTCCCGTTGCCGCTGTCGTGGGAGCGCATGCCGTCCCACGTGAAAGCGAAGAACGACGCGTTCGTCGAGTTCCGCGGCAGGTACTCCTCGAGCGGCTCAGCGTCCGAGAACACCGGATGCACCCTGCTGCCGTCGGCGTTCAGCACCTCGATCCTCAGCCACCTCGTCGGATGGTTGAGGTGGTAGAGCACGGCCGGGACGTCGTTGCCCTGCATCGTGTACGTCGCCCCGGAATCGCGGCGCTCGAAGTTGTTCAGGCCGGCACAGCAAATGCACCACCGGCATGGAACTGGACGAGCGCCGGGTAGTTGCACCCGCCGGCGTTGAGCGTCGGGAGCGACTGGTAGTCACCCCTGAAGCCGGCGAACGGCACGCGAAGCACCTGTCCGCCGCCGCGCGGCGTGAGGACGACCCAGCCGCCGTAGAGCGCCCTGTCCGGCAGAGCGCCGTCGGGCGTCAGCGTGAAGCTCTTCGTCGCCGTCCCGCCCGCGGGTACCTGCAGCACGAGGCTGTCGCGTGATCGACGCCTGCCCGCCGTTGCCCTCGCCGAGCGAGAGCTTGCTCGGCGTGACCGACGTCCCGGCGTC
>DASTHC010000081.1:0-45650 GCA_035718485.1 Gaiellaceae bacterium
TTCGAACGACGGTGGGCGCGGCTGAGGAGCGACGTGTCTACGACGAACAGGGTCGTCGAGATCGACGGTCGAGTCGTGGGTCACATTGCGAGCTTCGACTTGGAGGGTCACCGCGAGGTCACCTATTGGATCGGCCGTGAAGATTGGGGCCACGGCATTGCCACGCGTGCTCTACAAGAGTTCTTGCAGCTGGAGGCAAGCCGGCCGCTTTACGGTCGCGCCGCGAGCGACAACGCCGCGTCGATTCGTGTGTTGACGAAGTGCGGTTTTCGCGTCGTGGGCGAGGGGCGCGGGTTCGCTCATGGGCGCAACGAGGAAACTGACGAGGTCGTGCTCCGACTCGATGCATGACCCCAACTGCCCTCGGCTGGGCGAGCGTCCTCTCGCCTAACCAACGCCGGTCTGCCCTAACGCTCCACGCTAAGGGCGTGGGAAGGGCCGCGGACTTCGACCCTCGCCGTGGCCAGTTGGTCCTTCGCAGGCAACAGATCGTTGAATCTTGAGGCTGAGTGAGACCATTTTGAGACCACGCCCCCGGGGTCGTTTCCTTCCGGGAAAAACGAAAAGCCCCCGTTTCCGGGGGCTTTCCTAGTGGGCGGTACTGGGCTCGAACCAGTGACCCCCAGCTTGTCGAGCTGGTGCTCTCCCAACTGAGCTAACCGCCCTCGAACGCTGATTCTAGCGGGCGAGGAACGGCATCGGATCGATCGGCTTCCCGAAGTCGTGCAGCTCGAAGTGCAGATGCGTTCCCGTGCACGAACCCGTGCAGCCGGCGATGCCGAGGTGGTCGCCCGCGGCGAGGATTGCACCCGGCTTGACGTCGATGCGCGAGAGGTGCGCGTACATCGTCTCGTACCCGTCCCCCACGTCGACGACGACGACCTGCCCGTAACCCTCATAACCCGTGAGCCAACCAACGCGCTCGACCGTGCCCGCCGCCGCTGCGCGAAGGTCGAGCGAGCGCAGGATGCCGATGTCCAGCCCGAGGTGCATGCGTCCCCACCGGGGACCGAAGCCGTCCGTGATCGTGCCGCGCGCAGGCCAGTGCAGCACGAGGACGCCGTCAGGTGACGGCGGAGTCTCGTCCACCGCCCAGAGACGTGCAGACGCCGGCTGCGCGAACACGAGCGCGCAGAGAAGTGCGCTGGCCAGACGCATGAAGCGGCGGAGGGTACCTCAGAAGATCTCTGGGCACCAGGGAGCAACCCCCGCACGGCGGAAGATCGCGTCCGCACGGTCGATTGCGCCGTCGCGCAGCTCCTCGACGCGGAACGCCCGGAAGAGCTGGCGGAAGCTGAAGCCGCCGAGATAGACGGACCCGAGCGTCGTCACGTCACAGCGGAGATCGGCGTCGTCCTCCGTCCGTTCGCACGAACCGTTCGAGAGTTTCCAGCGCCCCGCATTCCAAGGTGCGAACTCGTCGACGACCTCGATCACGAGCTCGCCGTCCTGTGCGTACGTGCGTGCCGACAGCGCGGCGCCGACGTCGACGAGCCGCACCCAGATCCCGTCGCCCACGCGGAACTTCATCCGCCGCGGCTCCGCCAGCAGGAAGAAGAGCGGGTGGTCGACCGGCAGCAGGTACGACTCGATCGTCGCCTGCCAGTCGATGTCGAGCAGGAAGCGCCAGATCTCCGCGGTCCCGCGCGGCGTCGCTCCGATCGCCTCGATCACGCTGAGCTTCGCCGACGACGAGCCCTCCTCCCAGGACGGGTTGTGCCGGTAGATCGCGTAGGCCTCGGCCTTCCCGTCGACCTCGACCACCGGGAACCGCTTCGGCCCTCCGCCGTCGCGACGCTCGGACGGGTCGGCGATCGTCCGGTTCTCCCACCACGGACGCTCGCGCCGGAACATGCCGGGCGTGTCGGCGAACGCGGCGTCCCAGAGCGGCGGCAGGACGTCGAGCGCCTCCTCGGCGTCGAGGAAGCGCACGCGCCCCTGCGGCTCGAACGGCAGCGCGTACTCCGAATGCTCGCGCGCAAGCGAGATCTCGCCCGACTCGGATGCCATCCCGTACCCGAAGCGACCGTAGATCGACTCCTCGGACGCCCAGAGCGCCGCGATCGGCTCGCCGCGCTCGTGGATGTCGTCGAGCTGCGCCCGCATCATCGTCCTGAGAACGCCGCGGCGGCGATGGGTCGGGTAGACCCCGACGACGGTGACGCCCGCGCAACGGATGCTCCCGCCTGGCACCGAGAACTCGAACGGGAAGACGCCCGCGCCGCCGACGATGTTCCCGTTCTCGAAGGCGGCGTGCATGCGCTCGAGGGGGAGGCTCTGCGTGAACCGCTCGATGCGCTCCGGCGTGAGCTCTGTTCCGAAGTACTGGCCGATCGCGAGGAACGCGCGCTCGAACTCGTCGACGTTCTCGGTCGGACGGACGTCGAACACTCAGAACACTTCCGGGCAGAACGGCGGCAAGGGCGTGCGGAACAGCTCCGTCGCGCGGTCGAACGCGCCGGGGACGAGCTCGCGAACGCGGTCGGCGCGCGCGAGGTCGATGAACGAGAACCCGCCGAGATAGACCGCCCCGAGGTCGGCGACGTCGAGCTCGAGCTCGGCCGCGTCGTCGGTCCGCCCCACGTCGGTGCCGACCCGGTAGCGGCCCGCATTCCACGGACACAGCTCGTCGCGAACGTCGATGACGACCGGCTCGCCGCCGCGGTACGACCGCGCGCGGAGCGACGCGTCGACGTCGACCAACCGGAGCCACAGCGCATCCTGGCGGGCGATCTGCAGCGCGCGCGGGTCGCGCACCATCAGGACGAGCGGCGACGCGGGATCGAGAGCGTGGACGTCGACCGTGGCCATCAGGTCGATGCCGAAGAGGTAGCGCCACAGCTCTCGCTCCGCGGCAGGCGAGGTCGCGAAGGCCTCGAGGGGCCGCACCGTCCCGCGCGGGAAGCCGTTGTCCCACTCATCCTTGACGCGGTAGATCGCGTAGGCCTCGACCTCGCCGTCGAGCTCGAAAGACGCGTAGAACTTCGGGCTCGCGCCGCGCCGCCACGACTCCGGGTCGGCGAGCTTGTGCGCCCGCCACCAGTGCTCGCTGCGGCTGAGCATGCCCGGCCGCGCGAGCCGCAGGCGCTCGTAGACCGGCGGAAAGAATCGGAACGCCTCCTCGGCGTCGACGAGGCGCCACGTCCCGACCGGGCCGGGGTCGTCACGCAACGTGAAGCGGTCGCGACGTCCCTTCATCCGCGCGCCGGGCGCGGCGAGCCCGTACCCGAAGCGACCGTAGATCGAGGACTCCGACGCCCACAGCGCGGCGAGCGGCTCACCCCACTCGCGCGCGTCGGCGAACTGCTGTTCCATGAAGCCGCGCAGGATCCCGCGGCGGCGGTGCGTTGGCATCACCCCGACCCACGTGACGCCGGAACACGGCAGCTGCGCGCCCGGGACGGTCAGGTCGAACTTGTAGGCACCCGCGAGCCCGACGGCCCGACCGTCGTCGAAGGCGACGAGGGCGCGCTCGGCGGGCAGCGTGATCCGCTCGCGCTCCCACTCCTCGTCCTCGAGCGACGAGCCGAAGGCGACCGACGCCGCCCGCATCGCATCGCGGAGCTCGGGCTCCGCCGGGTGCCGGATCTCGATGCCCACTACGCGATCTTCTCGAGCGGTGCGTAGTCGAGCACGAGGCGGCGCTCCGAGCCGTCGCCGGCGAAGCGCACCGTCACGACCCCGCCGGCCTCGATGCGCGTGACGACACCCTCGCCGAGCGTGCCGTGGCGGACGTTGTCGCCGGTCGAGAGCGACGGCACGTCGTTCCGCGGCGCGATCGCCGGTGCAGGCGAACGCGCGGTCCATCGCGTCGGCGCGAGGCGCTCGCGCTCGACGTGCTCGCCCGGCAGCTCGTCGAGGAACCGCGACGGGACGTTGTAGTTCCGCCCGCCGTAGAGCGCGCGCGAGGACGCGTGCAGCAGCGTCAGCCGCTCCTGCGCCCGCGTCAACCCGACGTACGCGAGCCGCCGCTCCTCCTCGAGCGACTGTTCTTCGATCGAGCGCGCGTGCGGGAAGATCCCCTCCTCCATCCCGATCATGAAGACGGCGCGGAACTCGAGCCCCTTCGCGTTGTGGAGCGTCATCAGCGTCACGAGCGACCCCTCGCCGCGGATCGCGTCCTGGTCGGAGTAGAGCGAGATCTCCTGGAGAAACGACGAGAGGCTCGGCTCCTCAACCTGCTCCTGGTACTCGCGCGCCACGCCGACGAGCTCCTGGAGGTTCTCGATCCGACCCTGCGACTCGACCGTGCGCTCGGCCTCGAGGGAGTCGATGTAGCCCGACCGCTCGAGCACGTCCTGCACGATGTCGGCTACCGGTCGGTCGAGGTCGGACATCAGCGACTGGATCAGCGTGCGAAAGCCGCCCACCGCGCGCGACGAGGCCGTCGCCAGCCCGGCCTCCTCCGGGAACTCCATCGCCTCCCAGAGCGAGATGCCGCGGCCGGTCGCGTACGTCTGGAGGCGCGCGAGCGACGTGTCGCCGATGCCCCGGCGAGGCTTGTTCGCGATCCGGAGCAGCGAGACGGTGTCGAACGGGTTGTCGAGCACCTGCAGGTAGGAGATGACGTCCTTGACTTCGGCGCGCTCGTAGAAGCGCGGGCCGCCGATCACCTGGTACGCGATGCCCTGTCGGACGAGCACGTCCTCCAGCACGCGCGACTGTGCGTTCGTCCGGTAGAAGACGGCGATCTCGTCGCCGTTGTAGCCCTCCTCGACGAGCCGCGCGATCTCGACGGCGACGAACCGCGCCTCCGCGTGCTCGTCCTCCAGCTCGACGACGCGCACCGGGTCGCCCGTGCCGAGGTCGGACCAGAGATTCTTCGGCTTGCGCTCGGTGTTGTGCGAGATCAACGCGTTCGCCGTGCCGAGGATCGCGTTCGTCGAGCGGTAGTTCTGCTCGAGCGCGATCACGCGCGTGCCGGGGAAGTCTCGTTCGAACTCCATGATGTTGCGGATGTCGGCGCCGCGGAAGGCGTAGATGGACTGGTCCGGATCGCCCACGACGAAAAGGTTCAGGTGCCGTTGGGCCAGGAGCTGCAGCAGCCGGTACTGCGCGTGGTTCGTGTCCTGGTACTCGTCGACGAGGATGTAGCGGAAGGCCTTCTGCCACTTCAGCCGCGCCTCCGGGAAGCGCTCGAGCACCTCGACGGTGAGCATGAGCAGGTCGTCGAAGTCCATCGCGTTCGCCGCGTGGAGGCGCTCCTGATAGAGCCGGTAGACGTCGGCGACCGTCTGGTCGTAGAACGACGCGACGCGCTCGCGGTAGGTGTCGGGGGAGATCAGCTGGTTCTTCGCGTTCGAGATCTGCGCATGGATCCCGCGCGGGACGAAGCGCTTCGTGTCGCGCTCGAGCTCCTCCAGGACGTTTTTCACGAGGCGCACCTGGTCCGCCTGGTCGTAGATCGTGAAGTTGGAGCGGTAGCCGAGCAGCGCAGCGTCGCGCCGGAGGATCCGGCCGCACGTGGCGTGGAAGGTGAGCACCCAGAGCCCGCGCGCGTCGTCGCCGAGGACGTCCCAGATGCGCGTCCGCATCTCGTCCGCCGCGCGGTTCGTGAAGGTGATCGCGAGGATCTCGTTCGCCTGCGCGCCGACCGCCCCGATCAGATGCGCGACGCGGTGCGTGAGCACCCGCGTCTTTCCCGAGCCCGCGCCCGCGACGACGAGCACCGGCCCCTCCGTCAGCAGGACGGCGTCCCGCTGAGCCTCGTTCAGGCCGGCGAGATAGGTTTCTGGTGAGACGACCGGCACTCCGGCGATGCTAGCGAGGGAGGAGGCGGCGATGGCCGACGGCGATCCTGTCCTGGACATCCAGGCGCTCGCACGAGAGAGCGACGACTTCCGACGGGAGCTGCGGACGACGGAGCGCAGCCAGATCGTGCTGATGACGATCCCCGTCGGCGAGGACATCGGTGAGGAGGTCCACCCCGACAACGACCAGTGGCTCGGCTTCGTCGAAGGCGACGCCGAGGCGGTCATCGAGGGGCAATCGTCCCCCGTGCGCGCGGGTCAGATCGCCCTGGTCCCGGCCGGAACGCGCCACAACTTCGTCAACAAGGGCTCGGAGCCACTGCGCCTCTGGACGATCTACGCGCCACCCGACCACGCACCCGGGACCGTCCACCACACGAAGGCCGAGGCGATGGCCGAGGAGGAGCACTGATGGGTCACAAGGTCGCGACGCTCGACGAGCTCGGCGAGGGCTACGGGTTCCGCAAGGTGCGCACGGCCCTCGGCGTGACCGCGTTCGGCGTGAACGCGCTCGTGCTGCCACCGGGCTACGACGGCTTCTTCCACTACCACGACGAGCAGGACGAGCTCTACTTCGTGCACAAGGGAACGGGTCGTTTCGAGGCCGAGGGCGAGGAATACGAGGTGCCGGCCGGTGGGCTCGTGCACGTCGAGTCGACGACGCCGCGGAAGTGGTCGAACCCCTCGGAGACGGACGAGCTCGTCGTCCTGATCGTCGGCGGCAAGGGCGGCTACGTCGGGCGCGACGGCCAGCTCGTCGACCTCGCCGACCTCGAGCGGCGGCAGGCGCTCTCGAGCGGAGGCGCAGCCTAACCGAGCCCGGCTTCGACGAACCTGACGGCGTCGCCGAGCGCGTCCGCGTCGCTCGACTTCAGCACCACCGTCACCTCGGGACCGGTCGACTCGAAGCGCGGGTAGCTCCCGACGAGCACGTCGGGCCAGCGTTCGGTGGCCTCAGCGAGCAGTTCGAAGATGTCGCTCTCGCGCGTGCGGTACGTCCGCCGCCACGAGGCGATGGGCGCACCGCCGGCGAACTCCTCCGCGACGGAGTCGAACATCGCCTCCATCTCGGCCGGCAGGCCCGGGAAGACGTAGACGTTCTCGATCACGAAGCCGGGTGCGCCGCCGCGCGGGTTCTCGAGGGGGCGGCTCCCCTGCGGAAGCAGCGCCCAGCGCGCCGCGTACTCCGGATCGCGCGTGAAGCGTCCGCGGAGGTCGGCCGCGAGCTCGGGCAGCTCCTCCTGCCCCACGCCGAACGCCGCGGCGAGCGCCTCGCGCGTCAGGTCGTCCGGCGTCCCGCCCAGGCCGCCCGTGACGAGCAGGAAGTCGATTGCGGGAGCGCGCTCGCGGACGAAGCCGGCGATCTCGTCGATCTCGTCCGGGAGCGCGGCGATCTGCCGCACCTCCACGCCGAGCGGCGCGAGCCGCCGCGCCAGCCACGACGCGTTCGTGTTCTCCGTGTCGCCGGACACGATCTCGTTGCCGATCGTCAGGATCGCGGCCGTCGCCACGCGCCGAAGCCTATGCTCGCCCTCGTGATCCGGGAGTACGAGTCGCGGGACGCTCCAGGCGCGGCCGCGCTCATCGCGGACGGCTCGCCGTGGCTCACGACCCCGGCCGGCGTCGACCACGAGGTCAGGACGCGTCCCGCGCGCGCGAAGCGCCGTTCGTGGGTCGCCGAGGAGGACGGCGAGATCGTCGGCTGGGCCGAGGCCGAGTTCGAGTGGTCGACCGAAGCGGCCGACGCCGCCGATGTCTGGGTGTTCGTGCGCGGCGATCGGCGCGGCCGCGGGATCGGGGGCGCGCTGTACGAGCTCGGGGCCGAGCACCTCGTCGGCGAGGGCGCGTCCGAGCTCCTCGGCCAGGCGGGCGACGCTGCCGGACGCCGATTCGTCGAGCGCCGCGGGTACGTCAAGACGCGCGACGAGGTCCTCTCCTCCGTCGACCCGCGCACGATCGACACGTCGCGGCTCGAAGAGGAGCTCGAGCGGCTCGACCGCGACGGCTTCCGCCTCGTCACGCTCGCGGAGGCCGAGCGGCGCCCGCGCGAGCTGCACGCGCTCTACGCCTCGGCCGCGGTCGACATGCCTGCCGACCATCCCCAGAGCAACCTGCCGTACGAGGACTGGCTCGCCGAGACGCTCGGCAAGCCCGACCTCTCGCGGGTCGGCAGCTTCGTCGTGCTCGCGGGCGACCGGCCGGTCGCCCTCTCGTTCGTCGACGTCGACACCGAGCGCGGCCTCGCCGAGCAGGAGCTGACCGGCACCGCGCCCGATCACCGCCGCCGCGGTCTCGCGCGCGTGGCGAAGCTCGCCGTTGCGCGTTGGTGCGCCGAGAACCGGGTCGTGCGGCTGTCGACCTCGAACGACGACGAGAACGCCGGCATGTTGAAGATCAACCGCGACCTCGGCTTCGAGCCGACCGAGATGTGGTCGACCTACGTCCTCCGGGTGTGATCACGCTCGCCTACCGCGTCCCGAGCGCCGACGTGAAGGCGGTGCGCCTGCGGACCGACGCGTTCCAGCGAGTGGCTCCGCCCGAGTTTCGCCGCCGTGGCCGGACGCGCACGTGGCTCCTCGAGCTGCCGCGCCCCGACGGGCTCGCGCGCATCGAGTACCAGCTCGAGGTCGAGCGCGCCGACGGCTCGACCGAGTGGCTTGCGGACCCGACGAACCCGCTGCGCGCGAGCAGCCCGTTCGGCGAGCGTTCGGTGCTCGAGTTCGAGGAGTACGAGCGGCCCGTCTGGATCGAGGACGAGGAGGCGCCCGCAGGCACGCTCGAGCAGATCTCGATCCGGTCACGGCTGCTGCGCACGGACGTCACCGGTGAGCTCTGGACGGCGCACGGCGCCGAGCCGGACTCATCGCTGCCGCTCCTCGTCGTGCACGACGGGCCCGAGTACGCCGAGCACGCCTCCCTGCTCCGCCTGCTCGACTCGGTGATCGCGGAGCTCGAGCTGCGGCCGTTCCGCGCGGCGCTGCTCCGGCCGCCGGGGAACCGGAACGAGACGTACTCCGCATCGACGCGCTACGCAAATGCGCTCGCGACCGAGGTCGTTCCCGCGCTGCACGAGCTCGCGGAGACACCAGACCTTCCGGGCGCCCGCGCAGCGATGGGCTCGAGCCTCGGCGCGCTCGCCGCCTTCCACGCGCACCGTCTGCACCGGCACCTGTTCGGTGGGCTCTTTCTCCAGTCGGGGAGCTTCTTCCGGCGCGCGACGGACGCGCAGGAGTCGGGCTTCGCACGCTTCGCCCGCATCTCCCGCTTCGTCGGGGGCGTGCTGCGAACCGAAACCGCGCCCGCCGCCGTCCCCGTTGTCATGACGTGCGGCCGAAACGAGGAGAACCTCGCGAACAACCGAGCGCTGCGCGACTCGCTCGTGCGCCAGCGCTACGACGTCCGCCTGCACGAGCACGCCGACCTCCACAACTGGGTCTCGTGGCGCGACATGTTCCACCCTCACCTCGTCGGGCTACTGGAGCGCTTGTGGGGGTGAGACGTGAGATCGAGCTCGACGGCGGCAACGTGCTCGCCTACGGCCACTGGGGCCGCCCGGTGCTCGCCTTCCCGTCCGAGCAGGGCCCGTGCTGGCAGTACGAGGAGCGCGGGATGGTCGACGCGCTCGCGCCGCTGCTCGAAGCCGGCCGGCTGAAGCTCTACTGCGTCGACAGCTACGACTCGCAGAGCTGGCAGGCGCACGACGTCCCGCTCGAGGAGCGCGCGCGGCGGCACGGGTTCTACGAGTGGTGGATCCTCGAGCGCGTCGTCCCGTGGATCGCGTCGGACTCCGGCGGTGCAGGCGAGCTCGTCGTCACCGGCGTGAGCTTCGGCGCCTACCACGCCGCGAACTTCGCGCTCAAACGAGCCGATCTCTTTCCCGTCGCGATCTGCCAGAGCGGCGTCTACGACGTGTCGGTCGTAGGCTGGGGCGACCGTGGCGACAGCGTCTACTTCAACAACCCGGTCGACTACGTGAGCCACCTCGGCGGCGACCACCTCGACTGGCTGCGCAGGCAGGTGTCGCTGCTCCTCGTCTGCGGCAGCGGCCAGTGGGAGGATACGACCGGCGCGCTCGAGAGCACGCAGCGCTTCGGCGCCCAGGTCGCAGAGAAGGGCATCCGCTGCGAGGTCGACATCTGGGGCCATGAGTACCCGCACGACTGGCCGTCGTGGCGAGACCAACTCGCGCACCACCTGCCGAGGTTCTGCTGAATGCCGTCGCACCTGATCGGGCTGCTGCTCGGCACCGAGGACGACTGGCCGACCGCGTTCGAGTCGCTCGTCGAGCGCCTCGGGCCGATCGAGTGGCAGGGTCGCAAGCACGAGCTCACGACTGGCCGGATCGTCAACGAGCCGTTCGATCTGCGGTACCGGCCGCGCTACTCGGTCGTCATCGACCGCCTCGCGTGGTGGTACGACCTCCCACGCGCGTGGCTGAAGAAGGTCGCGTTGATGGACGACGTCTACCTGCTGAACAACCCGTTCACGTTCCAGTCGATGGAGAAGCACTCCGCCTACTGCGCGATGATGCGCCTCGGGCTGAAGGTGCCGGACACGTGGCTCATCCCGCACAAGGTGCCGCCCGACAACCCGCGGCTCGTGCCGACGGCCGAGCGGTACAACGCGCCGTTCGAGCTCGACGAGATCGGCGACCGCGTCGGCTACCCGCTCTTCATGAAACCGTTCGACGGCGGCCAGTGGGTCGGCGTGTCGCGCGTCGGCGATGCGGCCGAGCTCCACGACCGCTACGACGAGTCCGGCGCGCGGATGATGCACCTGCAGACGGCGCTCGAGGACTTCGATGTCTTCGCGCGCTCGCTCTCGATCGGGGCCGAGACGATGGTGATGCGCTTCGAGCCCGACCGGCCGATGCACGACCGCTACCAGGTCGAGCACGCGTTCCTCTCCCCCGAGCTCGGCTGGGAGATCGTCACCGTCTCGCGCCTCGTGAACGCCTTCTTCCGCTGGGAGTTCAACTCGTGCGAGACGATCGTCAAGGACGGCGAGGGCGCGCCGATCGACTACGCGAACGCGTCGCCCGACGTCGCGATCACGTCGCTGCACTACTACTTCCCGTGGGCGATGCGGGCGCTCGTGCGCTGGACGGCGTTCGCGGTCGTGACGGGACGGCAGATGCGCATCGACCTCGACCCGCGCGAGTACTTCGCGATCGGCGACCGCGAGGATCTCACGTACGACGAGAAGCTCCGCGCGTACCGCCGCCTCGCAGACGAGTACTTCGAGACGTCCCGCTACGAGGAGTTCGTGGACGAGTCGCTGGGCCGCCTCGACGAGCTGACCGTCGAGTACTTCGAGAGCACCGAGTTCGACGAGCTGCTCGTGCAGACGGTTCGTTCGACGTTCCCCGAGCACGAGCAGGAGCACTTCGTCGAGCACTACCGCGGGCTCGTCGCGTCCTGGGTCGCGGATCAGCGCGCGGCTGCTTGATGCGCTAGGCTCGGCGCGCCGGACACATATCTCCGGCCGGTGTGAAGCAGCGAAGTCCGGTGCGAACCCGGCGCTGTCCCGCAACTGTGAAGCCCCCTCGGGGGACGAGCCAGGGCGCCTGCCCATGCCGACGAACACAGCCCTCGGAGGAAGGGCGGTTCGGGCGGTCCGCCGCCGAACCAACCTCCTCCGCTCGACGCGGAGGTTTTTCATGGTCAAGAAGCTGCTCGCCGCCGCCCTCGGGGCCGCGGTGGTCCTCGCCCTCTCACCCGGCCTCGCCGCAGACGCGGCGCCGGCGCCCCGCCCGTTCCCCGTCGTCCTGACGACCCCGATGGGCAAGCTCACGATCCGCAAGCAGCCGAAGCGGATCGTCTCGCTGTCTCCGACCGCGACCGAGAGCCTGTTCGCGATCGGCGCAGGCCGGCAGGTGATCGCGGTGGACGACCAGTCGAACTACCCGCAGCGTGCACCGCGGACGAAGCTGTCGGGCTACACGCCGAACGCCGAGGCGATCGCCGGCTACCGGCCGGACCTCGTCGTCGTCCAGGGCGACATGGGCCTGACGGAGGCGCTCGGCAAGGCGGGAATCCCGGTGCTCGTGCAGCCGGCGCCCGCGACGTTCGCACACGCGTACGCACAGGTCACGCAGCTCGGGCGGGCAACCGGACATCGGAAGGGCGCAGCGGCGACGGTGCGCACGATGCGGACGAGGATTGCGAACGCGCTGAAGTCGGTTCCGCGTGGGCGCGCGCTCTCGGTCTACCACGAGCTGACGCCGGACTACTACTCCGCGACCTCGCGGACGTTCATCGGCCAGGTCTACAAGCTGTTCGGCCTCAGGAACATCGCGGACAGCGCCCCCGGCGCGACCGCGTACCCGCAGCTGTCGGGCGAGTACATCGTCGCCTCGAGCCCCGACCTGATCTTCCTCGCCGACGCGAAGTGCTGCGGCCAGAGCGCCGCGACGGTCTCGGCCCGGGCGGGCTGGAGCACGATTCGCGCGGTCCGCGGGCGCAACGTCGTGCGGCTCGACGACGACGTGGCCTCGCGCTGGGGTCCGCGTATCGCGGCGCTCGTCCGGACCGTGGCGACCTCCGTCAAGCGCGCACGCTCGACGTGACCGCCGCCCGCGAGCACGAGCTCCCCGTCGTCACGGCGCCGCGCGTGGGCGTTCCCTGGACGCTCGTCGCGCTCGCCGTGCTGCTGGGAGCCGTGCTCGTCGGGCTCGTCGTCGGGCCGGTGCCGATCGGCGTCGGCGAGATCGCTCGCTCCGCGCTCGCGCGGCTGCCCTTCCTGCACGTGAGCTCGCCGCTCGACGGCGCGCAAGATGCGATCGTCTGGGAGCTTCGCCTCCCGCGCGTCGTGCTCGGCGGGCTCGTGGGCGGCATGCTCGCGCTCGCGGGCGCGTCGTACCAGGGGATCTTCCGCAACCCGCTCGCGGACCCATATCTGCTCGGCGTCGCCGCCGGTGCCGGGCTCGGTGCGACGCTCATGATCGTGAACGGGGCGTCCGACGGCAGCCTCTTCCTCCCGCTCGCCGCATTCGCGGGCGGTGTCGTGGCGGTCGCCGCGGCCTACTTGATCGGCCGCTCGGTCGGCGGGCGAACGACGTCGACGCTGATCCTCGCGGGCGTGACGGTCGCGGCGTTCTTCACCGCGGTCCAGATGTTCGTGCAGCAGCGGGGGATCGGCACCCTCAACGAGGTCTACACGTGGCTCCTCGGCGGCCTCTCGACCGCCGGCTGGCGGGACGTTGCGACGATCCTGCCCTACGTCGTCATCAGCGCCGTCGTGCTCCTGCTGCACCGGCGGACGCTCGACGTGCTCGCGGTCGGCGACGAGGAGGCGCGGTCGCTCGGCATCGACGTCACGCGCGTCCGCCTGCTGCTCGTTGCCGCTGCGACGCTCGGAACCGCCGCCGCCGTTGCCGTGAGTGGACTGATCGGGTTCGTCGGCATCGTCGTCCCCCATCTCGTGCGCCTCGTCGTGTCGTCGAGCTACCGGGTGATCATGCCGCTGTCGATCGTCGTCGGCGCATCGTTTCTCGTGCTTGCGGACGTGATCGCACGGACGATCCTCTCGCCTGCGGAGCTGCCGATCGGCGTCGTCACGGCGTTCGTCGGCGCGCCGTTCTTCGCGCTTGTCCTCCGCACGACTCGGAGCAGCGGATGAGCGCCGTCGCGCTCGACTCGGTCTCCGTCTCGGCGGGTGGGAAGACGATCGTCGACGGCGTCTCGCTCGTCGTCGAGCGCGGCGAGTGGGTGTCGGTTCTCGGGCCGAACGGGGCAGGCAAGACGACGCTGCTGCGGGTGCTCGCCGGAACGATCGGTTTTCGCGGCGAGGCGACCCTCGAGGGCCGGCCGGTGGCGAGCCTCCGCCGTCGGGAGGCCGCCCGACTCGTTGCGGTCGTCCCGCAGACTCCTGTCGTGCCGGCTGCGATGACCGTTGCCGAGTACGCCCTGCTCGGCCGGACGCCGCACCTCGCGCCGCTCGCGCAGGAAGGCGCAGAGGATCGCGCAGCCGCGGCCGCGGCGCTCGCGCGGCTCGATCTCGAGGAGTTCGCCGCCCGGGAGCTCGGGTCGCTGAGCGGCGGCGAGCTGCAGCGGGCCGTGATCGCCCGTGCGCTCGCGCAGGAGGCGCCGATCCTCCTTCTCGACGAGCCGACGACCGCGCTCGACATCGGCCACCAGCAGCAGGTGCTCGAGCTCGTCGACGGCCTGCGGCGGGAGGAAGGGCTCACGGTCGTCGCCGCGATGCACGACCTGACCCTCGCGTCGCAGTACGGCGAGCGGATCGTGCTCGTCGACCGCGGGCGAATCGTCGCGGAGGGCGCGGCGGAGGAGGTGCTGACGGCCGAGCGGCTCGAGAAGCTCTACGGGGCGCGCGTGCGGGTCGTCGGCGAAGGGCGCGAGCTCGTCGTCATCCCCGTCCGCTCGACTTGAGCCTCGTCGTCCTGCTCGGCGGCGCGCGCGCCGGCAAGTCGGCGCTCGCGGTGGGGCTGGCGCGCGAGTGGGACGGGCCGGTCGTCTACATCGCGACGGCCGAGGCCGGCGACGACGAGATGGCGCTTCGTATCTCGCGTCATCGCGACGCGCGTCCGGAGGACTGGTGGACGATCGAAGAGCCCGTCGCGCTGCGCGAGGCGCTCGTGAAGGTCGACGCCGGCGCGTACGCGATCGTCGACTGCCTCACGTTGTGGGTCGCGAACCTGCTCGAGCGCGGCGCCGACGTGCTCGCGGAGGCGGAGGAGACGGCCGAGGTCGCCGCTGCGCGCGAGTCGCCGACGATCGTGATCACGAACGAGGTCGGCCTGGGGATCGTCCCCGCGACGCCGCTCGGCCGCGAGTACCGCGACCTGCTCGGTGCCGTGAACGCGACCTTCGTCGCGCGCGCCGGCGAGGCGGTTCTCGTCGTCGCGGGGCGTGCCCTCCCGCTGCTCCCCGACTGGCGCCCTCGTGGCTGACCTCGACGCGACGATCAGCGCGATCGAACCGCTCGACGCCGAGGCGATTCGGGCGGCGCGCGAGGAGCTCGACAGCAAGACGAAGCCGCGGCGGAGCCTCGGCCGGCTCGAGGAGCTCGCCGTCCAGCTCGCGGGGATCGGCGTCGAGGACGTGCGGGCCGCGATCGTGGTCGCGGCGGGCGACCACGGGTACGCGAACGAAGGCGTCAGCGCGTACCCGGCGGAGGTCACCCGGCAGATGCTCGAGAACTTCGTGTCGGGCGGCGCGGCGATCTCGGTGCTCGCGCGCACGCTCGACGCGGAGCTCGTCGTGGTGGACGCAGGAGCGCGCGAGCCGGTCGACGACCCGCGCGTGCGCGCTGTTCGGATCGGCGCGGGAACGGCGAGCGCGGCGCGGGGCCCGGCGATGTCGCGGGACGACGCCCTGGCGGCGATCGAGGCGGGGATCGCGCTCGCGCGCGAGCTTGCCGGGCGGTGCACCGTCATCGCGCTCGGCGAGATGGGCATCGGGAACACGACCGCGGGGAGCGCGCTCCACGCGGCCCTGCTCGGGCTCCCGCCCGCAGTCGTGTGCGGGCCGGGCACGGGGCTCGACGAGGACGGCGTTCGGCGGAAGGTCGCGGTCGTCGAGCGCGCCCTGGCGGCGAACTCGCCCCTCGGGGACGACCCCGTCGCCGTGCTCGCCGCTCTCGGCGGCTTCGAGATCGCGTTCCTGGTGGGGGTCGCGCTCGGGGCCGCGGCGGAACGGCTCGCGGTCGTGCTCGACGGCTTCATCGTCGCCTCGGCTGCGCTCGTCGCGGCGCGGCTCGCGCCTGCCGCCGCCGAGTACATGGTCGCCGGCCATGTCTCGCCGGAGCCGGGCCACCGGCTGTCGCTCGACGCGCTCGGGCTCCGCCCGCTCCTCGATCTCGAGCTGCGACTTGGCGAGGCGACGGGGGCAGCGCTCGCGCTGCCGCTGCTCCGCTCGTCGCTGGCGATCCTCCGCGAGATGGCGACGTTCGCGAGCGCGCACGTGACGGACGCGGGTCGCTGACGTGACGATGCTCGCCGCGGCGACGACGTTTCTCACGCGGATTCCCATTGGCCGAGTCGTGGCCGTCGACGGTCCCGCCGTCGCGCGGGCCGTGCCCCTCTACCCGCTCGTCGGCGGCGCGATCGGCGCGCTCGGAGGTGCGGTCGTCGACGTCACGGCGGGCCCGCTTCCGGCCGTCGCTGCGGCCGCGCTCGGCCTCGCCGTCGTCGCGCTGGTGACGGGCGCGATGCACCTCGACGCGCTGGCAGATACGGCCGACGCGCTGGGCGGCATCACGCGAGAGCGGCGCCTCGAGATCATGCGCGACCACGCCGTCGGTGCGTTCGGCGCTGTCGCCGTCGTTCTCGTGCTCCTGTTCGAGGCGTCGCTCCTCGCGGGCGTCGACCACGCGTGGAGTGCGTTCGCCGCCGCGGCCGCGTGCGCGCGCTGGGCGCCGTTGCCGCTCGCGTCGGTGCTGCCCTACGCGCGCGCCGAGGGACAGGGTGCCGCGCTCGTCGGTACGTCGTTCCTGCGCGTTGCGGCGGCTCTCGCGGTCGCCTGTGCGGTGGCGCTCGGCGTGCGAGGCGTCGACGGACTCGTTGTGCTCGCGGCGGCGGCGGCGACCGCGGTCGTGCTCGGGCTCTTCTACCGTCGCTGGATCGGAGGCGTCACGGGCGACACGCTCGGTGCGACGACGGAGCTCGCCCAGGCCGCGGGACTTGCCGCGGTGCTGCTCGTGTCGTGACGCGCCTGCTCCTCATCCGCCACGCGCAGCCCGAGGAGGACGCGCGCGGCCGCTGCTACGGGCGGCTCGACGTCGAGCTGTCACCGGAGGGCGAGGCTGCCGCCGAGCGGCTCGCAGACGGACTGCGTGCGATCGAGCTCGACGACGTCTACTCCAGCCCGCGGCGACGAGCGGTGCAGACCGCCTCGCGAATCGGTCCTCCCCGGCTCGACGAGCGTCTCAGCGAGATCGACTTCGGGGAGCTCGAGGGGCGCACGTACGAGGAGGTCGAGCGCGAGCAACCGGAGCTCTACCGACGCTGGATGGAGTCGCCGACACAGCTGCGGTTCCCGGGCGGCGAGAGCTGGGCGGATCTGCGCGCTCGAGTCGCGAACGCTGTCGCGGAACTGCTTGCTCAAAACGACGGCGCGACGATCGCGGTCGTCACGCACGGGGGCGTCGTGCGCGCGGTTCTCGCTGACGCGCTCGGCCTGCCCGACGAGCGGGCGTTCGCGTTGGATGTCGGATACGCCCGCATCAGCGTCGTCGACTGGTTCGACTCGACGGCCGTCGTTCGGCTCGTCAACGGCGTCGCCGCAGACCTGCCGGGCGCGCTCGGCGGCTGAGGCGGCGCCTATGATCGGGCGCGTGCCGCGCGTCGTGAGCCTGTGGCTGCCGGTCGTCGCGTGGGCGGCGCTCATCTTCGTCCTCTCGTCCGTCGAGACGCTCGACACCGGGCTCGGCGGCGTCGACTACGCCTTGCGGAAGCTCGGGCATACGGCCGAGTACGCGGTGCTTGGCGCGCTACTCGTGCGCGGGATCGGGCGGCCACTCCCTGCGTTTCTCGCCGGCGTCGCATACGCCGTGTCGGACGAGGTGCACCAGCACTTCGTCCCCGGCAGGCACGGGACGCCGATCGACGTCGCGATCGACGCGGTCGGCGTTGCGGTGGGCGTCGCGCTCTTCCTTCGCGTGCGCACGTGAAGCTCGCGCTCGACTTCGACGCCGTCCTCGCCGACACGCGGCCGCTCTGGCACGAGTGGCTCGACGACGCCGCTCGCAAGTTCCGTTCTATCGCGTCGCTCGATCCGGGGGAGCTGCCGGAGGACCGTGCGGAGGCTGCGGCCGTGCTCGACCGCTGGGCGGAGGCGGGGGTCGGCGACTGGCGCGGCGCGCTCGAGCGCTTCGCCGAGGGTCGCGCACCGCTCTTCTTCCGGCCCGAGCCGGCGACGAACGCCGCGCTCCGGCGCCTCCGGGCGAACGGCGCGAGCCTCGCGGCGTTCAGCGATGCACCGGAGCCACTCGTGCGAATCGCGGTGGCGCACCTCGGCCTCGCCCGGGAGCTGGGCGCCCTCGCTACGGGGCAGGACGCGGAGCGGCGCGCGGTGCAGGAGCTCGGCGGCGAGGCACGCGTCGTCCGGTCGCGCGACGAGCTGCTCCGGCTCTGCGCCTAAGATTCGGGTCGATGGCGCCCCCACGGCAACCGCTGGACGACCGGCAGCTCGACGCCCTGCTCGAGCGCCTGGACGGCATCCGCGACGAGCTCCGAACGCTCAATCGCCGGCTCGACTCGCAGGAGAGCCTCCTCCGCATCGCGCGTGAGCTGTCCACGCTGAACGAGTCGCTCCAGGCCCTGGCCTACGCGGCCCTCGGGCAGCAGCCGCCGCAGGTCCGCCGCCGGCGCACGGGCTAGCGCGCGCGCTGTTCGCGCAGCCCCACCCCTCGAGGGGTGGGGGAGTGGTGGTTCCACCCGCCTCCCGCGGGTGAGCGTAGCCCTCCGACCTGTGCCGTGTCTGTCACGGGCTGCGCCGGAACACGGACGATCACTCCACAGCGCCGCGCGGCTAGCGCACGAAGCGGTAGACCCGTCCCTCGAGCGACGTCGCGTACAGCTCGCCGCGGGCGTCCTCGCCGAAGCTCGAGAGGCCCGGGACGCGTGACGACTCGCGCCGGACGTCCGTCGACTGCCCCCCAGAGACGACGAGGCTCCAGATCGTCCCGCTGCAGTAGTCGCCGAAGAAGTACCGCCCGCGCGCAGCCGGCACTGCCGAGCCGCGGTAGACGAAGCCGCCGGTGACCGAGCACCCGTCGCCGCGCCCGTAGACGTGCACAGGGAAGACGAGCCGCCCGCGCGAGTTCGGCTGCTTCGACTCGAAGCGGGCGCGGCCCTCGTACACATCCCAGCCGTAGTTCGTGAGCTCCCCCACCCGCGCCCGCGGCATGTAGTCGATCTCCTCCCACGCGTTCTGGCCGACGTCGCCGATGTAGAGGTCGCCCGTCGCGCGGTCGAACGAGAACCGCCACGGATTCCGCAGCCCGAGCGCCGCGATCTGCGGACTCGGGCGCGCGGCCGCGACGTTGATCCGGACGAGCTTCCCGAGCAGCGTGCCCATGCTCTGCGCGCGATCCTGCGGGTCGCCTCCCGCCCCGCCGTCACCCATCCCGACGTAGAGCCGCCCGTCGCGACCGAACGCGAGCTGGCCGCCGTTGTGGTTCGCGTACGGCTGCGCGACGAAGAGCCACTGCTTTCGCGTGCGCAGCAGCGCCTGCGTACCCGAGGCATTTGCGCGGTACTCGACGACGCGCGTGTTCCCGTTCGTGTCCGTGTAGTTCACGAAGAACCGGCGGTTCCTCGCGAACTGCGGATGAAACGCGACCGAGAGCAGCCCCTGCTCCCCGCCGGACTGAACGAGCCGGCGGATGTCGAGGAACGGCGTCGCGCGATAGCGCCCGTTCACCGTGACCCGAATGCGACCCGCCTGCTCGACGACGTAGAGCCACCCCGGCTTGTTCGGCGGCGCTGCGACGTGCACGGGCGCGTCCGCGCTCAGGTACGGGTTGAACGAGTACGCTGCGGCACTCGGGGCCGCGGTCGTCGACGGCTCGGCAGTCGACCCCGAAGCCGCGCAGGCAGAAAGCACTGCCGCCGCAACGACCGTGATGACCCCCCGGCGCAACGTCACTGCTTGAGCATCAGCTTTCGCAGGTCGTCTTCCTTCCCGGGCTCGAGGATCGCGAGGACCTGGTCGCCGGGCTCGAGCTTCGTCGCGCCGACCGCGATCTCCGCCGTGCCGTCGCGCATGACCGAGATCAGCCGCGCCCCCTGGGGCAGCGAGAGCTCCTCGACGCGCTTGCCCGCGCACGCAGCGCCCTTCTCGATCTCGACCTCGACGATCTCGAGGTTCTCCTTGCGCAGCTCGAGTAG
The DNA here is from genome assembly GCA_035718485.1 of Gaiellaceae bacterium. Taxonomy (GTDB): domain Bacteria; phylum Actinomycetota; class Thermoleophilia; order Gaiellales; family Gaiellaceae; genus JACCTU01. The sequence continues at coordinate 19,603 of DASTHC010000081.1, forward strand.
GTGCACGAGCTCGTGCTCGGGCACCTCGTGCTCTATCAGGCCGAGCACCATCTGCATCGCAGACACGGTCTGGCGAATCCCGAGCAGGTCGAAGAGCGACTGGTTGCGCGGATCGTTCACGCGCGCGATCACGCGTTCGACGCCGTACTTCTCCTTCGCGAGCTGGCCGATCACGAGGTTGTCCTCGTCGTCGCCGGTGACGGCGATCACGATGTCAGCCGGACGCGCGATCCCGGCGCGCTCGAGCACGAAGAGCTCCGTCGCGTCGCCCACCTGCACCTGGTGCTCGAACTCGCGCTCGAGCTGCTCGTAGCGGTCGGGCCGCTGCTCGACGAGCGTGACCTCGTGCCCGCGCTTGAGCAGCGTCCGAGCGACGTTCGAGCCGACCTTGCCGCCGCCCGCGACGACGACGAACATCTACGCCTTCGCCTCCACGTGGTCGAGCACCTGGCCGACGAGCGTCTCGATCGCGGTCTTCGTCGGACAGACCACCGTCATCCCGCGGCTTTCGTAGAACTCGGCGCGGTACGGGTCGAGGAGGCGGACGACGACCGAAGGAACCTCGAACTGCTGCTGGGCGACCTGCCCGACGACGATGTTCGTGTTGTCGCCGTCGGTCGCCACGACCACTGCGTCGGCGTCCTCGATCCCGGCGCTCCGCAGCACTTTCAAGTCCATCCCGTGCCCGACGACGAAGCCGCCGGCCCAGTCCTCGCCGAGTCGCGCGAGCGCCGCATCAGTCTCGTCGACGGCGATCACCTCCCAGCCTTCGCGGGCCAGGCGCTTCGCCACGGAGGATCCAACCCGGCCGCACCCCACCACGATCGCCTTCACGCGGTCAGCCTAGCTCCCGCCGTCCTCCTCGAGGACGCCCTGCGGGAAGGCGATCACCATCACCTCGGGCGGCGCCTTCCGAAGGACGTGCTCGACCGTGGGGCTGAAGAAGCGTGACTGCCGGCGCCAGCGAGGCGACGATCCCATCAGGATCAGGTCGGCGTCGGTCGCGACGGCCGCGTCGACGACGGCCACACCGATCGATCGCCCGCGCACGACGAGCGCCTCGACCTCCACGCCGTGCTCGGCGGCGAGGATCCTCGCCTCGGCCAGCGAGTTCGCCGCGCGCTCCTCCTCCTCGAAGAGCTCCGCGTCGAGTGGGTAGTCGAGCGGGACCTTGACGACGTGGAGCGCAGTGATCAGGCCGCCTCGCTCCTCGGCCAGTCGGATCGCGGTCGCCATCACCTCGTCGCCGATCGGCCCGAGCTTCACCGGAACGAGGATGTGGCTGTACGCGCCTTCCTCCTCGGGAACGAGATCAGCCACCGCCGGGCTCACCCGCTCGAGCAAGCGCTCGCCGCGGGAGCGGCGCACGAAGGTGAAGATGACCGCGCCCGCGATCAGCCAGAGCGGACCGGCGATGCGAGCCGCTTCGTGCGTGAGCAGCGAGAGCACGAACACCGACGCCGTGGCGGCGGCGCCGAGCAGTCCCGTCCACGGCATGCCCGGGACGCGGAACGGCCGCGGCAGCCCGGGCTCGCTGACTCGGAGCCGGACAACGGCCAGCTGCGCCGCCGTGAACGCAAGCAGCACGCCGAAGCTGTAGAGGCTCGCAAGGATCACGGTCGGCCGACCCGCAATGTCGGAGCCGACGAGCAGCGCCACCGAGATCGAGGCCGTCGTGACGATCGCGGCCGGCGCGAGCAGCGTCCTGCGGTTCAGGCGCTCGAACGCATGCGGGAGCATCCCGTGTCGCGCAAGCGAGTACGTCAGCCGGCTCGCCCCGGACATCGACGTGGTCACCGCGGCGAACAGGACGATTACGCCGCCGAGCGACACGACGATGCGGAGCGCGTCGCCCGCGAACGTCGGCAGCTCCGCCCCGATCCGGTCGGCGACGCCGGCGAGCGGTGCGAGTCGCCACCGTTCGCCGAGCTGCGTGGTCCCGTTCTCGACCGGGAACGCTGCGATGCCGACGATCGCGACGGCGAAGGAGACGATCACCACGGCGCCGATGCCCGCGAAGAGGCTGCGCGGGAGCGTGCGACCGGGCTCCCGCGTCTCCGCCGCGAGGTTCGCGACGGTCTCGAGACCCGTGTAGGCGAGCATCGCGAGCGGGAGCGCGAACGCGAGCTCGTCCCAGGCCGGCGTCGTCCCGATGTCGACCCCCTGCGTGACGTTGTCCCACGAGAAGAGCAGCGGCAGGCCGATCAAGATCAGCAACAGGTGCACGAGCACTGCGACGACGGCGACGCCCACCGCGATCGCATACAGCTGGGGCCGGCGCACGATCCGGATTGCCGCGACGCCCAGAACGATCCCGACGCCCACGACGACATCCCACGGCGAGTCCCGCAGCGACTCCCAGCCGGTCGCAGCCGCCAGGTAGTGCGGCACGAAGAGCGCCGCGAGCGCGATCACGATCAGGTAGTCGAGGAAGAGCGCCCAGCCGGTCACGAAGCCCGCCGGGTCGTTGAACGCCCGCCGGACGAAAAGCGCTGCGCCCCCGACCTCGGGAATCGCCGCCGTCCCCTCGGCGTAGGAGAGCGAGACGAGGAGGAAGATCGCACCGGCGACCAGCAGCACCCACGGGGTGAGGCCCGCCGCGTAGGCGGCGACGATGCCGAGCGCGAAGAAGAGCGAGGAGCCGATCTCGCCGTAGGCGACCGAGGCGATCGAGCCACCCCCCAGCGCGCGTGTCAGCCCCTGGAACCGGCGCGCCATCAGAGCCTCCGCGCCAGCCAGAGCCGGCCGGCGCCTGCGACGACGAACAGCGTCCCGAGCACGAGACCGGCGCCGCCGCCGACACCCTCGGCCACCGTGCGGACGATGATCGCGAGACCGAGGACGATGACGACCAGCGCGAGGACGGAACCGATCACGCCACCATCTCCCGCCTGCCGGCGGTCAGGAGCACCCGCACCGGGCTGTTCTTGAGCACGTAGTCGGCGGTCCGGCCGAAGAGCTGGCCGCTCGCACGGAGCCGGCCGCGCGGAGCGCCCACGGTGATGAGCTCGGCGTTCCGCCGGAGCGCCTCCTCGACGATCGCCTGTCCGGCGAAGCGAGCGCGGACGAGCCGGCTGATCCCGCGCACCCCGTACTCCTCGACGAGTGCCTGCGCGCTGTCGAGCAGCTCGTCGGCGGCAAGCTCCTGCTCGGGCAGCGGTGCGTCGAGCGGCAGCTCCATCGGCACCTCGAGCACGTGGACGAGCGCGATCGTTCCGCGACGCTCGACAGCGAGCCGCGCCGCCGCGACGATCGCCTCCTCCGACTCGGCCGACCGCGTGACCGGGACGACGATCATCCGGTACTCCGCCGTGAGCGACGGTCCGAGCACCATCGCCGGCGCGCGAACCGTCGCGCTCAGCGGCTCGTGCAGGACCGAGCGGCGATAGATCACGTAGCCGACGAACCCGAGGACGAGCCAGCCGATGCCCGCCCAGCGGGTCGTCGGATCCTGGAGCAGGATGACGAGGAACGCGATGCCGGTCCCGAGCCCGCCGAGCAGGGCGAAGATCGGCCACTGGACCCCGCCGATCCGCAGGTTCGGCCGACCGAAGAAGAGCATCTCCTGGGACGGGCTCCGGACCCTGAGCGCGACGATCGAGGAGTGGGCGACGGTGAACGACAGCGTCGCGCCGAACGAGTACATCGTCCCGAGGAATGTGACGTCGCCGGGGAGGATCGTAAGGATGGGGCCGATGCCGGCGAAGACGACGAGCGCGAGCCACGGCGTCTTGAACCGCGGGTGCAGTCGTCGGAACACCAGCGGCAGCTGCCGGTAGCCCGACATCGCGTACGTGATCCGCGAGGCGCCGATCACGCCGGCGTTCGTCGCGATGAAGAGGATCGTCGCGGCGAGCACCCCGACGTACACCTCCAGCCCGTGCAGCAGTGCCCCCTGCTCGATCCCCAGGTTCTGCACGACGCCGAGGACCGGGTCGTTCGTGAAGCCGCCCTCTTCCGGCGGCAGGCCGAGGTTCGTGACCCAGTCGCCGTCGGCCTGTTGGTAGACGGGCAGCGCCGAGAGCGCGACGAGCGGGAGCGTGAGGTAGATGGCGAAGACGGCGCCCGCGACGAGCTTGTACGCCTGCGGGACGTTGCGCGCGGGGTCGCGCGCCTCCTCGGCGAGGTTCGAGACCGTCTCGACGCCGGTGTACGCGAGCATCGCGATCGGGATCGAGATGAAGAACTGGCTCCACGTCGGCGCGATGCCGAGGTGGATGTTGTCGACGAGGACCTGCGGGCTGAAGATCAGGACGAAGCCGACGATCACGAGGAGCGCCTGCGTTGCAAAGTCGATCACCGCGAGCAGGATGTTCAGGTTCGCGGCCTCCTTGACGCCGACGATGTTGATCCCGACGAGGAGGACGATCACGATCGCGCCGCCGACGATGTCCCACGGGTTCGTCCGCAGCGGCTCCCAGAAGACCGACAGGTAGTGCGGCACGAAGAACGCGGAGATCGCGACGGTCGCGACGTAGACGAGCATCTGCGCCCAGGCGGCGCCGAAGCTGACGAGCTCGTTGAACGCGTGCCGGGCGAAGCTCGACGAGCCGCCGGCCTCGGGATAGCGGACGGTGCCCTCGGCATACGTGACGGCGGTCGCGGCGAAGATCAGCCCCGCGATCGCGAAGACGATCGGCGTCAGGCCGAGCGCGTAGCTCGCCGTGACGCCGAGCGCGTAGTAGATCGAGGAGCCGACGTTCCCGTAGGCGGTCGCGAAGAGCGCGGGCGTCCCGAGGACGCGCTCGAGCGCAGCCTGCTGGCGACGCCTCCTCGGCACGCCCGAACTCTACGATCCCGGGGTGATCCACCTCCGGATGGTCGCGCCCGCGAAGCTCGCGGAGACCGTGCTGCGGGTGCTCCGGGGTGTGCCGTCCGTCTCGAACGTCGTCCACCTGCGCGGCGCTGCGTCCCGTCCTGACGGCGACCTGATCATGGCCGACGTCGCACGCGAGGACGCAAGCGCGCTGCTCGCCGAGCTCCGGACGATCGGTCTGGAGTCAGAGGGGTCGATCGCCCTCGACGAGGTCGACGCCTCCCTCTCCCACCGGGCGCGACGCGCCGAACGGGTCGCCGTGGGCTCGCCGGCGGACGCGGTCATCTGGGAGGAGGTCGAGGCCCGCACCTCGGAGAGCACTGAGCTCTCCTTCACGTTCCTCGCCTTCATGGTGCTCGCGACCCTCATTGGGGCGGTCGGGATCCTGACGGACTCGATCATCCTGATCATCGGAGCAATGGTCGTCGGCCCGGAGTTCGGCCCGCTAGCGGCGATCTGCGTCGCCCTCGTCACCGGCCGCGGCGGCCTCGCACGCCGTTCTGTGTCGGCGCTGACGGTGGGCTTCCCGCTCGCGATCGCTGGGAGCGCGGCGCTGACGCTGATCCTGCGAGCAGCCGATGAAGCGCCGGAGGACGTGCAGCACCCCGAGACGCTCTTCATCTCCGACCCGAACATCTACTCGGTGCTCGTCGCCGCATTCGCCGGCATCGCCGGAATGCTCTCGCTCTCGACGGCGAAGTCCGGCGCGCTGATCGGAGTCCTCATCTCCGTGACGACGATTCCGGCCGCAGCAAATGTCGGCGTCGCCGCCGCGTATGGCAACTGGGACGAGTGCTTCGGCGCGGCCCTGCAGCTCGCGATCAACATCTCGACGATTGTCGTCGTCGGCGTGGGGACGCTGGCGGCGCAGCGCGCGCTCTACGTGCGCCGACGGCGCCGATTCCACGACCGCCTCACGCGACGAGCGGGCGGAACCCGCGAGTTCGACGGATCAGCGGAGTGATGCGAAGCGGTTTCTCCCTGATGGATCGCCGCGCGGAGCCGCTGGAGGGGGCTTTGCCCGCCGGGAGGCAGCTGCGGCCGGATCGCCGCTAGCCCACGGCTGAAAGTGCGAAGCACTTTCAGCCGTGCTATCAGCCGTGAATCGCGACGATGAGCGGGATGATCAGGATCGCGACGATGTTCGTGATCTTGATCATCGGGTTGATCGCCGGACCGGCGGTGTCCTTGTAGGGGTCGCCCACCGTGTCGCCCGTGACCGCGGCTGCGTGGGCCTCCGAGCCCTTGCCCCCGAACGCACCGTCCTCGATCAGCTTCTTCGCGTTGTCCCACGCCCCGCCGCCCGAGGTCATCGCGATCGCGAGGAAGAGCCCCGTGACGATCGTGCCGATCAGCAGGCCGCCGAGCATCTTCGGCGAGATGATCCCGACGATGATCGGGAAGGCGATCGGGATGAGCGCCGGCGCGAGCATTCGCTTGATCGCGGACTGGGTCACGATCCCGACGGCGCGCGAGTAGTCGGGGCGGCCCGTCCCCTCGAGGATCCCCGGAATCTCGCGGAACTGGCGGCGCACCTCCTCGACGACCTGTCCGCCGACCTGGCCGACCGCCTGCATCGCGAGCGACGCGAAGAGGAACGGCATCAAGCCGCCGATGAAGAGGCCGGCGATCACCCACGCGTCGGAGAGGTCGAACACGGTCGTCAGGTTCTCGTCGCGCAGGCCGGTCGTGTAGCTGTCGAAGAGCACGAGCGCGGCGAGGGCTGCGGAGCCGATCGCGTACCCCTTCGTGACTGCCTTCGTCGTGTTCCCGACCGCGTCGAGCGGGTCGGTGATCGCACGCACGGACTCGTCGAGGTTGGCCATCTCAGCAATGCCGCCGGCGTTGTCCGTGACCGGGCCGTACGCGTCGAGCGCGACGATCAAGCCCGTCATCGAGAGCTGTGCCATCACGGCGACCGCGATGCCGTAGAGGCCTGCGAAGTGGTTCGCGACGAGGATGCCCGCCGCGAGGACGATCACCGGCACGGCCGTCGCCTGCATGCCGATCGCGAGTCCCTCGATGATGTTCGTCGCATGTCCCGTTCGTGACGCCTTCGAGATGGACTTCACCGGTCCCCAGCGCGTGCCCGTGTAGTACTCGGTGATCCCGACGAGCAGGAAGGTGATCACCAGCCCTGTGAGGCCACAGGCGTAGAGCTCGGTGAACGTGTAGCGCCCGTCGTCGAACGCCATCGTCACGGGGATGAAGCCGATCGCCGAGAGCACGACCGCGACGAGCACCGCCAGGTAGAGCGCGTTCATGATCGACCCGCCCGGCCCGACACGCGCGCAGAAGACGCCGACGACCGACGCGAGGATCGACATCCCGCCGAGCGCGAGCGGGTAGAGGTAGAGCTGGTCGCCCGGGAACTGCGTCCCGATCAACATCGCAGCGACGGCAGTCACCGCGTACGTCTCGAACAGGTCGGCCGCCATGCCGGCGCAGTCGCCGACGTTGTCGCCGACGTTGTCGGCGATCACCGCCGGGTTGCGCGGGTCGTCCTCGGGGATGCCCGCCTCGATCTTCCCGACGAGGTCGGCGCCGACGTCCGCGGCCTTCGTGTAGATGCCGCCGCCGAGCCGGGCGAAGACCGAGATGAGCGAGCCGCCGAACGCGAGGCCGACGAGGTCGTCGATCGCCGACTCGGGCGAGTTGTCGAGGACGCTGGTGAGGAAGCCGTAGTAGCCGGCAACGCCGAGGAGCCCGAGGCCGACGACGAGCAGACCCGTCACCGATCCGGCGCGGAACGCGACGTTCAGCGCGGGCCGGAGGCCCGACTTCGCCGCCTCGGCGGTGCGCACGTTCGAGCGCACCGCGACGTTCATGCCGATGAAGCCGGCGGCGGCCGAGAGCACGGCGCCGACCAGAAAGCCGAGCGCCGTCCCCCAGCCGAGCTTGTCGTAGAGCCCGAGCAGCAGGAACGGGACGATCGAGACGACCGCGATCGTCGCGTACTGGCGCTTGAGGTACGCCTCCGCGCCCTCCCGGATCGCCCGCGCGATCTCTTGCATCCGCGCGTCGCCGGCCGGCTGCTGGAGCAGCCACCAGGTCAGCCCCAGGCCGAAGCCGATCGCGACCAGCGCGCAGAAGATCGCGAAGCCTACGGCGTGCTCGTTGAAGAACTCCATGTCGGTTCGGCTCCCTCGTTACAAAGTCGTGCGCCGAGTGGCTTGGCGCGGCGAGGTTTGTATCACAAGCTCGGCCGGGGAGCCTACTCGACCGGCTTCTCGGACGCCGCGTCTGCGTACGCCAGCTGGAGGTTCGCATGCATCGAAACCAGGTCGCGCGAGAGGTCGGCCGGAATGTGCCCCTCGAGCTTCGGGAGGAGCACCCCGATCGTGTCGATCGCGAGCCGCGCCTGGTCGAGATCGCGGCTCTGCTCCTCGAGCTTCGCGTAGGCGAGCTGGGCGAGCGTCGTCACGGTCGAGAGGACGAGGTCGGCGACCTTGAGCTGCTTGATCTGCTCGATCAGCTGCTCGGGCGTGAGCTCAGGCTCGGACACGCTCGATCACCTGTTCGGCGTAGATCTCCCGCAGCGTCGCGCCTTCCTCGAGCCGTGCGCGCTGCCGCTCCGCGGCGTTCGCGGCCGGGATCGAGAGCGGGACGCCGAGCTCGTCCGCGACGGGCGCGACCCAGTCCGCGAGCCGCTCGAGGTGCTCGCGCGCCGGGCGGACGTCGCCCGTCGAGAGGTCGATCAGCTCGCCCGAGAGCCCGTAGCGGGTCGCACGCCAGAAGTTCTCCTCGATCAGCCGGTGCGGATGGTCGGGCAGCGCCTCGCCCTCGTCGAGCGCGCGCGCCACGCGACACGTGAGCGCGTAGATGAAGCCGGCGAGCGCCTGCGCCTCCTCGACCGTCGGCTGCGCGTCGCAGATGCGCATCTCGACGGTCGGGAACGCGAGATGCGGGCGGACGCTCCACCAGATCTGCGTGTGCTCGGTGATCGACCCCGTCTCGTAGAGGAAGCGCACGTAGTCCTCCCACTCCTGCCACGACCCGTACACGTCGGGGACGCCGCAGCGCGGGAACATGCGGGTGAAGATCTCCGTTCGCGCCGAGTGGAGGCCCGAGTCGACGTCCTCGACGAACGGCGACGACGCCGAGAGCGCGAGGAGCTCGGGCAGGTAGTTGCGCAGCTTCGAGAAGGTGCGCACCGCGCGGTCCGCGCCGTGGATTCCGACGTGCACGTGCAGGCCGAAGCTGTTGTTCCGCCAGACGACGTAGCGAAGGATCTCGTCGTTCCGGCGGTAGTGCGGCGTGTCGATGATCCGCTGGTCCTTCCAGCTCGACCACGGATGCGTGCCGGTCGCCCCGAGGACGATGCCGAGCGAGTCGGCGAGGTCGACGAGCTGCGAACGGCGTTCGACGATCTTCGAGCTCGCCTCGGCCCAGGTCTCGCAGCGCCCGGTGCGCACCTCGACCTCGGAGGCGATCAGCTCACCGACGAGGTCCGGCTCGAGCGGTGTCCCCACCGCGGCCGCCTGCATCTCCTCGAACCGGTTCGAGAGGTCGTGCGTGACCGGGTCGAGGATCGCGAACTCCTCCTCCACGGCGAGGGTGAAGTCGCGCCCGTCGTCGAACGACTCGCGCGAACGACTGATGAGCTCCTCGTAGGGGAGCCGCTGCTCGTCGCCCATGGGGGCACTACAGTAGTTGAAGTGGAGGTGAACCTCCCCGAGCCAGACGCGCCCCGCGCGCGACGCAAAAGCGTCGCGCGCGTTTGCATCATCGGTGCGGAGTCGACGGGGAAGACGACGCTCGCGGCCGCGCTCGCCGAGCACTACGCGACGCTGTGGGTCCCTGAGTACGGCGCGCCCTACCATCACGTCGGACGCGGCGACCCGCACCGGCCCTGGGCGCCCGAGGAGTTCACGCACATCGCGCAGATCCGCGAGTGGTTCGAGGAGTTCCTCGCCGGCTACGCGAACCGCGTCCTCTTCTGCGACACGGACACGTTCGTGACCGCGGTCTTCTACGAGGTCTACATGGGCACACGGAGCGCGGAGCTCGAGGAGCAGGCGCGCTCGGGCCGCTACTCGCTCTACCTCCTGTGCGATGTCGACACGCCGTTCCACCGCGACAAGCTCGGCCTTCGGCGGGAGGATGCGCGGCTGAAGATGCACGAGCGCTACGCGAACTACGTGCGCTCGAGCGGCTGCCCATGGGTCGCGCTCTCGGGGCCGCACGAGCAGCGCATGAAGCTCGCCACGGCGGCCGTTGACGGCCTGATCAGCTGAAGGGATCGAGCAGCCGCTCGGCGACGCGCGCCCACGACCAGTTCCGCTCGACGGCGCGGCGGCCCGCCTCGGCGATCCCGCGGCGCTCGTCGGGCGGCAGCGCGAGAAGCGCAACGAGCTTCTCCGCGAGGTCGTCCGCGTCGCCCGTCGCGAAGCTCGTGAGCGAGCGGTGCTCGGGCGGGTACTCGGCCTCGAGTCCCTCGGCGATCTCCTCGAGGCCCGAGTGCCGCGCGACGAGCGGCGGCGTTCCGGCGGCGGCCGACTCCGCGGCGACCATGCCGAACGCCTCGGGGAAGACGGAGGGCACGACCGTCACGTCGCAGAGCGGGACCAGATGCCGCAGGTGCCGGTGGTCGAGGGCGCCGGTGAAGAGCGCCCGGGGCGGCGCGTTCCACTCGAGCTCCTCGCGGTAGTCCCCGAAGCCGACGACGATCGCGCGCGCGCCGGTCTTGCGCAGCGCGTCGAAGAGCACGTGGACGCCCTTGTTGTAGAGCAGCTTCCCGAAGTAGAGGACCGTCGGCTCGTCGCTCTCGAACCAGTGCGCGAAGCGCTCCGTGTTCCCCGCGTCGGGCAGGCGCTCGTTCGCGTTGCCCGCGTTCGGCGCGTCGTGCCGGGCTTCCTCGAGGAGCGCTGCGAGTGCGACGTCCCGAGCCTCCGGCCGGAACTCGTCCACGTCGACGCCTGGCGGCACCTCGTACACGTTCTCGACGTGGCCCACGACGTCGTCGAGCACCTGGCGGATGTGGCCCGAGCCCACGAACACCGCGCCGGCGCGTTCGAGGCCCTCCTTACCCCATGCCGAGAGCTCGGCGTTCCCGCGCATCGAGTACTCGAGCTCGGACCCGTGCGCTTTCACCGCGTAGCGCGCACCCGTTGCCGCGCCGACGGGCCCACCGAGCAGCACGTGGTTCGCGAACACGAGGTCGGCGGGCAGGTGCTCCCGCAGCACCGCCGCGTTCGCCTCGACGTACGCCTCGCGCTCGGCGAGCGTGAAGTCCTGGAGCAGGCGCGCCTCGAGCCCTTCGTACCGGTCGAGGACGAACACGGGCAGCAGGCGGCCGACGTACGGCTTGACAGCAGTTGCGCCGCCGAGGTCGAAGCGTTCGGGATGCGGCTCCTGCGAGAAGACGGTGACGTCGTGTCCCGCGCTCGCCCACTCATGGACGAGTGCCTGCGTGTAGATGTTCGAGCCCGTCCCGCTCAGGAGGTAGCCGTGCCAGACGAGGATCCGCACGGCCCGAGTAAAGCGGAGGGACCGGTCGCCCGGCCCCTCCGAGTTGGTCCTCAGTTGCCCTTGTCGTTCGTGACGGCACGGAGCGCGTTGATCTGACCGGCGCCGTACCACGAGTTGTGTCCGGCGCCGCCCTGGCACTCCTGCGGATCGCCGCTCGGTCGCGTGATCGCCGAGTACGGAGTGTTCGCGAGCGACGTGCCCGGGGCCCCGTTGAGCGGAAGCTCGGTCGGACACGGCTGTGCGTCGGCCGTCCCCTGCATCATCGCCTCGACGGTCCCCGGCCGCAGCTTGCCGTTCTGCGGGCTCTTCAGGTCGCCGAAGCGGCTGATGATGAGCGCGGCGACGCCCGCCGCGTGCGGTGAGGCCATCGACGTTCCCTGCAGGTAGCAGTACCTCGCTGCGCCCTCCGTCACCGATCGGCCGCACGGGATCTCGCTCGGCCACGTCGAGAGGACGAGCCCGAATGGCCCGCCGTCCGTGCCGCGGCCGTAGAAGAAATCGCCGCCGGGAGCCGTGACGTCCGCGGTGCTGACGCCGTACGACGAGTAGTACGACTTGAGGTAGTCGTTGGGGTCGTCGTCGCCGTCGACCTGCTTCGTGTTGCCGACCGCCGTGACGCCGATCACGCCGGGAATCTCGACCGGAACGACGACGCACGCGTTCGTGATGTCGCGCTCCTCCTCATTCCCCGGCGGAAAGTCGGGGCTGATCACGTCGACCTGCGGGTGCGAGAGATCGTCCGACTCGTTGCCCTCGGCGGAGACGACGGTGACGCCCTGGTTCTGGGCGTAGGCGATCGCACGCCTCGCCGCCTTCCAGAGGGCCCGCTGCTCGGGGTCGGTCCGGCAGTTGTAGAGGAACGGGTCCATGAAGTAGCTGTTGTTGGTCACGTCGATCTGATGCGAGCCCGCCCACATGAACGAGCAGATGACCATGTCGGCGAAGAAGAAGCCGTCGTCGTTCGACGACTTGATCCCCGCGATCTTGACCCGCGGAGCGACGCCGGTGATCCCGAACCCGTTCGACGCGGCCGCGATCGTGCCCGCGGTGTGCGTGCCGTGACCGGCGTGGTCGTCCCACGCGGCGGGGGTCGAGACAGGCGCACCGCTCTCGCACGACACGCTGCGCGCGAAGTCGATGTTGCCGACGAGGTCCGGATGATCCTTGTCGAGCCCCGTGTCGATGTCGCCGACGACGACGGCAGAGCTTCCGCCCGTGATGGCGTGCGCCTCCGGCGCGTGGATCTGCCGCATGTCCCACTGGCGCGCCGCGAGGCTGTCCTCCGTCGCCGGTGCGTTCGGCAGGTCGCCGGGAGACGCGTCGGGGACATCGACCTTCGCGACCGCACGCGAGACAGCGACCGTGTCGATCCCGGCGCCGCCCTTCATCGCCTGTGCGAACGTCGGCGAGCTCGACCTTGCGATCACGACACCGATCTCGTCGTAGTTCGCGACGACCGTGCCGCCGGATCGCTCGATCCAGTCCCCGGCCTTCGAGGTCGAGGCGCCGCCCTTGTAGAGGACGACGTACCGCTCGGCCAGCGCCGCCGGTGTGAACGCCGCGGCGACGGCGAGCGTCGCGAACGCGACCGCCGCCGTGGTGAATTTCCTTCTCAATGCTCCCCCCTTTGCGTGACTCCTTGCCCTCCAGCAAGGATGAGGAGCGGACCCTAACCGACCTCAGGTCAGATGGAAGTAGAGAGCGTGAAGCAGCTCGACGGCCGGGTTCGACGTGTGCACCTGCACGTCTGTCGGGACGTCGAGGAGCGCCTCGGAGTAGTTGAAGATGATCCGGACGCCGGCGCCCACGAGGTCGTCGGCGACGCGCTGCGCTCCTTCCGCGGGTACCGCGAGCACGCCGACGATGATGTTCTTGTCGCGCACCGTTCCGCCGAGCTCGGAGTAGTCGCTCACGTTCATGCTGCCGAGCGGCCGGCCGACCTTGTCCGGGTCGGAGTCGAAGATCGCCGCGATGTTGATCCCGTGCTCGGCGAAGATCGGCGAGCTCGCGATCGCCTGGCCGAGCCGCCCCGCGCCGATGAGCGCGATGTTGTGCTGTCCCTGCGTGCGGAGGATCCCGCGGATCTCGCTCAGCAGCGAGTCGATGTTGTAGCCGACGCCGCGCTTGCCGAACTTGCCGAACGCCGAGAGGTCGCGACGGATCTGGGTCGCGTTGATGTTCGTGTAGTCGGAGATCTCCTGAGAGGAGATCCGCTCCTTGCCCATCTTCTTCGCCTGCGTGAGGACCTGCAGATAACGAGAGAGGCGGGCCGCGACGCCTACGGTCAGCCGATCAGCCACTTTGTGACACCGCGCGGCATTGTGCCAGCGGCGTCGTTCCAGCCGTCAGAGAACCGTCAGGCCCGACTTTGTGCCAGCTTTCGGCGGAGCGCTGCGGGGTCGACGAAGTAGACGAAGGCCCGCACACCGCCGATCTCGACGACCGGCAGCCACTCGCGGTACCGGGCCTCGAGCGCCTCGTCGCCGCCGATGTCGACCTCCTCGAAGCCGCCGCCGAGCTCGGCCCGGAGCACCTCGCGGGCCTGCTCGCAGAGGTGACAATCGGCCGCATGGAAAAGGACGACATTCGGCACGCGCTGATGATTGCGGATCGCGCGAGCGGGAGCTGCGCCGCGGAGGGTGGGCTTGGCCCGCCCGGAGCTCGAGCCGCTCATGGTCCGCTGCGAGGAAGGAGGGGGCCCACGGGGGAACCACGGGTTCCCCCGTGCTCCTAGGGATAAATGCCGCGGGTCGTCGTCGCCTCGGCGACTCGCTGCACCGCGAGGCCGTAGGCGGCCAATCGCATCGAGACGTCCTTCGACTCGTAGACCGCCCAGGTCTCGTTGAACGCGCGCGTCACGATGTCGTTCAGCTTCGCGTTCACCTCGTCCCCCTTCCAGAAGTACTCCTGGAGGCCCTGCACCCACTCGAAGTACGAGACGACGACGCCGCCCGCGTTCGCGAGGATGTCCGGGAGGATCAGGACGCCCTTCTGCTCGAGGATCTCGTCCGCGGTCGGCGTGACCGGGCCGTTCGCGCCCTCGACGACGATCCTGGCCTTGATCCGGTCTGCGTTCGACTCGTTGATCACCTGCTCGAGCGCGCAGGGCGCGAGCACGTCGACGTCGAGCAGGAGCAGGTCGTCGTTCGAGATCGGGTCGGTGCCCGGCAGCCCCCCGAGCGAGCCCGTCTCCGCCTTGTGCGCGAGCGCGGCGGCGACGTCGATCCCGTCGGGGTTGTGGATCCCACCCGCCGAGTCGGAGAGCGCGACCACCTTCGCTCCGTCCTCCGTGACGAGCCGCGCGAGGTGGCTGCCGACGTTGCCGAAGCCCTGGATCGCGACGGTGGCGCCGCTCATGCTCAGCTCCTTCTTGCGCGCGGCACCGCGGAGGACGTAGAGGGCGCCCCGCGCCGTCGCCTCCTCGCGCCCGAGCGAGCCGCCGATCGCGAGCGGCTTGCCCGTGACCACGCCGAGGACCGAGTGCCCCTTGTTCATCGAGTACGTGTCGAAAATCCACGCCATCACGCGGGCATCTGTCCCGACGTCGGGCGCGGGGATGTCCTTCTCGGGGCCGATCTCGTTGATGATCTCGCTCGTGAACCGGCGCGTCATGCGCTCGAGCTCACGGCGTGAGAGCGCCTTCGGGTCGACGATCACGCCGCCCTTCGCACCTCCGAATGGGATGTTCGCGAGCGCGCACTTCCACGTCATCCACATCGAGAGTGCCTTGACCTCGTCGAGCGTCACGTCGGGGTGGTAGCGGATGCCCCCCTTCGACGGCCCGCGCGCGATGTTGTGCGTGACGCGGTAGCCGGTGAAGACGCGAGTCGTCGCGCCGTCGTCCATCTGGGTGGGAACCGACACCTCGACCGCCTTCTTGCACTGGGAGAGGACGCCGATCAGGTTGTCGTCGATCCCGAACGCGTCGCCGACGCGTCGCAGCTGAGCACGGGCGATCTCGAACGGGTTCTCGCGCAGGTGCGAGACGGGCGCTTCCTGCAGAGTCGTCAAGGCACGCTCCTTTTTCGCCGCAAACTGCGCGAGTTTACCCCGGAGGCCGCTTCACGCGGAAGCGCACCAGGGCCCGGCTCGGTGCTCCGCCGGGCTCGGTCGGCCAGGCCATGAGGCGAATGCGGTACCGGCCCGGTTCGAGCTGGTCGCCGTCCGGATCGCGCCCGGTGAGGCCGATCGCCACGTGCCCTGGGATGAGGTCCCGGAGCCTGGTGAGCATGCCTAGGCGTTCGCCGTTCGCGCGCATGAGCTCGACATCCAGGCGGCGGACGGGGCGAATCTCCTCGCCCTGCGGCGTGCGGCGGACCGTCCCGGCGCGGAGCGTGAGGAGCGTCGGGCGCTCGTCGGACGGGCGGAAGGCGGCCGCAGACAGGCGTACCGCGCCGATCAGGTCGGTGCTCGGCTCGTCGAACGTGATGGCCCACGGGACTCGAAGCGAGCGGGCTCCGCGTGCGCTGAACACGACGACGCCCTCGGCGTGGCGGTCACCCTGCGGCTCCGTCGTGACGATCGCCTGCACCTGCACGCGGCGCGAACGTCCGGGACGAAGCGCGAAGCGATCCGGCTTGACGGAGAACGAGAGCGTGCCGGCCCCCTGGCGCACGATCCGGACCGTGCCGGAGAGCTTCAGCGTCCGCGTCGAGACGTTGCGCACGACGACCTCGGTCGCCGTCTGCCAGCCGACGTCGTCCGCCCGGCCGAGCGCGAGCGAGCCGGGCGTCGTCGCGAACTCGGAGGCCGCGGCGGCGCCGAGGTCGAGCATCCCGGCGCCCTGCGCAGCTGTCGACGCGTCGGAAATCCGGCGGGCGGAGTTCGCGAGCAGGCTCCTGAGCGAGCGCCCGTCGAGAGACGGTCTGGCCTGGGCGAGCACCGCCGCCGCACCGCCCACGACCGCCGCGGCGGCACTCGACCCATTGACCGTGCCGAAGCGCGACGTTCCGTCCGAGTTCGAGCCGGGCTCGGAGGTCGCGATGCCGACGCCGGGCGCGACGAGGTCGGGCTTGACGCGACCGTCGAACGCGAGACCGCCGGACGAGAACACGGAGACGCGCCGCAGGCTCTCGTTCTCCGCCACCCGGAGCGAGCCGATCGAGAGCGCGGCTTTCGCGCCCCGGCGAAGCGCCCGGATCGCGACGAGCGCGGCTTCTCGCGGGATCCCGACGACCGGGACCGCGACGTCCTCGTCCAGGCCGAGCGAGCCGCTTGGGACCGGCCCGTCGCCGTAGAGGACGACCGCACCGGCGCCGGCGCGCGCCGCGTTCACGACCGCGCGCTGGGGCGAGTCGCCGGCCGGGACGAGCGCCGCCTTGCCCGCGACGCGGCTGTAGCCGCCGGCGTCGAAGAAGGAGCCGATCTCCGCGGCGTTCCGGCGAGGGGCGGGGAGCCCGTCGAGCGGAGCCGTGAGCGCAAGGCTCAGCTGCTTGCCCGGGTGCACGACGCCGCCGAGCGGGATCCGCGCCTCGTATGCCAGCGTGAGCCCGGCACGCACGGTCACGCGCACGTCCCGCGCGCGGCGACGGAGGTCGACCGCGCCGACCGTCAGCGCGGACGGTGCGCCACCGGGCCCGGCGACGCTGCCGTAGTCGCGGAGCGCCGTCCGTGACGCGCCAAGCCCGTCGTTCCCGACGGGCGCGATGACGAGCGTGTCGAGCCGCAACGCTCCGGCGACCGCCTTCGCAAGTGGTCCGTCGGCGAACGCCGAGTACGCCTCCGCCACGCCGACGACCGCGATCCGCGCCGCGTCGTGCGCGACCCCGTCGCCGTTTGGATCGACCGCGCGCTCCAGCCCCGCGAGGATCTGGTCGGTGCGCGCGTACACGGCATAGCGGCCCGACGCCGTTCGCTGCCAGCCTGCGACGCGGATCGGGAGCACCCACGCGCCGGTGGCCACGCCTGCGAGGCCGGCGGGGCCGCTCGCGCCGACGATGATCCCGGCGAGCTCGGTGCCGTGGCGCTCGATCTCGACCTCGTCGTCGGGGCGCGCCGCCGCGAGCGCGAGGTCGCTGCCGCCGACGATGTCGACGCCGTCCCTGATCCTTCCGCGGAGGTACGGCTGCGCGCGGTCGACGCCGGTGTCGAGAAGCGCGACCGTGACGCCGCGCCCGTCGAAGCCCGGCAGCGCGATCTCGAGGCGGTGTCCGCTCCCGGTTTGGAAGTCGCGTTCGTCGAGGACGCGCGACGAGACGGACGCTGGGAACGCGCTTCGGACCGGATAGACGCCCTGCACCTCGGGCAGCCGCTCGAGGATCGCGACGGCGCGCGGGTCGAGCGCAGCCGAGAAGCCGACGATGACCCGCTCGAACGTGTGGTCGGGCGTGACCGGCAGGCCTTGCACGCCGAGCTTCGAGAGCACGAGTTGCTCGACTGCCCGCGCCTGCTGCGTCCAGCGGCGCTGGTCGGCGTCTCCGGCGCGGCCTCCCGCGTTCGCGACGTGGTCGGCGAGCGACGGCGCCCGCAGGACGACGACCATCCGCTGCCCGATCGCGACACGCGGCCGCGGAGCGCCGGCGAGCCCGGCCCAGGAGACCGCCGATCCTTCCCCCGCCGCCCGGCTGTCCGAACGGCCGCCGGCCGCGACGAGCACGACCGTGACGACGAGGGCGACGAACGCGAGCGGCCAGGCGTGCTCAGCGGTCATGCAGCTGACGCGTAGGCATCGAGCGCAAGGTAGCGAGGATAGGGAAGCGCCTCGACGAACCGGGCCGCCGAGGCGATCATCGCCGCGTTGTCGGTGCAGAGCGGCAGCGGGGCGGCTCTCGCCCACGGGAGCGACGCGCGGAGCTCGGAGTTCGCGGCGACCCCCCCGACGACCGCGACCCGCTCGGCGCCGACGAGCTCTGCCGCCGCCTCGGTCCGCTCGACGAGGGCCCGGACGAGCGCGCGCTGGTAGCTCGCCGCGAGGTCGGCGCGGCGCCGTTCGAGCTCGCCGGAAGCGAGCTTACGGACGGCGTAGAGCAGCGACGTCTTGACCCCGGAGAACGAGAAGTCGAGCCCCGGCACGCGTGCAATCGGGAACGAGAAGGCCTCGGGATCGCCCTCGCGCGCGAGCCGGTCGATCTCGGCGCCCCCCGGGTATCCGAGCCCGAGCAGGCGGGCGCCCTTGTCGAACGCTTCGCCGACCGCGTCGTCGATCGAGCGGCCGGTGACGGCGAACGAGCCGCGCGCGCGGACGTCCAGCAGCAGCGTGTGGCCGCCGCTCGCGAGCAGGCAGAGGAAGGGCGGCTCGAGCGGGTCGGGCTCCAGGTAGAGCGAGGCGACGTGGCCGTGCAGGTGGTCGACGGGCGCGAGCGGCAGGCTGCGTGACCACGCGAGTGCCTTCGCCGCCGAGACGCCGACGAGCAGCGCGCCGACGAGCCCCGGTCCGCGCGTGACGCCGACGAGGTCGACGTCGTCGAGCGTCGACTCGGCCTCGCCGAGCGCCTGCCGCACGACCGGCATCACGAGCTCGAGGTGCCGGCGCGACGCCACCTCGGGCACGACGCCGCCGAAGCGCGCGTGGAGCTCCGCCTGCGAGGCGACGACGTTCGAACGGATCACGCCGTCGCGGGTCACGACCGCCGCGGCCGTCTCGTCGCACGACGTCTCGATCCCGAGGATCACGCGACCGGCTGCGGCTGCGGGTCGCGCCACATGATCAACGCGTCCTCGCGGTTGTCGGTGTAGTAACCGCGGCGGATCCCGCGCGGCTGGAAGCCGACTTGCTCGTAGAGGTTGATCGCGCCCTTGTTCGATACGCGCACCTCGAGCGTGTAGCCGCGGCGGCCGTCGCTGGTGGTGAGCTCGAACAGCCGGACGAGGAGCGCGGTCGCGACGCCCGCGCGGCGCGAGCTCGGGTCGACCGCGATGTTCATCACGTGCCATGCGTCGACGTAGCGGGAGACGATCAGGTAGCCGATCAGCTCGCCGGTGTCCTCGTCGAACGCGCCGAGGCAGACCGACGACGCCTTCGAGAGCTCGCCGGCGAACATCGACCGCGACCACGGCGTGGCGTAGGAGTCGCGCTCGATGTCCTCGATCGCCGAGAGGTCGCGGAGCTGGAGCCTGCGGATGATCACGCGCGCGCCTTCTCCGCGTCGGGGATGCGCAGGTAGATCGGCTCGACCTCGTCGGCGGGCCCGAACGTCTCGGCGAGCGCGACGTGGAACCGCGCGCGCGGCACGTGGCGCTCGTCAGCGTCCGGCGGGATCTCCGCGCCGTGCTCCTCAAGCGTCACGCGGTAGCGCACCGCGCCGTCGCCAACGCAGAGACGCCCGCGGACGTCGAGCTCGTCGGGGCGGAGGACACGCGGCTCGCCGTCGAGCACGAAGACCTCGGAGCGGCGCGCGTCGATCACGGGCAGCGCGCCGGGACTCCCCGCGGCGAGCGCGGCGAGCGTCGAGACGCCGGCGACAGGGAGGTCGAGCGAGAGCGAGAGCGCACGGGCGGTCGCAAGGCCCATGCGAAGCCCGGTGAAGCTGCCCGGCCCGGTGCCGACGACGAGTCCCTCGAGCTGCGTCGGCCGCACCCCGCCGCGCCGGAGGAGCGCGTCGACGTCCTCGAGCACGCTGACCGGGCGGGAGCGGAGTTCGCCGAGCACCTCGCCGTCCCAGACGAGGGCGCTCGTGGCGACGTCGGTGGCGGTGTCGAAGGCGAGCGTCAGCATCAAAGCTCCTGCAAGAGAGCGGTTTCTCGGGACTCCAGCTCGATCATCCTGTGCGCCTCGTCAATGTGCCTCATGCGCACCCGGAAGCGTGGCTCCGGCAGCGCGTCCTCGCCGGCCTCGGGCCACTCGACGAACGCGATCGTGCCGTCGAAGTACGGCTCGAGGTCGCCCCACTCGGCCGCCGAGACTCCGGCGAAGCGGTACAGGTCGAGGTGCGCGACGCCGTCGTAGCGGTGGCCGACGGTGAACGTTGGACTGGTCACCGGCTGCGTCACGCCGAGCGCGCGGCACGCGCCGCGCACGAAGGTGGTCTTGCCTGCCCCGAGCTCGCCGGAGACGGTGACGACGTCGCCGGCCCGCAAGACCGCCGCGAGCCGCGCCGCGACAGCCTCCGTCTCCTCGGGCGAGGAGCTCTCGATCTGCACGCCCGTAGTCTCTAGAAGAGACCGAGCTGAACGGCCGGCTCGGGTGGCGGCGCGAGCTGGAGCGTCGGACGCGCCACCTCCTCGCCGCCGAGGAGCTCGGGAATCCGCGCGAAGTCTTCCTCGAGCACCTTGAGCATCGCGGGCGTGTAGAGCGCCGCCGCAGGGTGGTAGAGCGGATAGAGCTGCACCCGGTTGCCGCCGAGCGTCGTCCACTGCTCCTCGCCGTGGACCCGCGTGATCCCCGTCGGCTTGCCGGTGAGGAGCTTCGTCGCGAAGTTGCCGAGCGTCGCCACGAGCCGCGGCTGGATCAGCTCGATCTGCCGGAACAGATGCGGCTCGCACGACTCGATCTCGTCGGGCTGCGGGTCGCGATTCCCGGGCGGCCGGCACTTGAGCACGTTCGCGATGTAGACGTCGGAGCGCTTGAGGCCGATGCCGTCGAGCAGCTTCTCGAGCAGCTTCCCCGCCTGCCCGACGAAGGGGAAGCCCTGCTGGTCCTCGTGGAAGCCCGGCGCCTCGCCGACGAACATCAGCTCCGCGTCGGGGTTGCCGGAGCCGAACACGACCTGCGTGCGTCCCTCGTGGAGGCGGCACCGCGTGCAGCCGGAGACCAGCCGCTCGAACGAAGCGAGCTGCTGAACCCTGTCTAGCGGCTCAACTGCAGCCACAGCTCCCGCCGCAACATCCGCCTCCGGCCGCGGTGGTGCCGAAGGACGGCTGTGCGGCGGTGCCGTGAGCTGCGAACACGGACAGCTGCCGCCGCACATTCGAGGCGCCGCAGTCCGGGCAATCCGGCTCTTCGCCGTTCCGGACGAGCTCCTCGAAGTGCGATTCGCAGGCCATGCATACGTACTCGTAGATCGGCATCGCGGCTGGGACGCTACCACCGGCTCCGGTTCATGGCAGGCGATTCTTCCCGCCGGGTCGGACGGCACCTCCCGACGTTCCTTAACCATGCTCTGGGAGAACGTGAACGCGCCCCTTGCCCGGGCTTTGGAGGGCTCTTCCTACCGTGGCCGCGTCCACGAAGGAGGAGTCAGATGACGAAGAAGCTGATCGGTGCAACGGGTCTCGCGACGCTCGCGCTCGCCGGCGGAGCGTTCAGCGGGGCCGTCTCGCCGGGGATCGCCTCGGCGAGCGGCGGGTCCACCACGGTTCGCTCGGCGGAGGACATCTCGGGCCCGTGCGACGAGGCCGAGCACCGGAACGACCCGCGCTGCAACGGCGGCGTAGGCGTGGAGCGGCGCGACGACGACCACGGCACGTCCGGCAAGCACCGCCGCGGCAGGGGCAAGAGCAGCTCGGGCCACGGCCGGAACGGCCGCGGCTAGTCAAGGAGACGGAAAAGGAGAGACCATGCTGAAGAAGCTGCTTCCGATCGCCGCGCTCACGCTCGCGCTGGCGGCCTCGCTCGTCCCGCTCGCGACGGGTGCGCCGGCGCAGACCGTCAGGGTCAGCGCGACGAGCTACAAGCTGAAGCTGTCGAAGGTCCCGAAGGCTGGGCTCGTCAAGTTCGTCGTCAAGAACGCGAGCGGCGACGAGCACGACTTCTGGATCCGAGGCGGGGGCAAGTCCGTCCGCACGCCGCTCATCGCTCCGGGGCGGAGCGCGAGCGTGTCCCTGCGCGTCAAGAAGGGCGTCGTGTACCGCTTCTGGTGCGCGGTCGACGACCACGCGCAGGAGGGGATGCTCGGCTCCTTCCGGGCGCGCTAGCGATTCGCGGGGCCGGGCGTTCGGAATCCGGGCGCCCGGCCGTCACTCCGTCGCCTCCAGAACCTGCCACTGGTCCGGCACGCCCTTCAGCGTGTGCGTGCCGCGGTCGACGAACGTGAGCCCCGAGCCCACGACGAGGTCCCTGACGGTCCGCGACACGAGCACGCGATCCGGTTCGGCGAGTGCGAGGACGCGCGCCGCGATGTGGACACCGATCCCGGCGATCTGATCTCCGCGACGCTCGATCTCGCCGGCGTGGAGCCCGGCGCGCACCTGCAGTCCGAGCGTCCGAACGCGGTCGCGAAGCGCGAGCGCGCATCTGACTGCGCGAGCGGGGCCGTCGAAGCTCGCGAGGACACCGTCACCTGTGAACTCCGCGATCGTCCCGCCGAATCGCTCGACCTCCGCTCGAGCAACCTGCTCGTGTGCTTCGAGGAGCGCGCGCCAACGCGCGTCGCCCAGCTCGACGGCGCGTCGGGTCGAGTTGACGATGTCGGTGAACAGGACCGTCGCGAGCACCCTGTCCGTGCGCGTCGCGTGGTGCGCGCCGGTGAGGAACGTCTCGACCTCGTCGATCACGACGTCCGTATCGCCGAGCGCGAGCCCGTAGTCGGCACCCGGCACGGCGACGAACCGCGCGCCCTCGATGTGCTCCGCGACGTACCGACCCTGGTCGAGCGTGACGATCGGGTTGTCGCTGCGGTGCACGATCAGCGTTGGGACTGCGATCGTCGAGAGGACGGCGCGAACGTCGAGCTCGAAGAGCATTCGCATCACCGCCGCCGCGGTCGCCGGGCTCGCGGAGAGACGCAGGAACCGGCCCCACGCCTCGGCCTCTTCGGGACTGTCCGCGAGGCTCGGATTCACGGCGGTCATGAGGTCTCCGTGCCCCCACGTCTGGTCGACCATCGAGACGAGGCGCTCTTGGACGTCGGCTCCGACGCCGATTTCGTACCCTGGCGCCGATCCCATGCGAGCGGTCGCGTTTGCGAGCACGAGCGCGGTCGTGCGCTCCGGATGCGTCGCCGCGAACAGCGCCGCCATCAGCGAGCCCTCGTTGGCGCCCATGATCGCCGCCCGCTCGGAGCCCGCCGCGTCCATGACTGCGCGGACGTCGTCCATCCAGTCCTCGAGCGGCGGCAACGTCCGCGACGGCACCGGGTCGGAGAGGCCGATCCCGTATTTGTCGAAGGAGATCAGCCTGCTGAACGACGAGAGCCGCCGAAGGTAGTGGGCAAAGCCGGGCGAGTCCCACCGGGCTTCGAGATGGCTGAACCACGTGGAGACGAGGACGAGGTCGAGCGGGCCCTCGCCGACCACCTGGTAGGCGATGTGGGCGTCGCCCTTCTTCGCGTACCGCGTCTCCGGCAGCACCTCGACACGACGATGCGCCGTTTGCCCCGCATACGTCAAGGCGGGAGCTACACTCCGCTCGGCCCGGTATCCGAGACGGAACTGGAGCGATGATCGAGACAGTCAAGGTCGTGGGAGCGTCCGGCCGCGTCGGTTCGGCGGTCTCCGCGAGGCTGCGCGAGCGCGGGCTCCGGCTGATCGACGACGACGCCGACCTCGTGCTCCTCTGCGTCCCCGACTCCGCGATCGCAGAGGTCGCGTGCGGGATCCCTCTCGGCCCGTGGGTCGCGCACACCTCGGGCGCAACGTCACTCGCGGCGCTCGATCCGCACGAGCGCCGCTTCGGGCTCCACCCGCTCCAGACGTTCACGAAGCGCCGCGGCCCGGAGCAGCTCGACGGCGCGCACGCGGCCGTGACGGCGGAGAGCGAGGACGCGCGGCGCGTCGGGTTCGAGCTGGCGCGAACGCTCGGGCTCGAGCCCTTCGAGCTGGACGACGATGCCCGGCCGCTCTACCACGCCGGAGCCGCGATCGCGTCGAACTACCTCGTGACGCTGCACCGCGTCGCGTCCGAGCTGTTCGACGCCGCAGGCGCTCCGCCCGAGGCGCTCGTTCCGCTGATGCGGCGCACGATCGACAACGGGTTCGAGCTGACGGGGCCGATCGAGCGCGGCGACTGGGACACCGTCGAGCGCCACCGGCAGGCGATCCGCGGGACGCGTCCGGATCTCGAGCCGCTCTACGAGGTGCTCGCCGAGGCGACGGCGCGATGAGGACGGTCGCGACCATCGCCGAGCTTCGCGCAGCGCTCGCACCGCGCCGAGGCGAGACGATCGGCCTCGTCCCGACGATGGGCGCGTTCCACGAAGGACACCTCTCGCTGATCCGCGCCGCGCGCGCCGAGGCAGACGTCGTCGTCGTGTCGCTGTTCGTGAATCCGGCGCAGTTCGGCGATGCCGCCGACCTGAACGGCTACCCGCGCGACACGTCGCGCGACGCGCAGCTCGCCGCCGAAGCGGGCGTCGATCTCCTCTTCGCGCCGAGTGTCGACGAGATGTACCCGCCGGGCTTCCAGACGTGGGTCGACCTCGAGCGGCTCGGCTCGCTGCTCGAAGGCGTCCACAGGCCGGGGCACTTCCGCGGCGTCGCCACCGTCTGCCTGAAGCTCTTCAACATCGTGCGGCCGCAGCTCGCGTTCTTCGGCCAGAAGGACGCGCAGCAAGTGGCCGTGCTCACCCGAATGATCCGCGATCTCGACCTCGAGCTCGAGCTCCGCGTCCTGCCGACTGTGCGGGACGCGGACGGGCTCGCACTCTCGTCGCGAAACGCACAGCTCTCCCCGGAGGAGCGCCGGCGCGCTCTCTCCCTCCCCCGTGCGCTCGCGACGAAGGACGCGGAGAGGGCGCGCGAGCTCCTCCGCGACGTCGACGTGGACTACGTCGAGGTCGCGGACTTCGAGCCGCGCGTCCTCGCCGCGGCTGTCCGTGTCGGAAACACTCGCTTGATCGACAACGTCGTCCTGGAAGGAGAACGAGAATGAGCAGCCCCGCACCCCGCTACGCCTCGTGGACGCACGGCAAGCTGCCGCTGCCCGAGCTCGGCGAGCTGAAGCGCCGCGGCGAGAAGATCGTGATGGTGACGGCGTACGACGCACCGAGCGCCCGTCTCGCCGACGCGGCCGGCGTCGAGCTGATCCTGGTCGGCGACTCGGCCGCGATGGTCGTGCTCGGCCACGACTCGACCGTGCCCGCGTCGATGGACGAGCTCCTGATCCTCACCCGCGCGGTCACGCGCGGCGCGAAGCGGCCGATCGTCGTCGCCGACATGCCGTTCGGCTCGTTCCAGGTGTCGGACGAGCTCGCCCTCGAGAACGCTGTGCGCTTCGTCAAGGAGTCCGCGGCCGACGCGGTCAAGCTCGAGGGCGCAGGGACGATGGTGCCGCGCGTGCGGGCGATCGTCGGAGCCGGGATCCCCGTGATGGGCCACATCGGGCTGACGCCGCAGTCGGCGACGTCGCTCGGCGGCTTCAAGGCCCAGGGACGGACGGCCGAGAAGGCGCGGAAGCTCGTCGCCGACGCGCGCGAGCTCGAGGCTGCGGGCTGCTTCGCGCTCGTCCTCGAGGCGGTGCCGGCCGCAGTGGCAGCCGAGGTCACGCGTGCGCTCACGATCCCGACGATCGGCATCGGCGCCGGCCGAGAGTGCGACGGTCAGGTGCTCGTCTGGCACGACCTGCTCGGGCTCTACGAGGGCCGCGCGCCACGGTTCGTCAAGCGCTATGCCGACATCGGCACCGAGATCCGCCGCGCGCTCGAGACCTACGCCGACGAGGTGCGCACGGGGCGGTTCCCGGAGGACCAGCACACCTACTCGATGCCGGAGGAGGAGCTCGAGGCGTTCTTCGCCGCGCGCTGACGCCGACTCGTTTATCGTCCTTCGGCGATGGCCTATCGCCCGCCGCCCAAGCGTCGCTGGAACTACGTCACGGCGGAGGCGGCGCTCGTGCTGACCGTGCTCTTCCTCGCGTTCGTGACCGGCATCGCCGGGTTCGCTGTCGGACGCGCGACTGCGGAGGACGACAACAACACGCCCGCGGCGGCGGAGACGACGACGGAGGGGA